>CBDCUE010000022.1:0-40897 GCA_965222515.1 Rickettsiales bacterium | reverse complement strand
CCAGTTATTACTATGTTTTATAATAATCAAATTACCATAACCTTTTAATTCACTACCAACATAAACAATTTTTCCTTTTGCTGATGCTTTTACAGGACTATCTATATTTGCCACAATATTAATTCCATCATTATGAACACCATCTTTTCTTGGACCAAACTTTTTATTATATTTCCTTTTATAGGCCAAATAAATTGAATTTTTTTATTTTGGATTTTCTTTGCAACTCTAACTCTCTTTATCTCTTTTTTTGAACCATAAGGCAAAATCAACACCTCGCCTATCCTAACTTTATATTTTCTATCAAAATTATTTATTTTGACTAACTCAGCAAAAGAAATATTATGTTTTTTAGCAATCATTGTTAGATTATCATCTCTTGCCACAATATAAGTTTCTCTGTTGTTTGGTATTTCTACAATATCATCAGGATAAACCACATAAGGAGGTTTTAAGTTATTATATTCTATCAGCTCTCTTAAAGAAATTTTATAATCCTTGGCAATAAAATATAAATTATCACCTTTTTTGATTTTTATTTGATTAGGTTTTAGATTTCTCTTTATTTTGGCAACATTTCTTGTTTTTAATTTTAAAGTTTTAGCAATATAAACAGGAGAATTTTTATAAAAAAAATTTTCTCCCTTATAAGCAATAGGAGCAGGCTTTTGGCTACAAGAAAAAACTATAAATAACGATATTACAATTAAAACAAATCTCATATTATTTATTTTCTTTTATTAATAGAGGTAAATGATCTTTTATTATGACCAATATATATTTGCCTTGGCCTACCTATCTTAGAATCTTTATCTTCAATCATCTCTTTCCATTGAGATACCCAACCAACAGTTCTTGCAATAGCAAACATTACCGTAAATAATTGCACAGGAATACCCATCGCTTTATAAATTATTCCAGAATAAAAATCTACATTTGGATATAGCTTTCTTGAAACAAAATATTCATCCTCTAAAGCAATTTTTTCTAATTTCATTGCTATTTCCAAAAGAGGATCATTTGCTAAATTTAACTCATCTAAAACTTCTTTACAAGTTTGCTTCAAAACTGTAGCTCTTGGATCATAGCTCTTATAAACTCTATGACCAAACCCCATTAACCTGAAAGAATCTTTAGGGTCTTTAGCTTTTGCAATAAATTTATCAATATTTTTAGCATCTCCAATTTTTTCTAGCATTTTTAACACTGCCTCATTTGCTCCTCCGTGAGCAGGTCCCCATAATGAAGAAATTCCAGCTCCAATACAAGCATAAGGATTTGCTCCACTAGACCCTGCTAATCTAACCGTTGAAGTTGAAGCATTTTGCTCGTGATCCATATGTAAAATAAAAATTTTACCTAATGCTTTTTCTAAAATTGGATTTACTTGATATTCTTCTGCAGGAACAGAAAACATCATACTTAAAAAATTACCTGAAAATGATAAATCGTTTCTAGGCTGAACAAAAGGCTGACCCATAGAATATTTATAAGCATAAGCTGCTAATGTTGGAACTTTAGCAATCATTTTGTGACAAGCTCTTTTTCTAGCCCACTCATCCATAATATCAGTTTCATCATGATAAAAAGCTGAAAGAGAAGCAACCGCACCAACCATAATAGCCATTGGATGTGCTTTTCTTGGAAAAGCTCTATATAAAAAGCTCAATTGCTCGTGAATCATTGTGTGATGCTTGATTTTATATTCAAAATCCTGATATTCTTTATTACTAGGCAATTCACCATTTAATAATAAATATGATGTCTCTAAAAAATTACTATTTTGTGCTAATTCTTCAATCGGATAACCTCTATATCTCAAAATCCCCTTTTCTCCATCTATATAAGTTATTGCAGATTCACAAGATGCCGTTGACATAAAACCCGGATCGTAAGTAAAATTACCTGTTTCTTTATATAAATTTCTAACATCAATTGCTCTTGGAAACTCCGTTCCTTCAAGCAAATCAAAAGTCAAATTCTTATTACCAATATTTACTTTTAAATTCTGCTTCTTAGCATCAGTCATATTTTGTTTAAGTTAAGGTTGTTATTAACAGTTTTGCAATCTCTTTAACATTTACACATTGTAATTTTAAGTATGTTATAACAATAAAATTACTCTGAGCATAGCTTATCTATTGCAACACTGAACTTGTAAGGACTAGGAAATAGAGTTTATTGTAATAAAACTTACTAATTGCAAAAAAAACTTCCTTATCAAGTCGTGTAAATATTTTTTTAAATTAAGCTAATTATTTACATTATGCAATCTAAAAAAACAACATTTTAAAATTGCTGGACAAATGCAAAAGAACTATGTATTTTTAAGAGGTAACCTTATAATTAAACCCTGATATTTGTAATGCTTTTTGACATAACAGAAGAACCCGAAAGACCTATAGCTTATGATGAAGTAATTGCAAAATATAATAACCTAATAACACAAGATAAATTTCCTAATGCAATTTTGCTTCACGGATTAAAAGGTAGTGGCAAAAGATTTCTGGCCGAATATTTCATCAAACAACTGCTGAAAAACACCATAACTAGATATTCTAATATAAAACTACATCCTGATTTATTAATCATCGACGAAGAAGAACAAAAAAGCAAAAAGAAAGAAATAACCATTGATAATAGCAAAAAAATAAAATCATTATTAGCATTAACTCCTTATGAAGATAGCAAGCAAATTATCTTAATTGATTCTGCTGATAAATTAAATATATCAGCTAGTAATAATCTTTTAAAAACCCTAGAAGAATCACCAAAAAATGCCTATTTTATCTTAATTTCTCATAACAAAAACAATCTTTTAGACACTGTTTTATCTAGAGTCCAACAAGTAAAACTACCAAGATTAAAAAAATCTGATACAATTGCTATTTTAGAAAAACATAAAATAGAGAATATAGAAACATTAGCAAAAATTTTTCCTCACCAACCTGGAAAAATTTTAGAATTTTCTACAAAAAACTCTCTTGATATGTTACACGAATTAGAAAAAATTTTAGCAAATGACAATTATGCTTTACATAATTTTAGCAAAAAATTTTCTTTTAAAGATAATTTAGAATTATTTGAAGATTTTGTAATTATAATTATATATTTAATTAGGGAAAGATACGATATCAACAACAAAAAACTAATAAAAAATTATCAAAATTTTATAAAAAACTTTTTAGAAGATTCTCAAAAAACTATTTCATTAAATTTAGATACTGTTAATTTTACCTTAAACTACCTAAGAGCTTTAAAAAAAATATAATCAAATATGAAAAAAACTTTTTATGTAACCTCCCCTATTTATTATGTTAATGACAAACCTCACATTGGTCATGGTTACACTTCTCTTGCTTGCGACATTATGACAAGATTTAAAAAACTAGATAATTATGATAGTTATTTTTTAACAGGGACAGATGAGCATGGACAAAAAGTAGAAAAATCTGCTCTTGCAAATAATGTCAGCACCAAAGCTTGGACAGATAAAAATTTTTTAGCTTTTAAAGAATTAGCAAATAAAATGAATTTTTCTTATGATGATTTTATTAGAACAACCGAAGAAAGACACAAAAAAACTGCTCAATTTTTTTGGCAAAAACTAGAAGCAAAAGGATATATTTATAAATCTAATTATAAAGGTTGGTATTCCATAAGAGATGAATGTTATTACAATGAAAGTGAATTAATAAGAGGGAAAGCTCCAACAGGAGCAGAAGTAAAATGGATTGAAGAAGAAAGTTATTTTTTTAAATTATCAGAATTTCAAGATAGATTATTAGAATTATATGAAAACAACCCTGATTTTATTGCTCCAAAATCAAGATATAATGAAGTTGTTTCTTTTGTTAGGGGAGGAAAAAAATATCAACAAGGAGCATTAAAAGATCTTTCCATTTCTAGAACTAGTTTTTCTTGGGGATTAAAAGTTCCAAATGATAAAAAGCATATTATGTATGTTTGGCTTGATGCTTTAGTTAATTATCTTTCTGCTTTAGACTTTATAAATAATGGAGAATTATATAAAAAATATTGGCCTTGCGATGTGCATATTGTGGGTAAAGATATCATTAGATTTCATAGTGTTTATTGGCCTGCTTTTTTAATGGCCATAGATATGGAGCTTCCTAAAAAAATATTTGCTCATGGTTGGTGGACTAATGAAGGAGAAAAAATATCAAAATCTCTTGGTAATGTTATAGATATTTTGGCTTTAGCAGAAGAATTTGGAGTTGATAAAGTTAGATATTTTTTAATGAAAGAAATGCCATTTGGACAAGATGGAGATTTTTCTAAAAAAGAATTAATTAGAAAAACAAATAGCGATTTAGCAAATAATTTAGGAAATTTAACTCAAAGAATATGTAGTTTTGTGCAGAAAAACTGTGATGCGAAAATACCAAAAAACAACAATCCATTAGCAGAAGATAAAGAATTATTACAATATTCTTATAATTTAATAGATAAATTAAGAGAATATATAGATAATCAACAATTTCATAAATATATAGAAAAAGTGATAGAATTATCCTCTAAAACAAATGAATATATTGATAAAAATGCTCCTTGGCATTTGAAAAAAACAGATACAGAAAGAATGGAGAATGTATTATATGTAGCATTAGATCTAATCAGAGTAATTGCCATTTATTTTCTGCCAATAATACCTAATTCCAGCAATAAAATTTTGGATTTATTAGCTGTCAACCAAGATAAAAGATGTTTTTCTAAACTAGAATATTCATTACAAACTGGCATAAACTTACCCGAACCTAAAGGATTATTTGCTAGAATTTAAAAAAAGTTGTAAATATGTTTTTCTTATTTACTTTTTTCTTACTTTATTTTAGAATAGTTTTATTAATTTTATTTTTTTGCATAATGTTTGAACTAAAAAACCTAATAGGTAAATAACATTATTTTCAATATTATATACTAATCTAATCTCACAATATTGATTTTATCTGCAGATTAGTATAAAAGTAGGAAGTAGAGAAAACTTTTATAAATAATATTAATTAATCTCCACTCCCAACCTCTTGGCAATTTCGTTGTAATTTCTTATAAAATCTCCTAAATCTAAACGGAATCTATCTTTGTCCATTTTTTGATTAGTGTATTTATCCCATAATCTGCAAGAGTCAGGACTTATTTCATCTGCCAAGATGATATTCCCTGCTTTGTCTTTACCAAATTCTACTTTAAAATCTACCAACATAATGTCTGCCTCATCAAACATTTTCTGTAAAATATTGTTAATCACCAAAACTGTTTTTTTAATTTTAGATATTTCTGCTTTATTAGCGATTGTCAACACTTTTTCTATGTGATCTTCATTAATCAAGGGATCTCCTAATTTATCTTCTTTATAACAAAATTCTATAATTGGTTTGGAAAATTTTTGCCCCTCTTTTATTGTTAAAATTTTACAAATAGAACCAGCGGCAACATTTCTAACAATAATTTCTAATGGTAGTATTTCTAGCTTTTTAACTAATTGCACCCTATCATCTATTCTTTTAATAAAATGATTTTCTACATTGTTTTTACTTAACAATTTCATTATATGTGCAGAGATATAATTATTTAAAATTCCTTTTGATTGAATAATATCTTTTTTTAGATTATTAAAGGCAGTAGCATCATCTTTAAAATATTGATAAATTTCTTCTTCTTTATCAGATTTATATAGAATTTTTGCTTTTCCTTGATAAATTTCTTGTTTTAGCAATGTTATAAAATATTAAAATTAAAAATTATTATTATAAAAAAATACTATCTATGTTACAACTACTTTCTCCAAATTTTAATAAAAGAAACAAAAAAATAAACTCTATCATCATTCATTATACCGAGCTTTCTAAAGAAGATACTATACAAAGATTTATGGATAGAAATTCAGAAGTAAGTAGCCATTATCTTATTGATAAAAAAGGAGAGGTTATTTTGTTTGTTCAAGAAAAAGATAGAGCTTGGCATTCAGGTGTTAGTTTTTTTAAAAATATAGAAAATTTCAATGATAATTCAATTGGTATAGAAATAGAAAATAATGGTAAAGAATTATTTAAAGAAGAGCAATATCAAACATTAATAAAATTAATAACAACATTAAAAAAGAAATATCCTTTAATCAAAAATGAATTAATTATTGGTCATAGTGATGTTGCTCCACAAAGAAAAGATGATCCAGGTAAGTATTTTGATTGGAAAAAATTAGCAGAGCATAATATTGGTATATATTTACCTTATCAAAAATCTGCAAAAATAATTGCTAAATTTGGTGATAAAAATAATGAAGTAACAAAATTACAAAAAAATTTGCAAAAATTTGGTTATCAAATAAAAATAGATGGCTTTTTTTATGAAAAAACTCAGAAAATTATCATAGCTTTCAAAAATCACTATCATCAAGAATCTTTAGACAATCTATGGACAGAAGGAGATAATAAGCAGATATTAAAATTATTAGAAAAATTTCTTAATTAAATTTTTCATTTAACTTGATTTCTTATGGCATCAATTTATATTGAACAATCTTTATAAAAGATAAATAAATTTCTATAAAATGCTAAACAAAGAAGATAAAATCTTTACTAATTTATATGGATTCGAAGGATCTTCTTTAGAAAATTCTAAAAAAAGAGGAGATTGGAAAGATACTAAAAAATTTCTAAAAAAAGATTTCACTGAATTAGTAAGAGAAATAAAAGAATCTGGTCTAAGAGGTAGAGGAGGAGCTGGTTTTCCAACTGCTATGAAATGGTCCTTTATGCCAAAAACTGTAACAAATCCGCATTATTTGGTGATAAATGCAGATGAATCAGAACCTGGCACTTGTAAAGATAGAGACATAATCAGAAACGAACCTCACAAAATAATTGAAGGAGCAGTTTTAGCCGCAAAAGCAATAAATGCTCATATTTGCTATATTTATATCAGAGGTGAATTCTATAATGAGGCTGTAATTTTAGAAAATGCTATAAAAGAAACAAAAAAAGCAGGATTAGTCGGCAAAGATGCTTGTTCTTCTGGCTGGGACATAGAAATTTTTGTACATAGAGGAGCAGGAGCTTATATTTGCGGAGAAGAAACGGCAATGTTAGAATCAATAGAAGGTAATAAAGGTATGCCAAGATTAAAACCTCCTTTCCCTGCCATCAAAGGACTTTATGGATGCCCAACAATCATCAATAATGTTGAGACAATCGCGGTAATTCCAACAATTTTGAGAAGAGGATCTAAATGGTTTGCTGAATTAGGTAAGAAAAACAACACAGGAACTAAAATTTTTTCTATTTCAGGTCATGTAAATACTCCTTGTAATGTTGAAGAAGTGATGGGTATTCCATTAAAAACTTTGATTGAAAAACATGCAGGTGGTGTGATTGGTGGCTGGGAGAATTTATTAGCAGTCATTCCAGGTGGTTCATCTGTGCCACTTTTACCAAAAGATATTTGTTCTACAGTTACTATGGATTATGATGCTTTGAAAGCAGTTCAATCAGGACTGGGAACAGCCGCAGTTATTGTAATGAATAAAAGCACTGACATAATTAAAGCAATTGCTCGATTATCTGCTTTTTATAAACATGAATCTTGCGGTCAATGTACTCCTTGCAGAGAGGGAACTGGCTGGATAATGAGAATTATGAATAGAATGGTTGAAGGAGACATTAGAAAAGATGAAATAGAACAATTATATGAATTAACAAAAAATATAGAAGGACACACAATTTGTGCCTTAGGTGATGCTGCTGCTTGGCCAGTTCAAGGTTTAATCAGGCATTTTAAACCTGTTATATTAGAAAGAATTAAAAATTATATTTAACAAATGACTACAGAATCTCAAATTAACATTGCAACTAAAGTAAACATAACCATTGATAACAAAGAACATATGGTTCCTCAAGGAATTACTTTAATACAAGCTTGTGATTATGTAGGTATTGAAATTCCAAGATTTTGTTATCACGATAAATTATCAATTGCTGGAAATTGCAGAATGTGTTTAGTAGAAATGGTTGGTGGTCCTCCAAAACCTATTGCTTCTTGTGCAACTAATGTGATGGAAGGAATGGTTATCAAAACTAATTCTGAAATGACCAAAAATGCAAGAAAAGGGTCAATGGAATTTTTACTAATTAACCATCCACTAGATTGCCCTATTTGTGATCAGGCTGGTGAGTGTGATTTGCAAGATCAGGCTTTGTTTTATGGCAGAGATGAAGGTAGATATAGAGAAGAAAAAAGAGCAGTTCCAGAAAAAGAATTTGGCCCTTTAATAAAAACTGAAATGACTAGATGCATTCATTGCACTAGATGTGTTAGGTTTGCTACAGAAATTGCAGGTATAGAAGAAATTGGAACAATTGGCAGAGGAGAAGAAATGGAAATCAGCACTTATGTTGATAAAACCCTATCTTCTGAATTATCGGCAAACATCATAGATTTATGTCCTGTTGGAGCCTTAACCTCAAAACCTTATGCTTTCAAAGCTAGATCTTGGGAATTAACTTCCACTGATTCTATTGATGTAAATGATGCTTTGGGATCTCATATTAGAATTGATTCTAGGGGAAAGGAGATTATGAGAATATTACCAAGATTAAATGAAGAAATAAACCAAGAATGGATCAGTGATAAAACAAGATTTGTGGTAGATGGTTTAAAAACTCAAAGATTAGATAAATATTATTTAAGAAAAGATGGTAGGTTACAAGAATCAACTAGTCAAATTGTGCTTGCCGAGATAATAAGCAAAATTACTAAAACAAAGAATGAGAAAATAGCTACTCTTGCAGGAGATTTAGCAGATAGTGAATCTTTATTTATTTTTAAAAAATTAATGCAAGATTTATCTTGCGACAATTATGATGCACGAGCTAAAAATTCTGTTATGAAAGGAGAACAAGCAAGATCTTCTTATTTATTTAACAGTAGCATTGAGAGAATTGAAGAAGCAGATTTATGCTTATTAATAGGAGTTAATCCAAGATTAGAAGCTAGTGTTTTAAATGCTAGAATTGGGCAGCAATTCAGAAACAACAAAAATTTAACTATTGCAAATATTGGAGAAGCTAGCGATTTGACTTATTCTTATTTGGATTTAGGAGATAATGTTTCTATATTAGAAGAAATTTTAGCTAACAAACATCAATTTGCAAAATTATTAGAAAAAGCTAAAAAACCGATTATTATTCTAGGAGAGTCTTGCTTTATTAGATCTGATTCAGAAGCTTTGCTTAGCACTATTAATCAGATTGTAGAAAAGTTTCAAATTATCAAAAAGAATTGGAATGGCTATAATGTCTTGCATAATGCAGCAAATAGAGTTGGTGCTTTAGATTTAAAATTTTATCCGCAAGATAAGGGTCTTAACACAAAAAATATTTTAGAACAAGCTAAATCAGGAAAGTTAGATATTTTATTTTTGCTGAATTATGATTCTGATGAAGTTGCTAAAATAAAAAATAATGTTTTGAAAATCTACATAGGAAGTAATGGTGATATTTCGGCAAATTATGCAGATATAATTTTGCCAGCAACTAGCTATGTTGAGAAGTCTTCTTTATATGTAAATACTGAAGGAAGAGTTCAACAAACTAAACAAGCCATTGAAAAATTGGGAGATGCACAAGAAGAATGGAGGTTTGCTAATGTGATAAGGCAGGCTTTGGGATTTTCTTTTTATCAGAACAAAGCTGAATTATATCAAGATTTAATTAAAAATAATCCGATTTTTGCAAATCTTTATAATATTGAAAAAGATGATAAATTATTTGATTATAAAAAAGGAAAATTAAAAAATAGTGAAAAATTTAGCCCTATGGTTACTGACTATTATTTAACAAATTCAATAGCTAGAAGTTCTCAAACTATGGCAAAATGTTCAGTAGCTAAAAATAACAAAAAAGAGGATTAAATGGAAAATTTTTTTCAATCAGATTTTTATTTATTAATAGAGCCAAGCATAATTAATATATTTAGAATATTTCTTTTGGTTATTCCTCTTATTATTTCAACTGCATTTTTAACTTATTTTGAAAGAAAGGTAATTGCTAGCATACAATTAAGAAAGGGTCCTAATGTGGTTGGTCCTTTTGGTTTGTTGCAGCCTTTTGCTGATGGTTTAAAATTAATGTTTAAAGAACCTCTTATTCCATCAGAGAGTAACAAGATTCTGTTTTTACTAGCTCCAATAATTACTTATGTTTTAGCATTAATTGCTTGGGCGGTTATTCCAATTAATGATTCCTTTGTTATAGCAGACATAAATTTAGGTATATTATATCTTTTAGCAATTTCTTCTTTGGGGGTTTATGGAATTATTATTGCAGGATGGGCAAGTAATTCAAAATATGCCTTTTTGGGTGCTATAAGGTCGGCATCTCAAATGATCTCTTACGAATTATCTATTGGTGTTATTATTGTTTGTGTATTGCTTCTTACTGGAAGTTTGAATTTAACAGATATAGTTATGTCTCAAAAAGATGGTTGGTTTGTCTTACCACTTTTTCCTATGTTTGTAATATTTGTAATTTCTATATTGGCAGAAACAAATAGACATCCGTTTGATTTGCCAGAGGCAGAGGCTGAATTGGTTGCAGGTTATAATGTAGAATATTCATCAATGCCTTTTGCTTTGTTTTTCTTAGGAGAATATGCTAATATGATCTTGATGTCTGCTATTGCAGTAATATTATTTTTAGGTGGTTGGCTTCCTCCATTTCAACTAGAGATATTAACATTTTTACCTCAAACATTTTGGTTTGTAATAAAAATATTATTTATGTTATTTATATTCATTTGGGTGAGAGCATCACTTCCTAGATATAGATATGATCAATTAATGAGATTAGGCTGGAAAGTATTTTTACCATTAACTTTCATCTGGTTAATCATTATGGCAAGCTATTTATTTGCCTTTGATAAATTACCGACTATTTAGTAGAAAAGTAGTTATACTAAAACAAAAGATTAAAGTTTAAAGTTTAAAATAGTTTTATTTTAGTATATTCCGCTATCTAGTCTAATACTATTTTAGTTTTATAATTGACCTATAGCCTTCAATCTGCTCAGCATAAATTGTTTTTTTGGCTATAGATCAATTATAAAGCTAAAATAGTATAATGATCATTTCTTCTTCAATATTTTTGAAAACTTTCTTATCCAATGAATAATAAGTGAATTACTTACCCCTTCAAGTCTTTCAATAGATCTTATTCCTACTCCTTCTAAATACATCTTTTTTCTATTTCATTACATCCATCTCATAAGAACAATCAAGAGGTTTTGCAAATGTTTAACAGCCTAGACCAAGAAGATTATAAAAAGAATTAGATTAATATGGTAAGTTAAAATTCATTTTTTATAATAGGAACTATTGGTAATTCCATAATTCTCTAGGATAAGATTTTTTTGTCTACAATAATCATCAAAATAATCCTTATAGATTTTTGATAATTTTACTTTAATTCTGCATTGCTATATTTATATATTTAAAATAGCAGAATTTGACATAATCTTATATTTATGTTACCATAAGATTATATGTTAATTTTTAAATTAGGTTCATTTTATGAGTTCATTTGCTGATAAATATAAAAAAAAAAACAACATAATAGATATAAAAAAGAAAGAAGGAGGCTCTGATCTTTTAGCTAATTTAGCTAAAAAGAAAGAGTCTTTTGTACAACAACAACAAAATAAAACAAATATATTTTTAGTTAGAAGTAAAAGTGACGGTTTAGATGCTTGGTTTTATGTAGATATAGAAAAAAAGAAACAAATTCATTTCAACTATATTATCAAAAGCAATAAAGTTTTTGATTTAACTGATTATGGAGCAGTTCTAGATTCAGGATATGGCATAGATCCCCCAGAGCATTTAGTTAAAAAATACGAAAATATGTAATTTTTGTAAAAAATTATCAAATGAAACGATTAATCAAAGCTTTTTTATATTCTCTTGCGGGTTTAAAAGCTAGTTTTCAAACAGAAATGGCTTTTAAGCAAGAAGTTTTTTTAACAATCATTTTAGTTCCAATAGCCGTTTTCACAAACACAACAATAATAGAAAAAATTTTGTTGATAGGCTCTATTTTAATCATTCTTATGACAGAATTAGCAAACACTGCGATTGAGGCTGTTGTTGACAGAATATCAATGGAAAAACATCCTTTATCTAAAAAAGCAAAAGATGTAGGAAGTAGCATCGTTCTTGTTGCTTTAATAAATATGATAATGGTTTGGGGGTTAATATTTTTGCTATAAATTATAATATCGCGATTAAAAAAAATATATACTATATCTGAGTTCAAAATGTTGAGATTAGATTAGATAGCTACACAGAATATAGTTTTTTACCAAAACGATCTCTTGATAATTGTAACAAAACACCAAAAATAATAGCAGTAGAGAGCATTGATGAACCACCATAACTAATTAATGGTAAAGTTGTGCCTTTAGTGGGCAAAAGGTTTATATTTACTCCAACATTAATAAATATTTGTGTTGTAAGTTGCATCATAATACCAAAGAAAATTAGTTTTTGATACATCTCACTAGATTTATGGATATAAATAAAAATCCTAATAATAATTATTAAATATAGAATAATGATCCCTATTGCCATTATAATTCCCAACTCCTCTACTAAAACAGCAAAAATAAAATCTGTATGAGCATCTGGAAGATGTAGCTTTATTTTACCTTCAAACAATCCTTTGCCAAACAAACCACCAGCTTCAATTGCATCTAATGATTTTTCTACTTGATATGTTGGACTATCATTAAATAAAAACTTATCTAATCTAAATTTTACATGAGGAAAATTAATATATATCAAGTAAGATAAAGCAGTAAAGATAGAAATTATCAAAAAAATAATCACAACAGGAATACCAGACAAAAACAATTGTCCTAACCAAATTATGGTAAATATAATTGACATCCCTATATCTGGTTGAAAGATTAAAGGAATTATAATCATAAAAAATAAACAAAATGATAAAAAATATCCTTTTTTATTGGAATGTTTTAAATATCTTGATAAAAACCAAGCATTTATAATAATAAAAAAAGGTTTTAGAAACTCAGATGGTTGAAAACTGAATTTAACCAGAGAAATCCATCTTTTTGCACCTTTAACTTCATTAGAAAAAAACAATATCCATATCATCATCACCAATAACATTAGCAAAGCAATAAATGATAATTTTCTTAATATAGAAACATCTATAATTGTAACAGAAAAGACTATTATTAGGAATAAAAACACCCAAAAAATATGCTTATTATCATAATGATTGATAACAAAGCCATTTTTAAGAGCAATGGCAGGGCTACTGCTAAAAACCATTAATATCCCTGTTAATAAAATTACTAGCATCGTGAAAATAATGGTGTGATCTAAAGAAAACCACCATTTAGTAAGCTGAGTGCTATGTCTATAATAAAGCTTCATATGATTTATGATTTTTTAGTATTTTTTTAAAATCATCTCCTCTATGCATAAAATTTTTCCACATATCAAAAGATGCTGCTGCTGGAGAAAATAAAATTTTATAATTTTTTAAATTATTTATTTTAGATATTTTTTCTAACCCCTCTTCTAAAGAAGATATTAAACAATAATTTTTATAATTAGCATCATTTAATTGATTTTTAAAATATTTTTTTGACTCTCCTAATAAAAATATTTTAGATATTTGAGTTAAATAAGGAAGTATTATTTCTATTCCACCTTCTTTAGCCACTCCTCCTGCTATCCAAATAATATTGTTTTCTAACATTTTTATTGCATTCAAGCTACTCTCAGCATTAGTTGCTTTACTATCATTATATATTTCTGCACCATTAAATGTGCCTAAAAGCTCCATCCTATGAATAAGAGGCTTAAAACTTTTTAAAGATTCTTGCAAATTACTAATATCATATCTTTTTGCTATAATGTAAGTTGCCAAAATATTTTGTGAATTTGCACAATTTTTATTATTATATAGTTTGTTTTTTTTAGATAGAAAAATATCTGCTTTTTTATCATCAAAAGATGCTGATAAAATATTGTTACTTTGTCTTTTTTTGAAGAGATTTTTAGTTTCTTGATCGCTTAAAATAATAATTCCTTGAAAATCCTTTTTGTTACTTTCTAATATTTTTGCCTTAGCCAAGATATAATCTTCTATATTTTTATGAAAGACAATATGATCAGAGGTAATATTTAAAATTATAGCATCATCAATAAAGACATTTTTCATTTTTGCTAATTGATAGGAAGACAGTTCAAAAACATAGAAGCATTTTTCTTGATTACAAATATCTAAATCAAAAACAGGAATCCCAATATTGCCACCTAAAAAAACTTTTCTATGATCTTGTTTTAAAATATGAGTTATTAAAGAACTAGTAGTTGATTTTCCATTTGTACCAGTAATGGCAATAATTTTTGCAAGTGGTATGAAATTTATAAAAAGCTCTATATCAGTATAAATAGCTATATTATGCTTTTTTGCTAATTGAAGTGTAGGGTGATCTATTGGAATAACAGGACTAGACACGATAAAATCAATGTTTTGCCAATTTATTTTAGTGCTATCAATATTTGTGGTTCCTTCTACAAAAGCATCTTTGTTATAATCATCATAAATATATATTTTATTTCCTTTTTGTTTTTGCAAAAATTTTATCAAAGAAATATTAGAGATACCTAACCCTAAAATATAAATGTTTTTATTTTGCAGTTCCATAATTTTTTATAAAAATCTTATTATATTTATATCATCTGCATTTTACAAATTAAATTCTTGATTTTAAGTTAAATATTATTTAAAATATTTTCTTCTTAACGGCCCCTTCATCTAGTGGTTAGGATACAAGGTTTTCATTCTTGCAACACGGGTTCAAATCCCGTAGGGGTCACCATCATACATTCTCTATTTTTTTAAGACTCCTTCGTCTAGTGGTTAGGACTCAAGGTTCTCAATCTTGCAACACGGGTTCAAATCCCGTAGGAGTCACCAAGAAACACCTTTAAAATTACATTCTGCATTTTACATAATACAAATATTCTAAAACTTTATTTTTTTTATATTCTCTATTGCTATCAGATTTAAATCTATTGTATTCTCTAATAAACACTCCATATTTACCTCTTATTCCCATAATTTTCTTTATCTCTTCTTTAGTCATCAACCCTTCATTATTATAACTCAAAAATATATATCTTGTTTTAGCATTTTTTATTATATTTTCAAAACTACTTAATATATGTTGTTTTTGTGAAAATTTAGATTTTTGATAATTATATTCTCTAAGTCCAGTTTTCCCCTTAATATCTGAATTGTCATATCTAGCAATAGTTTCTAACATATGATAATTACTAGCATATTGTCTGTTATTATAAGGTGGATCTAAATACAAAATATCACCTTCTACTTTTTTTATTAAACACTCAATATCCTCATTAAATACATCATGCTCTATATCATTATAGAAAAAATTTGAAGGCATTAATTTCAAATCTTTTTGTGCAGATCTTTTGATTTTTTTTAATAATGCTCCATAAACAGAAGCAGTGTTTGCTATTTTATCACTTGACTCAATAAGACTAGCTAACAAAAAATAATATTCATCATCCTTTAACAATCTTCTTTCTCTCCAAGATTCTATTTTTTGCCTAATACCGTCAATATTTTTTCCATTTTTATCTGAAAAATATAACCTTTGAAATTCTTGATTTATTGTTCCACTAGGGCAGTAATTATTGTAAATAAACCCTATATCAGAGGAATGTTTTTCTAAAAATTTGCAAATAAAAAATTTTCTATCTTCATATTCTATTTTGTCCAAGCCACTCAACTCCTTCTTTAATAAAGAAAATTTTAATATTTTATGATTTTCTATATAATTTTTGTTTAAAATATAACTATAATACTGTAAATCATTACTAATAATCTTATTTCCCATTTTTTTAAAATGCTCTCCTACCACCCCTGTTCCTGCAAATAAATCTAAAAAAGTTAAATTTTTTACTTCTCCCACCACCTTACTAATTGAAACTTCTAAAAAATTTAATAATGATTTTTTTGATCCTATATAATTCATAATCTATTTATAAAGCAAAATTATAAAACACTTATAATTTTCTCTTGTGTTAATAAATCATCATAATCATTAACTCTTTTTATAGCTATATCAAAATAACTACTATTTGTTTCATATCCTATAAAATCTCTTTTTAGTTCTCTGCAAGAAACACCTGTTGTCCCACTTCCCATAAAAGGATCAATTATTATTTGATTTTTAAAACTTACTAAATTTACCAAATGATTCATAAGCTCTAATGGCTTAATCGTAGGGTGATAGTTAAAATCATCTTTTTTTTGCCTTACTTTTGGTACAGAAAAAAATTTATCCAAACCATCCAATAAATCATCAGTTCTTAAAATATTACTAGGGACTCTTCCTTTAGGATGGGGGTTATGTCCTACTTTACTTTCATTTTTATCATAAGGAATTCTTGTTTCTTCAATATTCAAAGCACCTGTTCCATGTTTTAAAATATTTTCAGCTACATTCAACCCCTTCTCTAAAGGCTTTTGTATTAATATTATAGGCTCATAACTAGGCTTTAAAGCTAACCCTGCTCCATTATACTTTTTTCCTTCTGGTGAACTTGGTTCAAATATAGACTTACCATCTCCTGCTTTATAACTATTAGCCCCATTTTTCTTATAACCTTGTACATATTTATAATTTCCTATTTTATTACTTTCTACACCTAATGCTTTATCTATTTCTAACCCTACATTTCTACTTTTTGGCATTCCGTTTAGATAAACCCAAAACAAAACATCTTTTATTACAAAACCACTATCTTCAAGATCATTCATCAATCTATGCATTAATCTAACAGAACTAAAAACTAAACTAAATGATCCATGTTTTAAAATTTTAAAAGCATTTTGCCATATCTCATTATTAGGTAAAACTTTATCCCAATCATTGTTCTGATAAGATATACCATAAGGAGGATCGGTAACCATCGAATGTATTGAGTTTTCTTCTAATTTTGCTATTTCTATGGAATTTTTGTTATATAAATCAAATTTTAACATCTCTTATTTCTTTTATTTCATTCTTGCCCAAAATATCAATAAATAATCTCTTATAATTAACCAATAATTTGTATATTACCTCTTTATTTTTACTAGGAGGGAAAATAATAAAAAATTTATATTCTTTAACTAATTTTTCTATAGCTATATTTTGGGTTGACCTTGAACCTTCTTTTCTATTTTTAACTCTACCTAATAAATATTCACCCAAACTTTGATGCTGACCAAATGCCATAAATTCTAAATCACTTGCTCCTTTCCATACACCAACCACAGTGTAAAACCTTTTATCACCAAAAGCTTTTGCTTTTTCTTCATTAGTATCATTCCAAGTTCCTCCCCATCTATTACTAGAAATACTACATTGCTTTACCTCTAAAAATCTATTTTGTCTGCTAGACTTGGCATCAAACCCATGCTTATCAAAATTTAATAGCTCAAAGTTAAGATAATTAGCTACTATAGAATCTCTTATCACATTTATAGTGCTATCTGTGTCATAAATATTAAATTCATTTTGAAACTCAGTTAAAGATTCTAAAGCCATTAAACCTTTTACTCTGAAATTATTTGGTGTCTTTCTAAAATCTCCTTTCTCAAAAATATTCATAATAAACTTGTTCTTATACTAACAACCCTAATCAAACTTTCCTTTTAATCAAAAGCTTTTTCAATCCTGCTATTGCCTTTGCTGGGTTTAGATTTTTTGGACAGGTGCTGGTGCAGTTCATAATGGTATGACATCTATATAATTTAAAACTATCATCCAAATCATCCAGTCTTTCTCCTGTATATTCATCTCTTGAATCAACCACCCATCTATATGCTTGCAATAATATTGCAGGTCCTAAATATTTATCTCCATTCCACCAATAACTCGGGCAAGCTGTAGAACAACAAGCACATAACACACATTCATATAAACCATTAATTGCCTCTCTATCCTCTATTGTCTGCAATCTTTCGCTATTAGATGGAGCATTAGAATCTGATTGCAACCAAGGTTTAATTGATTCATATTGAGCATAAAAATGTCTTAAATCAGGAACCAAATCTTTTATTACTGGCATATGTGGTAAAGGATAAATTTTTACATCACCCCTAATCTCATCAATTGGTTTTATGCAAGCCAAAGTATTTGTACCATCAACATTCATAGAGCAAGATCCACAAATTCCCTCTCTACAAGATCTTCTAAAGGTCAAGCTTGAATCTATCTCATTTTTTATTTTCAAAATAGCATCCAAAACCATAGGACCACAATCATCCATATCTATTTGATAACTATCTATTCTTGGGTTCTTATCATCCTCTGGATCATATCTATAAATTTTAAATTTCTTTAAGTTTTTAGCATTTTTATTAGTACATTTATACTCCTGCCCTTTTCCAGTTATCTTAGAATTCTTAGGTAATGAAAATTGAACCATTTTTTTTGTTAGTTAAGGTTGTTTGGTGCAAAGTAATAATCTTATTAACATTTACACGAAATGTTTTTTGTTATTTAAGGTTGTTTGGTGCAAGATAATAATCTTATTAACATTTACACGAATAAACTAGTTCCATTATTTTAATACACCCTTTTTTTAGGTAGAATAACTCTCATCTCATCACTCATTGGAGTTAATGATACATCTCTATATTTTATATCTGTTTTACCTTTTTCATCACACCAAATTAAAGTGTGTTTCATCCAGTTTTTATCATCTCTATCTTTAAAATCATCTCTTGCTTGAGCACCTCTGCTCTCTTTTCTATTTAATGCTCCATTGATAGTTGCTACTGCTTGTGGTAATAAATTTTCTAATTCTAATGCTTCAATTAAATCACTATTCCAAATCAAACCTCTATCTTTTATTTTTAAATCTTTGAAAGATGCAAAAATTTTATCCATTTTTTTTACTCCCTCTGCCATAGTTTTTTCTATTCTAAAAACTCCTGCATGTTGTTGCATAGTTTTTTGCATATTTAATCTAATTTCTGATGTATGTATTTTACCATCTGCAAATCTTATTTTATCTAAATGATCTAAAGCCTTATCAATAGCTTCTTTTGGAGCTTCTTTTGGTGTATCATCACTATTAATCACTTTTCTTGCTTGAATAGCAGCTGATCTTCCAAACACCACCAAATCAAGCAAAGAATTTGAACCTAATCTGTTAGCACCATGCACAGAAACACAAGCTGTCTCTCCTACTGCCATCAACCCTTCTACAATTTTTGTCCCTCCTTTTTTATCATAATCCAAAACTTGAGCATTATAATTAGTTGGAACACCTCCCATATTATAGTGAACCGTAGGCAACACTGGAATCGGCTCTTTAGTAACATCTACCCCCGCAAAAATTTTGGCAGTTTCAGATATTCCAGGCAATCTTTCATCTAAAATTTTTTTATCTAAATGATTAAGATGTAAAAATATATGATCCTTATTTTTACCCACTCCTCTTCCCTCATTAATTTCTATGGTCATTGCTCTACTCACCACATCTCTTGAAGCTAAGTCTTTTGCAGATGGTGCATATCTTTCCATAAATCTCTCTCCTTCAGAATTCACCAAATATCCTCCCTCACCTCTTGAACCTTCTGTAATTAAACAACCAGCTCCATAAATTCCTGTTGGATGAAACTGCACAAATTCCATATCTTGCAATGGCAATCCTGCCCTTGCAATCAAAGCATTTCCATCTCCTGTGCAAGTATGGGCAGAAGTAGCAGAAAAATATGCTCTTCCATATCCACCAGTAGCCAATACTACCATATGAGCATTATAAACATGAATTTTTCCTTCATTCATATCAAGTGCAATAACTCCTCTACAAACTCCATTTTTATCCATTAATAAATCAAATACAAAAAATTCTATAAAGAAATTAGCCTTATGTTTTAATGCTTGTTGATATAAAGTGTGCAAAATTGCATGACCTGTTCTATCAGCTGCCGCACAGGTTCTTTGTGCAGGAGCACCTTCACCATATTCAGTGGTCATTCCTCCAAACGGTCTTTGATATATTTTTCCGTCTTTAGTTCTAGAAAATGGCACCCCATAATGCTCTAATTCTATTACTGCTTGTTTAGCATTTTTACACATATATTCAATTGCATCTTGATCTCCTAGCCAATCAGAACCCTTGATTGTATCATAAGCATGCCATCTCCAATCATCTTCTGTAACATTACCTAATGCTGCAGATATTCCTCCTTGAGCTGCAACTGTATGACTCCTTGTTGGAAATAATTTTGAAACACAAGCCGTTTTCAAACCAACTTCTGCCATACCAAAAGTAGCTCTTAAGCCAGCTCCTCCAGCACCTACTACTACTACATCATAATTATGATGAATGATTTCATACTCTGTTTTAGTTGCTTTACTCATAATCTAAAAATAATCTATAATATTAATAATATTGCTGTAATAATTGCTAAAAAATTCACTGAAATTATCATAGTAAATTTTACTACTGGACAACTAACATAATCTTCGATCACAACCTTTATGCCTAAAGCAGAATGATAAAGAGCCGTTATCAAAAAAACACTGAAAAGAATTGTTTTTATTCTGTTTGACAAAAAATAAGAAAAACTTTGTTGATGAAACACCAAACAAACTACATTTGTAGCAAACCATATTGCAAATAATAATAATGCAATCGCTGTTAATCTTTGCATCCACCAATGAGTTACCCCATTATGCGCTGTTCCGATGTTTTTTACTGTTTTTAGATAAGATTTCATAATTTTAGAATATCATTAAATATTTATAAGCATAAAACCAAGAAAAAGATGTCAAAGCAATAGTACTTATTACCACAATAATTCCCGAAATTACAACTGCTCTCATTTCAAGCCCTGCTCCCATATCCCAACATAAATGCCTTACACCATTTAACATATGAAAAAAGAATGCCAATAACCATAAAAATAATATTACCACCCCTGCTTTAGAAGTAAAAAAATCGCTGTAGCATAATTGATATTTATCCAATGCAACAATATAAGAAAACTTTTTGGCTATTAAAAACCAACTAAACAACAATAAGCCAATATATAAAAATACCCCTGATAATCTATGAGATATAGAAAGTATTGAGGTTATTTGAGGCTTATAAATTGAAATATGCGGGGATAAAATCTCTCTTTTATTCTCTTTCATCTTTTTTCATATTTGTATTAGTATTTACATTATTGGTAACATTTGAATCATTGTCTTTAATTTCTTCAGATGTTTCATTCTGCATCATCTGATCATTATTATTAACATCAGAATTTTCTTCATTATCTGTAACAATAGGTTGCTGACTTACATTAGCAACTGCCTCTAATTTAGCTACCCTTGCCTCTATATCTTTATAAGATCTAATATTTTCTAAAAATTTATACAAATTTTTAATTCTAAAAAATATTCTAATAATCAAAACAAAGAAAACAAATAAAGTAGAAGAAACAGCCAATGCAACAATCTTCCAATATGCCAAATATTTTTCAGCTTTTGCCTTCAAATCTTTTGCATATGTTATATAACCTTCAGCTTGCTCTTTTATATCTTCAACTTCTTTGATAGTATTGTTAACTTTTTCTA
Organism: Rickettsiales bacterium; assembly: GCA_965222515.1. GTDB lineage: Bacteria > Pseudomonadota > Alphaproteobacteria > Rickettsiales > JABIRX01 > CBDCUE01. Next base: position 19,195 of record CBDCUE010000022.1, on the reverse strand, counting down.
AAACTTTATCAGCTTGTTTTTGTAGCTTATTTCCTATTATAGACTCTAAATTAACTGGATTATTTTTATAATCCTTTATTTTATTTAATAAATCTATTTTTTTCTTATCTTCTACATTTTGCTTTACTCCTTCTTTTTTATCATCTATTTCTTTTTCACTATGCTCTTTTAATTTATTCAGTGCATCATCTAAATTAATAGCATAAGCATTACTTGAAAATAATAAGATTGATAATATAAGAATTTTTTTCATTTTGTTTTTTTAATTATTATTAGATTAATTTCATTAAGCTTTTTACAGAAGATACAGAAGCATCAAAATCTTTTTGCTCTTCTTCATTTAACTGTAACTCTACAATTTTTTCAACTCCATTTTTGCCAATTATTACAGGCACTCCAACATACATATCTTTTAAACCATATTCACCGTTTAAATATGCTGCACAAGGAAGAAGTCTTTTTTGATCTTTTAAATATGATTCTGCCATTAAAATAGCACTAGATGCTGGAGAATAAAAAGCAGATCCTCGTTCTAATAATTTTACAATCTCTGCACCACCATTTTTTGTTCTTTCAATAATTTTATCTACTTTCTCTTGAGTAATCCAGCCCATTTTCACCAATTCAGGAATAGAAATACCATTTACAGTAGTAAATCTCATTAAAGGAACCATTGAATCTCCATGCCCTCCTAAAACAAAACCATTAATATCTTTTGCAGAAACTTGCAATTCATCACTTAAAAATAACTTTAGCCTTGCACTATCCAAAACTCCTGCCATTCCTACAATTTTTTTAGGATCAAAACCTGTTTCTTGTTGCATTATAAAAACCATCACATCAAGTGGATTAGTAATTACAATAACAAAAGCATTTGGTGCATATTCTTTAATTCCCTTAGCAACTGATTTAATCACTTTAGCATTAGTATCAATTAAATCATCCCTACTCATACCAGGTTTTCTTGGAATTCCCGCAGTAACAATTACAACATCAGAATCTTTTATATCAGCATAAGAAGAAGTTCCTTGATAACGGACATCAAAACCTTCAATTGCAGACCCTTGAGCAACATCTAGTGCTTTTCCCTTAGCAAACCCTTCTGCCAAATCAAGCAAAACAAAATCTCCCAATTCTTTTAAAGCAATTAAATGAGCTAATGTTCCACCAATATTTCCTGCTCCAATCAGAGATATTTTTTTTCTAGACATTATTTTATTATTTACTGTTATTTAACAAACTATATCAAATCAATTTTGTTTTAGTATATATTATCTTTTAATTAATCAGTTAAGTTTTGTCAAATGTTATTTTTATTATATTAAGAAAATTTATACTATTCTGCCTTGCAATCTTAGAATTATCAACAGACATAACAATTATAAATTTTTTCCCAATAAATAATAATCTTTTTCAAAATTAAATTTTTTATAAATTCCTCTTAAATCAATAATAATTTTATCAGCTAAATCTGTTTTGGGAATATTTTTAAATTCTGGCCAATCTGTTACCACACAAATAATTTTAGAGTTTTTTAAAGCTTGATCTAAATTATTAAATATCTCAGTTTTTTTTAAAAAGATTTTTGCCTGCGGGTCAAAAGCTGATATTTTTATATTTTCTTCTTGCAAAAAATTAATGATTTTTAATGATTGAGAATTTCTTACATCATCAGTTCCTGTTTTAAAACTCAAACCCAACATCGTTATTTTATTTTCTTTATGTTTTACTAAAATATTCTTTATCTTTTGAGAGATGTTTTTTATTCTTAAATTATTTGAAACATCTATATTTTGAATTAATGGCAATTTTAGATGATAATTTTTAGTAACTTTTCTAAGTGCCTGGGTATCTTTAGGAAAACAAGATCCTCCATAACCAGGTCCTGCATTTAAGAATTTATCACCTATTCTATTATCCAAAGACAAAGCTTGCTTTATATCATCAATATTAGCTCCTATCTCTTCTGACAAACAAGCAATTTCATTGATAAAAGCCACCTTCATTGCCAAGAATGAATTAGCCGAATATTTGATTAATTCAGCAGATGAAATATTAGTTACAATAAAAGGATATTTTTTATCTATAAATTTTTGATATATTTTCTTAAGCAATAACTCATCATCTTTGCTATCTATTCCAACTACTATTCTTTGTGGCTCTAAAAAGTTTCTAACTGCCGTTCCTTGACTTAAAAATTCTGGATTTGATGCTAATGATATTTTATATTTTTTATGTTTTGCAATAATATCTTTCATCAAAAAAGCAGTCCCTATTGGCACAGTTGATTTATTAACAATCAAAATATCATTATTAATATTATCAATAATGCTCTCTAATGCATTCCAGACAAAATCCAAATTTGGCTGATTAGTTTTTTCATTATGAGGAGTTCCAACTGCTATAAAACAAACATCCTGATCTTTTATTCCAACTTTTAAGTCATCACTAAATATCAAATTACCATTATCAAGATTTTTAGATAATAGTTTTTTTATCTCTGGCTCAAAAATGGGAATTTTTTTGTTTTTTAAAGCAGATATTTTTTCTTTATCAATATCAATTGCAGTTACCTTATGCCCTAGCTCAGAAAAACAAACTGCGGAAACTAAACCAACATAACCAGTGCCAATAATTGCTATTTTAACTTGCATATTTTTTTGCTATTTTTGTTACTTTTGCTTGATCAACATCTCTAGCAAATGAAATATTTGCCTCCAAAAATCCAAAAGGACTACCGCAATCAAACCTCTCTCCTGTAAAATTACTGGCATAAAATTGTTGCTCTTTTCTCAAAAACTCCATAGAATCAGTTAATTGTATCTCACCTCCTGCCCCTTTGGTTCCTTTTGCCAAAAAATCAAAAATTTTAGGTTGCAAAATATATCTACCAATTATGGCATAATTAGATGGTGATTGATTAATATCTGGCTTTTCTACCATATTCGAAACTCTCATTTTTTTATTTTCATCAAAATCATAATCAATAATCCCATATTTATTAACTTGATCTTGAGCCACCTCATAAACACCCAGCATATTAATTTTTTCTCCAATTTCATTATATTGCTCTACCATCTCTCTCAAAAAACCTTTATTCATTGATGGCTTCAACAATTCATCAGCCAAAATAACTGCAAAAGGCTCATCTTTTATAAAATTTCTAGCACACCAAACCGCATGCCCCAAGCCTAATGGCTCTAACTGCCTAATAAAAGCAATCTGCCCTGCCTGTGGCAACCAGTCTCTAGTTAAATTTAATTCTGTAACTTTTGCTTTTTTACTCAAAATCTCTTGCAATTCATAAGCATGATCAAAATGATTATTAATTGCATTTTTATTTCTACCTGTAATAAAAATAAATTCTTCTATCTCAGCATCAATCGCCTCCTCAAAAGCATATTGAATTAACGGTTTGTTAAATACAGGCAACATTTCCTTAGGTAAAGACTTAGTAGCAGGCAAAAACCTAGTCCCCAATCCACCTACTGGAAATATAACTTTTTTTATTTTTTTCATTTTTATTTTTTTAAGTTAAGGGTGTTATATGCAAATATGTGATTACTTAGCATTTCAATTATAGCTATAATTGAATGCTCAACAGACCCCTAAATTATTATTTCTTTATAGATTTTTCTTCTGTTAGTTTTTCAGCATCTATTTTAAAAACTAATGATGATGGCTTTAGTAATTGCATTAATTGGGATTGGGATTGGGTATGTTAATTGGAATTGGTATGATGATTGAAGTTGAGATATATTTTCTAAGCTTAACTTCTCTGTGTCTTTTTTTGTATCTTCTACTACTTCATCTACACATGCTAAAAAAGATACTGATTGTTCTTTGTCATTCATAATATTTTTTTAATTATTTGTTATTATTAAGTTCTATTTCTATCGTTTATTATCATTTTTATAATTCCAATTTTCCAAAAATTGATAGCTTCCATCATATTTAAGATAACTCTTTTAAAGCACTATTTTCTAAAAAATGGCAATTCTTTTCTTTGAAACAAATTATTAAAGATTGTTTCTATAACTGAAAGAGCTTTGCATAACCACATATTGTTTTTTAATAAAAATATAATTATTAATCTCATCAGTCAAGTAGTTCCTTAATATTATTTTTTTAGGGCTGTTTGATGCAGGTTGCTAAATGTGACAAAAAAAAACCCTCGAAGTAATTGCCTCCCCTCAGCAGACTGTGTTCTGTTCCTGGACCCCGTAAATAAATCAACTAGAAACATATTTATGTGTTATAAAATTCAACAAAGCTTGATAAGTCATTCCTTCTTGCATTGCTTTTAATTTTAATATTGTTAAATCTTTCTTGGGGATTTTTAATTAAAAATAGTATTATTTTTTAACAAAATAATTTCATTCTCCTGCTTTATCACTAAAATGTTTTTTATATTTATTTTCTACACCATCAAAGTCATCAGCATTTTTTAATGGATTTTTTTTTTCGTTGATATTGGGCCATTTTTCAGAAAACTCTTTGTTTATCTCTAACCATTTTACCAAATCTTCAGATTCAGATTTTATTGCTTCTGCTGGGCATTCAGGCTCGCACACTCCGCAATCAATACATTCTTCTGGATTAATTACTAACATATTTTCTCCTTCATAAAAGCAATCCACAGGACAAACCTCTACACAATCAGTATATTTACATTTGATACAATTATCAGTTACAATATAAGTCATTTTTTCTAATTAATTTGATAATAATTATTATTGAGCGATATTATAATTAATAACATCAATCTTGCAATCTATAAATGTTAATATAAATTATCATCATCACTATCTCCATCTCCTAAATTTTTCTGTTCATTTTGATAAAATTTCTTTAAATTTTCACTTTTAAATACTTCAAATATTATATCTTTTTTCAAAGAATCTGTATTAGGTGCTTTTCCTGTATTTCTATCTATTCTTGAGAACTTTATATCTTTAGGAACTTTAAATGTTCTAGCTTGAAATTTTAATCTTTTTTGTATTTTAGACATTGCATCAATAAAAATTGGTACTGCAATTGATGATCCTGTAGAGTATTTTCCTAAAGTTTTTGGTTCATCAAAACCAACCCATACTCCTATTACTAAATCAGGAGAAAAACCTACAAACCAAGTATCTATATTATCATTAGTAGTTCCTGTTTTTCCTGCAATTGGCTGAATTAATCTTCTAGCTCGCCAAGCAGTTCCTCTTTGCACCACTCCTTTTAACATAGAAATTAATTGATAAGTGCTTCTTTTATCAAGCAACTGCTCCTTTTTCTCTATAAATTGCGGTATTTGAATTTCTGCATCACCCTCCTCTACATTACAAAATTCACAAAATATTTTTTTATGTTTCAACAAAGTTTTTCCTGTTTTATCTTGAATTCTTTCAATAAAATATGGTTCTATCACATTACCGCCATTAGCAATAATAGCATAAGCTCTAGTAATATTTAATAAAGTGCTTTCATCAGCCCCCAAAACTAAAGAAAAATTACTAACTGGTTCTTTAATAATTTCTAGTTTTTTAATATTTTTAGCAATTTTATGCAATCCTACTAATTCTGCTAGCCTAATTGTTACCACATTTCTTGATTTTTCTAAACCCATTCGAATCGGAGTTGGTCCATAAAATTTCTTTGAGTAATTTTGTGGTATCCAATAACTACCATCCTCCTTTTTCATTTTTACTTCATCATCTATAATGATAGTAGTAGGTAAAATATTGTTTTCTAATGCTGTTAAATAAGTAAATGGCTTTAATATAGATCCAGGCTGTCTTTTTGCTTGAATAGCACGGTTAAACTCGGTTTTATCATCTGTATAACCTCCAACCATAGCCAAAATTGCACCGCTATTAGGGTTCATAATAACCATTGCTCCACTTACCTTTGGAGCTAATCTTAATACAAATAAATTTTTTTCTTCTTTATTAAATTTTTTTACCACCAAAATAACATCACCTACTTTAAAAATATTTTTAATATCTTTATAAGGCACTAAAAACTCTTCATCTTCAGCCACTTTTAGATTTTCTTTGACAATAGTTTTTTTTAACCATTTTATATGTTTGTGATAAATCTTTCCAACTTTTCCATCTTTTAAAATAATTTTAGCAAAACTTTCTTCTTCATCCACAGAAAGAACCATTGCTAATTTCCATTTTTCATATCTTAATTCTGATCCAGCAGATAGTTCCAAAAATTCCTTGAACCATTCTTGTTCAAAAAGATCAAATTCTACATCATCTATTTCTTTAATATTAGGATTTTTTAAAATAACAGAATTTATTTCATCTTGGCTAATTTTGATATTGCTAATTGCTCCTTTATATGCCTGCCTTCTTTCATATCTTTGCAACCCTCTTCTTAAAGAGCTAAAAGCTATATCTTGATATTTTTGGTTTAAAGTTCCATGCACCACCAAGCCTTTTTCATCAAGTATTTTCTCATCAAATTGACTAGATATTTCCTTCCTAACCTGCTCACTGAAAGCACCAGATGGAGTATTATTTATCTCTTTTGCTTGTGTTAAAATTGGTGTGTTTCTTGCCACCTCATATTGTTCTTGAGTGATATGTTGAGCCAGATTCATTTGTTTTAACACCCAATTTCTTCTGCCTATTGCTTTTTGATAATTTTTTTTAGGATCTAATCTACCTGGTGCTTTAGGAAGAGCAGCCAAAAAAGCAGCTTCTGCTATGGTTAATTGATCTAGTGGCTTATTAAAATAATTAAGTGCAGCAGAAGCAACCCCATAAGAACGATAGCCTAAATAAATTTGATTTAGATATAATTCCAAAACTCTCTCTTTGCTCAAAACTTTTGAAATTCTGATAGATAAAATAGCTTCTTTTATTTTTCTTGCTAAAGTTCTTTCTTTAGTTAGCAATAAATTTTTTACTACTTGCTGTGTAATGGTTGAAGCTCCAATAACTGATTTTCCTTCTTGCAAACGAAAAATATTTTGATAAGCTGCCCTAATAATAGATTTTAAGTCAACTCCAGGATGGTGATAAAAATTACTATCTTCAGCAGATAAAAAAGCCTCCTTTATATGTTCAGGCATAAATTTTATAGCAACAAAAGATCTTTTTTCTTTAGCAAATTCATCAATCAAAAAGCCATCTTTAGAATAAAGCCTACTAGTTATAGGAGGTTCATAATTTTCTAAAAATTTATAATTAGGAAGACTTTTTCCATAATAAATAATCACCCCTATAACCAAACAAAAGCCTAGTAAAGATAAATATACAATAGATTTGAATAAAAACTTAATTTTGTTCATTAATTTTTCTTAACTGGTTTTCCGTATTTTTTCATTATTAGATATTGTTGAGCAATAGAAAACAAATTACTAAAAGTCCAATATATTACTAGCCCTGCTGGAAAACTAGCAAATAATATTAAGAAAACATATGGCAAAAATTTCATCATCTTTGCTTGCATTTTGTCTGCTGGTGCAGGATTTAATTTTTGCTGTAAAATCATTGTTATACATAATAAACAAGGCCAAATTCCTAATTTTAAACCAGAACTAAAAGGCAATAAGCCAAATAAATTTAAGGGAGATGTAGGATCAGGTGCAGATAAATCATTTATCCACCCAAAAAATTCTGCATGTCTCATATCAATTGTGACAAACAATACTTTGTAAAGTGCAAAAAATATAAAAACTTGAATAAAAATAGGAAAACAACCCATCATTGGATTTATTTTATATTTTTTATAAAGACTCATTACCTCTTTATTAATTTTCATTTTGTCATCTTTATAAGATTCTCTTAGTTTCATAACTTCTGGCTGTATATTTTTCATCTTGGTCATCTCCTTAAAAGATTTACTAGCCAAAGGAAATACTAAAAATCTAATAAAAATAGTTAAAGCAATAATTGCTACTCCAAAATTTTCAAAAAATTTATAAAATATTTTCAATAATAAATAAATTGGCTTAGTTAAAAAATATAAAATTCCAAAATCAATTGTTCTATCAAATAATTCTATATTTTCATTATTATAATATTCATTAATTAAACTAATTTCTTTTGCTCCACTAAATAATTTTGTTTCGTTTTGATGATAGCTATTAGCATTTATTACAATATCTTCACTTTGAAAATCTGCTTGATATTTACCAATGTTATTTTTGCTATAAAAAGAAAAACGATGATGGTAGTTTTTTGATGATTCTGGAATTAAGGCACTAATCCAATATTTATCAGACATAGCAACCCAACCTCCTCTAGCACTTTTTTCTTCTAAAAGTTTTTTCTTCTTTAGTTTTTTATAAGTTATTTCAACTAGTTTTTCATTAAAAACACCTAAAGGTCCTTCGTGCAATATCAAAAGTTGCTGACCTAATTTCTGCACAGACTTATTAATTAACCCATATTCTCTAACAACAATATTACTATTTGTTTTATTTTCGATTCTGTTATAAATTTTGATAAGATAATTTTTATCTATCACGAATTTACGATAAATTTTTAGTTTTTTAGATTCCCACAAAATAGTAACAGGGTGATTAAAAGCTAATTGACCAGTAGATATTTTTTTCCATACAGAGTTTTTATTAGGCATTTTTATATTATTAGATAAAAAACCTAATTCTACAAAATAATTTTTTGGATTTAATAAATGTATTTTATCTTCTTTATCTTTGCTTTGCAGATAATCTTTTAAGGTTAAATCTGCGATTCTACCACCAACTAAACTAATCGTTCCTACTATTTTATTATTTTCAAAAGAAAAAGATGGTTGTTTTTTATAAATATCTGCAAAAGTTTCTGTCTTTTCTAAAAACACATCTACTTTTTGTTTGCTAACTATCTCTTGTGGATTTATTACTTCAATATTTTTAATATCTTGAACAGGTTTCTTACCAAAAAACTGTCCCCATAAAATAATAGTTAAAGCAGATAAAACTACCGCTAAAATTAAATTCTTTGATTCATTCATAATTTTTTTGTTTTTTTAGTTAAGATTGTGCATAACAGCTATGCAAAAATTTTAACATTTACACGAATATATTTTTAAATATTTACTGTTTCTTATAAATTAATTATGTAAAATAATATTATACAGATATTTTTCAAGATATATTATATCAATTTTAAATTTAAAGAAAAACTCAGAGCAAATGCTCTCCCCTTCTAGGCAGCAATTCTAATTATGGAAAAAATAGAATTGTTGCAACATCAGGCTTATTTGTGTCAACATCTAGCTTGTTTGTTTCAAAATTATTAACAATTCTCCAGCCTTAAACAAAACCCCGTTTACCAATAGATTGTTTTTATAATTTTATCTAATTCTTTTTTTAATGTTTCAAATTCAATTGATAAACAAGCTTTTGTTGGACAAATAACTGTTACAAAATTCTTATTCTTTTTTTCATTTTGCTGAATAATTGATTTTATTCTTCTTTTTAAAAGATTTCTATCAACTGCTTTTTTTGATATTTTTTTTGAAATAGTAATTCCAAATATAGAGTTATTTTTAGCATAAAAATCAGGTTTTAGCTTATCCCTACTTATATATCTAACATATAAAGAACTTGATCTAATGTTTTTACCTTTTTTAAAAACTAATTTAAACTCTTTGTTCTTTTTTAAAATTGAGTAATTTGGCAAAATTTTATCTTTTTAATTCTTATCAAAAATACTACTTATGATCATCTTATACTATTTTGGCTATAGGTCAATTATAAAGCTAAAATAGTATTATTAATGGTCAGTATGAAAAACTATTACAATAAAAAAAAGGCATCAAACCTTGTGGATTGATGCCTTTTAAAAATTATATTTTTAAGAAGAAAATGACGACTTACATCATTCCAGGCATACCGCCCATTCCTCCCATTCCGCCCATAGGTGGCATTCCTCCTCCTGAAGAAGAATTTGCTCCTCCTTCTTCAGGCTTTTCAACAACTGTTGCTTCAGTAGTAATTAATAAAGCAGCAATTGATGCAGCATCTTGAAGAGCAGCTCTTGATACTTTAGTAGGATCAATAATTCCTTTTATAATTAAATTACCATACTCATTGTTTTGAGCATCATAACCAAATCCTTCTTCCTTTGATTCTAAAACTTTGTTAGCAACTACCGCACCATCAACACCTGCATTTTCTGCAATTTGTCTAATTGGTGCTTGCAAAGCTCTTTTAACAATATTAATTCCAGCTTCTTGATCAGCATTCAAAGATGTTATGTTGTCTAAAACTTTTGATGCTTTTAAAAGAGCTGTTCCACCACCTGATACTATTCCTTCTTCAAGAGCAGCAATCACCGCATGCTTAGCATCTTCTACTCTATCCTTTTTTTCCTTTACTTCAACTTCAGTAGCACCACCAACTTTTAATACTGCCACACCACCAGAAAGTTTTGCTAATCTTTCTTGTAATTTCTCCTTGTCATAATCAGAAGTAGTTTCTGCTATTTGAGCTTTTATTTGACTACATCTAGCATCAATAGCTGATTGCTCACCAGCTCCATCTACTATAGTAGTTTCTTCTTTAGTGATTATTACTCTTTTGGCAGTTCCTAATATAGAAAGCTCTATATTATCTAATTTTAAGCCAACCTCTTCAGAAATAACTGCTGCATTAGTTAAACAAGCAAGATCTGCCAACATTTCTTTTCTTCTATCACCAAACCCTGGAGATTTAACAGCGGCAACTTTTAAACCACCTCTTAATTTATTTACCACTAGAGCAGCCAAAGCATCACCTTCAACATCTTCTGCAATAATTAGAAGAGGTCTTGAAGATTGTACAATTGATTCCAAAAGAGTAACTATTTGTTGTAAATTATCAATTTTTTTATCAACAATTAAGATGTAAGGATTTTCTAATTCTGCAATCATTTTTTCGCCATTAGTAACAAAGTAAGGAGATAAATATCCTCTATCAAAATTCATTCCTTCCACAACATCAACTTCAAACTCTAATCCTTTAGCTTCTTCTACTGTTATTGGAGAATCTTTACCAACTTTATAAATTGCTTCTGCAATTTTTTTACCAATTTCAGCATCACCATTAGCAGAAATAGTAGCCACTTGAGTTACCTCCTCTTCTGATGAAATTGATTTTGAAGTTTTTTGAAGTTCTGCAATTATTACTTTAGTTGCTAGATTAATTCCTCTTTGCAAATCCATTGGATTCATTCCAGCAGCAACAGCTTTAGTTCCTTCCTTTACTAATGCTTGGGCAAGAACAATAGCAGTAGTTGTTCCATCTCCTGCAATATCATTAGTTTTATTAGCAACTTCTTTAATCATTTGAGCCCCCATATTTTGAAATGGACAACCTAAATTAATTTCTTTTGCTACTGTAACACCATCTTTAGTTATTTTTGGTGGTCCAAATGATTTTGGCAAAATAACATTTCTACCTTTTGGCCCTAAAGTTACTTTCACTACATCTGCAAGAATATTAACTCCTTCTAAAAGAGATTTTCTTGCTTCATCACTAAATTTAATTATTTGTACCATATTTTTTTACCTTATTTTAATTAGTTATTATTATTTATTTATTTTGATTATGCAATAATTGCATCAATATCACTTTCTTTGATGATTAATAAATCTTCACCGTGAGTTTGATCAACTTCATTATTTGACCAACCAGAAAATAATACTTTATCTCCTTTTTTCACTATTAAAGGAATGATTTTTCCATCTGGATTTCTTACCCCTTCTCCAACAGCAACTACTACCGCTTCTTTAGGTTTGTCTTGCTTTGCAGTATCAGGTAAAATTATACCTCCTGCTGTTTTTGCCAAAGTCTCAACCCTTTTGATTAAAACTTTATCATATAATGGTTTTATATTAGTCATTATTGTTTTTTTGTTTAGTTAATAATAATCAAAATGTAATTATGAATTACATATTTTCAAGATGTAATAGAAAAAAGATATTAAAAATATTATCTTTTTGAGAATTGAAAAGACTTTCTTGCTTTTTTTCTTCCATATTTTTTTCTTTCTACAATCCTTGAATCTCTAGTTAAAAAACCCGCTTGTCTTAAAAGTGGTCTAAAAACTTCTTCATCAAAGCCCAATAGAGCTCTGCTTACACCAAGCCTTAAAGCTTGAACTTGTCCGCTAAAACCTCCGCCTTCTACTGTGCATAAAATGTCATATTTCTTAATTGTATCTGTAGCCTCAAATGGCTGTTCTACAATCATATTAGATCCTTCTGGAAAATATTGATTAAAATCCTGCTTGTTTACCACGATCTTTCCAGTTCCTTTTTTTAGCCACACTCTTGCAATAGAAGTTTTTCTTTTGCCTGTTGCATAACTTCTACCTAATTTATCTAATTTTCCAAGAACTTCTTTTTGAACGATTTCTTCTTGAACTACTTTTTTTTCTAAATTTATTTCCATAATGAATTATCTTTTATTTTTGTTATTTAACTTAGCAAAATCAATTATTTCTGGTTTTTGAGCAGAATGCTTATGCTCATCATCAGAATATATATAAAGATTTTTTAACTGTTTTCTACCAAGAGGACCTCTTGGTAACATATTTTTTACTGCTTTTTTAATTACATTGCAAGAATCCTTTTTCATCAATTTATCCGCAGTAATTTCTTTTATTCCTCCTGGATAACCTGTGTGCCAATAATATTTTTTATTTGCCAATTTATCTCCAGTAAATTTTACTTTATCAGCATTAATTACTACTACATAATCTCCATCATCTAAAAACGGTGTATAATCTACTTTGTTTTTTCCCCTAAGAATTAGAGCTACATAGCTGGCTACTCTACCTAAAGTTAGACCATCTAGATCAATTAAATGCCATTTTTTCTCTATTTGAGCAAGTTTTTTAAATGTTGTTGTGTTTGTCATAAATTTATCTTGGGTTCTATAATCTTTAATTCTTACAAAAAGTTAAGAAATTATATTAATTAAATTCTCAACTTGCAAGTAAAAAAATATTGATTTTTATTTACATCTTAACTTTCATCTATTATTTTCATAATTAATAAAAAAATCAAGTAATAAAAACAATGAAAAATATATTAATGTTAGTAATATCTATTCTTCTAATATCTTGTAGCAAAGCAAAACAAGAAGACCTAAAAAGTCCTTGTGTGGGAGCCATAAACAGCCCTTGTGGACCAAAAGAACCTGTCAATAAATGGTTATTATAAAATAGACAATGCCTTTAATATATATTATATTCGGATTTCTTTTCTTGTTTACTGGAGGAGAATTTTTGGTTAGAGGAGCAATTAAAATTGCTAAAGATCTAAATTTATCAAAAGTAATAATAGGTGTTACTATTGTTGCCTATGGAACCTCTGCTCCAGAAGTTTTTATCACTTTGCAAGCAGCCTTAAAAGGATTAAACGATATAGCAATTGGTAATATTATAGGTAGCAATATTGCTAACATCTTCTTAGTATTGGGTATCACTGCCTTAATTAGCCCTATCAAAATACCAAGCATATTATTCAAATTTGACTTAAAATATCTATTAATTTCTGCTATCGCACTATTATTATTCATATTCACTTATCAAATAGCTAGACTTAAAGCAATAATCTTATTATTCATTCTAATAGTCTATACAATTTCTACCTTCAAAAGGCACAAAAGCACTACCGATGAAGATATTATAGAAAGAAGCCTTAAAGAAATTGAAGAACAATTTTTTTCTTTAACCATAACTTCCAAAGTTGCTACTTTTTTAATTATATTAGGCTCAATCTTATTAGTATTTGGAGGTCATTTTCTTGTTACTGGAGCAAGTGACTTAGCTAGATATTTTGATATACCAGAATCTGTTATTGCCGTTACCATAGTTGCTATTGGTGGCTCTGCTCCTGAATTAGTAACTTCTGTGGTAGCAGCATACAGAAAACATTCAGATATTGCCATTGGAAATATTGTTGGTAGCAATATATTTAACATTTTGGGAGTTCTAGGGATTTCATCACTTATTAAACCTATGTATTCAATTTCAAGTTTTGCTGATTTTGATATTTGGGTTATGATCTTAGCTAGCATCCTGCTATTTTTCTTTGCAAGAAAATTAATTATCACAAAATTTCAAGGAATGATATTTTTATTTCTATATATTTTATATCTTACTTGGCAAATCAACATAATCTTTCAATAAAAAATGATATTTGACAGCATATTAAACAAACAATTTAAAATTAATTTTTTACAACATAGCAAAAAATTCATTTTATTTTCTATATTATTAATAATTCTTACTACTATATCCTTATTCTACAAAGGATTAAACAAGGGAATTGATTTTGAAGGAGGAGTTTTGCTAGAGATAAGATGGCAAAAAAAGATATTTTTAAAAGAACTTAGAAATTCTTTAGCTAAGCTAAAATTAGGAGATGTTTCTTTGCAAAATATAGGTAGTAAAAATGATGTTTTAATCAGAGTTGGCTTAAAAAAAGAAGAAAATAGCAAGAAGCAGTTAAAAAATATTGATATTATTAAAAACTTATTAAGAAAACAATACCCAAACATAGATTTCAGAAGAGTTGATTTTGTTGGGCCTATTGTGGGATCAGAACTAATTAAATCTGGGATTACAGCCCTTATCATTTCATTTCTTGCAATATTATTTTATATTTGGATAAGGTTTAGCTATATTTTTGGAGCAGGAGCATTGATTGCCTTATTTCACGATGTTTTTTTAACCATAGGTTTTTATTCAATCACTGGTTTAGAATTCAATCTAACTTCAATAGCAGCAATCTTAACTATTATTGGTTATTCCATTAATGATTCAGTAGTAATATATGATAGAATAAGAGAAAACAACAGAAAATACAGAAGAAGCAAAATATCAGACAATATTAATTTAAGTTTAAACCAAATCTTAAACAGAACTCTTCTTACCTCATTCACAACTATAGTTGCAGTCTTAGCCTTGATTTTTCTTGGAGGAGATGTTTTAAAAAGTTTTTCTATAGGAGTATTATTTGGAGTAATAGTAGGAACATATTCTTCAATATATATTGCATCTTCTTTTGTTAATAGGTAATAATACTATTTTAGCTTTATAATAGTATTAGAACTATACATTCATAGATGAAAAAAAAGTTATTATGGCTGCGATATTATATGTTATAGATATTCCTAATAAATAAATTTTTTTGCCAAAAGAATTTTCTTTTGTAATTCCAGCTATTACACAGGTCATAATTAACGAAGATAATATAATATATTTCCAAATTGATAATTTTATTATAATAAAAGGCATTATTGGCAAAAGAAATAAACTTAATAACCAATATAAAGGTATTGATAATATTAATAATACTGCCCCAGAAATAGATGATAAATCTTGTTTTACATATTCAAAACAATAAGGATCTATAATCATTATTAATAGAGATATTATTATATTGAGTAAAAATAATTTTAAATAAAAAGCATATTTGCTTTTTTTATCATCAAAAAACCATGTAAAAAAATTATTCATCTGTTTATATTGTACTATTTAAGTTTTATAATTAAAAATTATATTATTATTTAAATTGTAATAAAAATCAAGCCTATCAGTCCCTTAAGTTATCGATTATTTCTGCAAAATCTTTTGGTATTTCTTGCTCAAAAAACATCTCTTTGTTTGTAGTTGGATGGATAAATTTTATTTGAAAAGCATGCAAAGCCTGTCTTTTAAAATCAAATAAGGTTTTGTGTTTTTCTGCATCAAAAAATTTTGTCAATTTTTGCTTGTGCTTACCATAGTCATTATCACCAAAAACACTATTTCCTTTATAGTCCAAATGCACTCTAATTTGATGAGTTCTGCCTGTTTTCAATGAACAAGTTACTAAACTAAGTAATCCTTTAAAAAAAACTTCATCAGTATAATAATAAGTAATTGCCTCCCTACCATTAATCATAGAAGTTGTCATTAATTTTCTATTTTGACTACTTCTTATTATGTTTTGCTCTATTATTCCATCAGCTGGACTTAAAATACCCCAAATTAGAGCCTTATAATTTCTTGTTAAACTTCTACTTTGCAACTGCTCTTTTAAATGTAAATGAGTTTTGTTATTTTTAGCAATAAGCATTAATCCTGTAGTGTTTTTATCTAACCTATGAACTATTCCCAGCCTTTCCTTGCCTCCAATATCAGATAAATTATTTGGAATATAATCAAGTAAAGCATTCACCAAAGTTTCTTTATCATTGCCAGCTCCTGGATGGACAGTTAAATTTGATTGCTTATTTAGCACAATCAAATCATCATCTTCAAAAACAATATCTAATGGGATTTTTGTTGCTACTAATTTTGTTTCTTCTTTTTTAGGAATGGAAATTTCTACTAGATCTTCTAAAATTAGTAAAAATTTAGGAGTGGCAATTTTTTTTCTATTAACTAAAACACCTGTTTTTTTAATAATTTCCTTTACTTTCTCTCTTGAAATTGCCAAAAAAGTTAATTTCTGAGATAAAAATTTGTCTAAACGAATATTATCAGCTAAATTATTAGTGAAAGAATATATTTCTGTTTTTTCTAACATTATTTATTGTAAATAAAATGATTTTTGATTTAAATTTTTTAAAAAAACATTATAATAAAAACACTCAAAAAATAAAAGAGAATAATTACATTAATAATTTTATTAGCTCTATTTTTTTAGATAAACTAGCGGATTTTAAAAATATATCGCAAAAAAAAGAAATTTTAATCTTAAATAATGAAGATAATTTTTTTTTAGAAGAAATTCAAAACATTTTTTTTAATAAAGCTAACATTACCATAACTCATTTTGCCAAAAATTTTTTAATTAATCAAAAAAATAATATTAAAACTATTAATCTTGATTTAGATGATTTAACTAAATTAACAAAAAGTCATTATGATTTGATAATTTTTTACAATAATTTTCATTATCACAATAATATAGAAAAAATATTATTTGATATAAAAAATTTATTAAATAAGGATGGTTTATTTTTGGCTTCCTTTATCGGTGGAAAGTCCTTATCTAATTTAAGACAAGCCTGCAAAAAAGCAGATGATGAGATGCACAGCTATACCGCAAAAATAGCTCCTATGATAGATGTCAAAGATGCAGGAAGATTATTACAAAAAATCAATTTTGTTCTTCCCGTATCAGATAGCGATAAATTAATTTTAGAATATAAAAACATAGATGATCTGCTACTTTCTTTAAAAAAAATGGGTTGCATAAATATTCTAACAAAAAGACATAAAGGTATGATGTCCAAAAAGAGATTTTCATTGATAAAAAAACATTATTCTAACAATAATCAGTTAGATTTGGAAATTATTAATTTGATGGGGGTTAAAAAGAAATAAATTTTAGAACAACTCCCAGCTTACATCCTGTGCTAAACCATAATTAGTCGCCCCTAAAAAACTAAGAAAAATCTTGCAGAATAAGGGTTTGTTGGTATAATTTATATAGGAAAAACACAAGTTTTTTACCTATAACTTAACCCCAGTTATGCTTTTTTTAACTTATAACCCCTTGATTTTTGAATGTTAAAGTTAATTTTAGGTTTATTCTGTTTAAAATCATATGCAATTAACCCAGAAATAATATTCATAAAGAAATTGACGGGAGTTTTGTATCTATGAGAAATAATGCTAAAAAACCCTTTTATGGAACCTATAACAGTTTCTACAATACCTCTTTTGGATAATAAAAATCTATTTTTATTGCTTATTTCTTGTTTTTTCATATTTTTTCTTGTTTTTGTAAATAATTCTAATCCCTGAGATAATAAATTATTTTTAATTTTTTTGCTTATATATCCTTTATCTCCAAACAATTTTCCTTTTAGTGTTTTAGCTAAAGCAAGCACTGTATCTAGATCTGAACCATTACCCTTTGTAATAGACATATTAACTACTTCTGCTTTATGATTTATAAGCAAGTGTAACTTGAAACCAAAAAACCAGCCCATAGTTGACTTTCCTCTTGATGCTAGTCCTTTAAATGTTTTATGCCTTCTTATCCTTTGATTTTTACATACTGGAATGTATGTTGAATCAATATAATAGCACCCTGTTTTTTCATTTTTATTAATTATTTCTAATAAAAAAGAGCTAAGTGGCATAAATGCTATCTTTTGAATATGTGTAAACCTTGCATAACAAGGCATATTAGGAAAATACTTTTGTAAATTAGGCTTTGCAAACTCAATATAATAATTTTTAAAACAATCATAACTACTATTATTATACAATATTAATATACACATTATCTCACTAGATTTAAGCCTGTCCTTCCGTTCTTTCCTTAATTTACTACTCTTTTCTGATATTAATTTTTGATTGAAGTACTTAAAAAATAATTTACAAAAATCATCTATTTGACAATATAGTTTTATTAGTTCAATATCACTTACTAGCATAGCTTTTTTTATTTAGGTTAAAAAAAATATTAAAATGTCTATGCTAACTTTTTGCAAGGCTTTTTATTAAAAAAAAGCATAACTGGGGTTATTCTAGTAAAAGCTTAGAAACATTCTAGGTTAACCCTAGTGATATTTTTTAATAAAGATATTTCTTACTCTGTCTATGATTAATGAACACTCTTAAAAAAATACTTGCATTTTTTAGAATTTAATTTAGTTAATACAAATAATGACTATGCCTACACAAGAAAATAATCCTGTTATACCTACAGAAGAAAAAAAACCTTCAACTTTAATTTCTTTATTATTCGTAACATCAGTTGGTTCTGGAGCTGGAATGTTAGCAAGTCAAGTTGCTTGTATACCTATAATTAATGTAGAATTAATAAAGTTTGCAAATAAGAATTTAAGTTATCCAGAAATATTTAATAAAATCTATAATAATGAAGGATTTTATGGTTTCTATAAGGGTGCTGTATATAATACACTAAGGAAATCTACTGCTGTTGTTGTACCCTTAGTTACTGTTCAGACTATTCGTGATAAATATAATATATCAGATGCAAATGCTGTAGCTTTACAATCATCTTTGGAGACAAGTATCACCATATTTGGAGGAGAGTTAAATGAGAAAAGAAATTTATCAAGAATAAATGTTAATAATGATCTCTTTCAAAAAAATAGAATTCCTGCAAGTCTTGCAATTGCAATAAGAAATTCTTTATTTGTTAGTACTTTATTTGCAACGGATTTAGTTGTTGATAATTTTATGGAAAAAATTGGCAACAAAGTAGCAACCGATAATAATATTTC
>CBDCUE010000021.1:0-191773 GCA_965222515.1 Rickettsiales bacterium | reverse complement strand
TGAGTTATAGTTTTGGAACAAATGGGAATAGTTTTAGTGGAGGATATGGAAATAGTTCAGCGAAGTCAAATAGCACGAGTTATAATAATAGTTTTTTGGGGACAGGAGGGAAGATAAAGATCAAAAGTGGTAATGATACGAAGCTTAGTGGAGCGAATGTGGAAGCAGGAGAGGTAGATTTGGAAGTGGGGAATGATTTAACAATAGAGAGTAAGCAGAATAGAAGTTATAGTAGTAATAGAGGGATGAGTATAAGTTTAGGAGGAGGAAGTGGTGGATTAAGTGGAGGATTTAGTAGTTCAAATGGATATAGTGATAGAACATGGGTAGATAATCAAACAAGTATAATAGGGAGAAGAAGTGTATCAGTAAAAGCAGAAGGAAAGACACATATAAAAGGGGGGGAGATAGCAAACAAGAAAGTAGATGGAACAGATGGAGGAAATTTAAATATATCAACAGGAAGTTTAACATATGAGGATATAAAAGATAGTCATTATAGCAAGCAACAAGGTTCTGGAGTGAATATTGGAGGGACAAGTACAATATCAATGACAAACAAAGGAAGTGATAAAGAGGGGATAACGAGATCAACAATAGGATTAGGGAATATAAAGATAGCAGATCAATCAAAGTCAGGAAAGATAGTAAGAAATAGAACAGGAATATTTGAAGTTAAGACAGGAGAGGAAGAATTAGGGCAAGAAATAACAGGATTAAACAGAGAGATAAATAAGAGTCAGGAGATAAGGAGTGATAAGATAACGGGAGCATTGGATTTTGAGGTGAGTGTAGATAATAGATGGTTTAGTAAGAAGGGGAAAGATGAGATGAAAGAGCAACTAGCAAATTTGTCGAAGAATGTAATAAAAGCAGCGAAGGATGGGATAAGAATGGATACAAATATTTTAAGAGGAGCGACAGCAGGGTTGAAAGGAGCGGGGTTAGAAAAAGCAGGAGAGTCGATGCAAGATTTTACTAATAAATATGATGCAAAGACAGGAGCATTTTTAACGGCGGCATATGATAATGTAAGATTGAATGGAAAAGATAGTAGTTATAAAGATCAGAAGAAGATTAATTTGGGTGTAGTGAATGGGATAGAAACAACACAAAAAGATCAAGAGACGACGGATAAGATGAATGGTTTGACAAACTATACTCCAGCAGAAGTTCAAGCAACGGCACAAAAAACGGTAGATGATGCAAATGCGAATAATGCTGATGGTCATGATGGAGAGGTGATATTATATCAAAATGATGGAGAGAATGCTCCTGAAGCATTTTCATATAATGGAGGAGAGAAAGCAACGGGAGGAAATGGAATAAAAACAACAAATATTAATACAGCAAAAACAGATTTGACGGATAGTGGGGAAGTTATAAACAAACTATATCACGAGACAACAAATTTTGAAGGGCATAAAGAAAATGAGGTAGTAGCGAAGAGGAGGGGAGATTATGCACAGAAGGTTTGGGAGTATAACAATGCTGCGAATGGCAATGTGAATACTAATACAAGAACAAGTGCAGATTGGAATAAGGAGTATAAAGTGCTTAATAATAAGACTTTAGCAGTTGGAACAGTGAAATCATCTATTTTATATCATCAAGACAGAGAGAATAATAATAATTATTTAGAGGCAGGTTTGGAGGCTGCGAGTTTGACGATGGGAAGTGTAAGTTTATATAAGAATTTAAGAAATAGTAAATACAAAGATGCAGTAATAGATGCAGGAGGTTTGATATTAGATACAATAGGAGTTTTATTCCCCATAGTTCCAGGAGTAGCGAGTGCAGGAATACAGGCATCTAGGCAAGGTGATGGTATAATTAATTTTATTAAAGGCAAGGTAGGAAAGAAAAAAGCAGAGAGAGCAGAATGGCAAAAAACAGACATTATGGATCTGACGGATAGTGCTGAGGATATAGCAAAAAAACACTCAATAGAAAAAAAAGCATTTCAGAAAAAATATAAAAACAATGGTGGCAGTGGAAGTAGTGGCAATAGTCCTAATAGTAGTAATGTAGCGAATGATAATGGTGTAGATTTGGAAAAAGCAGAAGGAGGAAATCATAGAGGACATACAATAGAAAGACATGTAGGAAAAACAGATAAAGAAATATTAAATAGAATAGAAAACAATAAAAACATATCAGGAAGCTCATCATATCCTGATTTAGATACTGCAAATAATGTTGTGAATGAATCTATAAGAGGTAATAAAAATACGATTGATGATTGGTTAAAAAATGTAGATAAAAGTAAAAAAAATCCTCTTTCTATAGAATATAATCACAACAGAGTTATAGGTAGAGGTATAAACAAAAATGAAACAAGGATTATTGATAGAACTAACAGTAAAACTATTTTGAAGAAAAGTGATCAAGGAGGGTTTGATATAATCACTTCTTACCCAAGAGATCCTAAAATAAATAAATAATATTTAAAAATGATATGAACGAAGAAGATAAGTTTAAAACAAAATATCCAGAATTAGATTATTTATTCTATTGTATAGTGCCTTTAGCAGTAGATTTTGATGTATTTGAAAATAAAGAGATAATAGAAAAGTATTATTTAGAATATGTAGACGAAAACAAAGAATGGAGGAATGAAAGCAAAAACAAACTTTTTCAAGAAATAGAATCCTTTTTAAAATTAGATCCGTTTCCAGAGGAATTAGTAGAACACGCAACAAATTTATGTAATTATGAAGAAGTACCAACAAGAAAAGGTTGGTTAGAAGGATTTTATAAAGATTTGCAAGAATGTTATAAAAACTTAGAGGAAAAAGAACAAAAATAAAATATTTTTATAAAATTACTATTAAATTAAAATTAATTTTAATAGGATTATATAAAAAAAGTTGTGTATGAATAATTTTATAAAAAAAGACTTTATCTAGTCGTCCCTAAAAAACTATAAAAAGCCTTGCAGTATAAGGTTTTTTTTGTATAATTTGCATAGTAAAAACACAAGCTTATTACCAATAACTCTTAAAACCTTGCAAAAATGTTACACAAAACTCACCAAACAGGAAATGATATGGATATGTTCAGAAATGAATTAGTAAATATCATAAATATGAAACATAAATTAGTAATATTATCAAAATTAGTAGATTGGAGAAGCATGGAAGAGAAATTTTCATTAAAATATAACCCCAGTTATGCTTTTTTTAACTTATAACCCCTTGATTTTTGAATGTTAAAGTTAATTTTAGGTTTATTCTGTTTAAAATCATATGCAATTAACTCAGAAATAATATTCATAAAGAAATTGACGGGAGTTTTGTATTTATGAGAAATAATGCTAAAAAACCCTTTTATGGAATCTATAACAGTTTCTACAATACCTCTTTTGGATAATAAAAATCTATTTTTCTTGCTTATTTCTTGTTTTTTCATATTTTTTCTTGTTTTTGTAAATAATTCTAATCCCTGAGATAATAAATTATTTTTAATTTTTTTGCTTATATATCCTTTATCTCCAAACAATTTTCCTTTTAGTGTTTTAGCTAAAGCAAGCACTGTATCTAGATCTGAACCATTACCCTTTGTAATAGACATATTAACTACTTCTGCTTTATGATTTATAAGCAAGTGTAACTTGAAACCAAAAAACCAGCCCATAGTTGACTTTCCTCTTGATGCTAGTCCTTTAAATGTTTTATGCCTTCTTATCCTTTGATTTTTACATACTGGAATGTATGTTGAATCAATATTAATAGCACCCTGTTTTTTCATTTTTATTAATTATTTCTAATAAAAAAGAGCTAAGTGGCATAAATGCTATCTTTTGAATATGTGTAAACCTTGCATAACAAGGCATATTAGGAAAATACTTTTGTAAATTAGGCTTTGCAAACTCAATATAATAATTTTTAAAACAATCATAACTACTATTATTATACAATATTAATATACACATTATATCACTAGATTTAAGCCTGTCCTTCCGTTCTTTCCTTAATTTACTACTCTTTTCTGATATTAATTTTTGATTGAAGTACTTAAAAAATAATTTACAAAAATCATCTATTTGACAATATAGTTTTATTAGTTCAATATCACTTACTAGCATAGCTTTTTTTATTTAGGTTAAAAAAAATATTAAAATGTCTATGCTAACTTTTTGCAAGGCTTTTTATTAAAAAAAAGCATAACTGGGGTTATTAATAAAACATTTTTTAGTAAATGAAAATAATAATTAATTATTTAACAAATATACGAAAAAAAAAAATAGATTATGTGTATATACTAAAAAATTATATACTACTTATATTAATCTTGTTAGTGCTAATTAATTTTGCTTTTAATACAAATAGTATATATCTACTTGCTGAAAAGGAGTTTTCTATAGAAAGAGGAAAGAATTTATATTTTTATTTTACATATCCTATTGTAATAATGGGGTATGTTTTTTTTTTCTTTACAATTTTTGATATTGCTATAAATATAATTTATGGCTTTAAAATACTTATTAATAATGATAATATTAGAATAAAATTTATTAAAATAATTTGTTTTATTTGTCTTTCTTTATTAGTAGGTTTTTTTATATTTATGTATTTTTTTTTATTGGGATTAGCACTAGTGTGTGAAATATTAAAAATAAACTGCTTATAATAATAAAGAAAATTGGAATAAACATATAAAGAATAATGTTAAATAGAATAATAAAGGAACACATACCAATATTAATTTGTATTTTATTTTATCTTATTCTTTTTATAAATGAATTTTTATTTGGAGAATATGAATCAACATGGGTTATTCAAGTGTTATTATTATTGCTTATAAATTTTATTTTTTTACCTCTACAAGCGATAATATGGTTGTTTTTATTAGTAAAAATCATTAGATTAAAATTTAAAAGAGATGATAGATAATCATAATTTTAAGGAGGGAGAGGAATTAAATAGTCGTCCCTAAAAAACTATAAAAAGCCTTGCAGTATAAGGGTTTAGTTGTATAATTTGCATAGTAAAAACACAAGCTTATTACCAATAACTCTTAAAACCTTGCAAAAATGTTACACAAAACTCACCAAACAGGAAATGATATGGATATGTTCAGAAATGAATTAGTAAATATCATAAATATGAAGCATAAATTAGTAATATTGTCAAAATTAGTAGATTGGAGAAGCATAGAAAAGAAGTTTTCTATAAAATATAGTAATTTGGGAAGAGGAGGACTACCTATAAGATTAATGTGTGGATTATTGATGTTAAAAGAAGTAGAAAAACAATCTGATAAAAAAATATGTGAGGCTTTGGGTAGAGAATCCATATTATCAATATTTTTGTGGAAGTAGATATTTTGAGCATAAGTTACCAACAGTTCCAGAGAATTTGGTATATTTTAGAAAAAGAATAGGAGAAGAAGGAATGGAATATTTATTGTCAGAAACAATAGAAATAGCAAAAAATACAAAAGTTTTAAAATCAGCTGATTTTAAGAGGGTAACAGTGGATAGCACAGTTCAAAAAAAGCAATAACTTATCCTACAGATACTAAGCTGTGCCATAAAGCAAGGGAGAGTTTGGTAAAGTTGGCAGAAGCAGAGGGTATAAAATTGAGACAGAATTATAGAATAGTTGGTAAAAAGAGTCTTTTTATGTCAGCGAGATACAGTATGTCAAGAAAGGGTAGAAAAGCAGAACAGAAGAAAGTAAAGAATTATTTGGGTAGAGTAATAAGGGATATTGATAATAAGAAAGGAGATTTGAAAAACAATAGTAAATTATTTCAAGCATTGCTAAGAGCAAAGTTAATTTACAATCAGCAAAGAACGGATAAGAATAAGATTTATTCATGGCATGAAGATGTGAGTTGCATAAGTAAGGGAAAAGCTCACAAGAAATATGAGTTTGGTTGTAAAGTAGGTTTTGTAGTAAGTTCTAGGTCAAATTTTGTTTTAGGAGCAAAGTCATTTGATAACAATCCGTATGATGGACATACATTAAAATCTAATTTGGAACAAGCAGAAAGGTTGAGTGGCAAGAGTTTTAGGGAGGTTTATGTTGATCAAGGCTATAAAGGTCATGGAATAAAAGATAAAAATGTTATTGTGGCAAGAACAAGAAAGAAAACATTATCTATTTTGCAAAAGAAATATCAAAAACGAAGAAATGCGATAGAGCCAGTGATAGGTCATATTAAAAATGATGGCTCAAGGGGGGCAAGATGTTATCTTAAAGGGAAAGTGGGCGATAATATGAATGCAATAGCAACTGCTATGGGATTTAACTTAAGAAAGCTGTTAAATTGCATAGATAGTTATCTTTTTGCCAAAATCCAAATGGTAATTTTTGTAATAAAAAGTATTTTTTTAAGAAAAAACACACTTTTTATTATTTAATAATTGTTAATTTAACTAAAAATGTAATTATTTAGGTGCTACTAATTAAAAACTAAAGAGCACAGAAAATTCTCCTTAACTTATGAAGGGGAATCGCAATTAGTAAATTTTTTCTATTTGAGCAAGAAAAACTTGCAAATTAAGATATTTTATATATTTTTTCTTATCTATACATAAATATATAAAGGCAAAACCTAGTTTTAGTGACTAAAACTTCTAGCCTTTATATATAAACAACTAACAACTAGGTAACATATTATGACTATAGAAACAAAAAGCACTCAATTCACGATCGCAGAAATGATTTCAAGCGGGGTTCATTATGGACACAAAAAAAATCGCTGGAATCCTCAAATGTCTCCATTTATTTATGGTTCTAAAGGAGATATTCATATCATAGATTTAACAAAAACTTATACTCTTTTGCAACAAACTTTAAATATTTTACAAAATTATGCTAAATCTAATGCTAAAATATTATTTGTTGGCACGAAAAAGCAGGCATCTACTGTAATTGAAGAATTCGCTAGAAAATGCGAGCAATATTATGTAAATCATCGTTGGCTTGGTGGAATGTTAACTAATAGAATTACAATTTCTAGTTCTATTAAAACTTTAAAAAAACTTGAAGAAGAACTTAACAATCCAGAATCAATAGCTTCTAAAAAAGAAAAGATTTCTATGTCTAGAAAATATGAGAAATTAAATCGTTCTTTAGGGGGCATAAAAGAATTAAACTCCCTTCCTGATTTAGTAATTGTTTTTGACACCAATAAAGAAGCTCTTGCTGTTGCAGAAGCAACCAAATTAAGCATCCCTATAATTGCTATAGTAGATAGTAATTCATCTTTAGACAATATAAGCTACCCTATACCAGGAAACGATGATTCTGCTAAGGCTACAAGTTTTTTCTGTTCTTTGTTTGCTGACACAATTAACAAAGCAAGAAATAAATCAGACTTAAAGCCAATCAAAAAGGCAGAAAACAAAAAGGATGTTGCAAATGAAGAAAAAATTCTAAAAAAAGCAGTTAAAAAAACAGTTTTAGCAGAATCTTCTGAGAAAAAAGACTCTAAATAAACATTAATCAAAGGTAAAAAATGGTAGATATAACACAAGTAAAACAATTAAGAGAGATCACGGGAGCTGGTATGATGGATTGTAAAAAAGCATTAATAGAAGCAAATGATGATTTGGATAAGGCAATAGATTTTTTAAGAAAAAAAGGAATTGCATTGGCGGCTAAAAAAGGAGGAAGAACTGCTTCTGAAGGTTTAGTTGGTTTAGAAATATCAGAAAATTCTGCTTCAATAATTGAATTAAACTCAGAAACTGATTTTGTTGCCAAAAACAACAATTTCATAAAACTTGCTAAGCAATTAATATCTGCAAATCTTAAAGCAACAAAAAACACAGATTTAGACAATCTTGATGTAGCAGGCATTAGCAGTAAAGAGGCTATTACTAATGCGATTAGCACTATTGGAGAAAACATTAAACTTAGAAGAGCTGTTAAATTAGCTAATGATAAAGGTTTTGTAGCTAGTTATGTTCATAATAAAATAGAAAATGAGCCTTCTTTAGGAAAAATTGCTGTGTTAGTATCGGCTGATTGTAGCAACATAACTCAGGATGCAAAAAATTTAATTCGTCAAGTTGCTATGCATATAGCAGCTCAAAAACCTCTTGCCACCAACATAGAAGAGGTCCCTACTGCTTATGTTGAAAAAGAAAAAGAAATTTTTACAGAGCGGGCAAAAGCATCAGGCAAGCCAGACAATATTATTGAGAAAATGGTTGAAGGTAGAATCAGAAAATATTATCAAGAAACAGTTTTAGTTGAGCAAGCATTTGTAATGGATGGCAAAACACTAATCAAAGATGTTATAGCTCAATTCAACAAAGACAATAACTCTGATTTAAAAATAAATTCATTTATAAGATATGAAGTTGGTGAAGGAATAGAAAAAAAGCAAGACAATTTCGCCAAAGAAGCCCAAGAAATGGCCTCTAACTAATTAGTCGTCCCTAAAAAACTATAAAAAGCCTTGCAGTATAAGGTTTTTTTTGTATAATTTGCATAGTAAAAACACAAGCTTTTTACCAATAACTCTTAAAACCTTGCAAAAATGTTACACAAAACTCACCAAACAGGAAATGATATGGATATGTTCAGAAATGAATTAGTAAATATCATAAATATGAAACATAAACTAGTAATATTATCAAAATTAGTAGATTGGAGAAGCATGGAAGAGAAATTTTCATTAAAATATAACCCCAGTTATGCTTTTTTTAACTTATAACCCCTTGATTTTTGAATGTTAAAGTTAATTTTAGGTTTATTCTGTTTAAAATCATATGCAATTAACCCAGAAATAATATTCATAAAGAAATTGACGGGAGTTTTGTATTTATGAGAAATAATGCTAAAAAACCCTTTTATGGAACCTATAACAGTTTCTACAATACCTCTTTTGGATAATAAAAATCTATTTTTCTTGCTTATTTCTTGTTTTTTCATATTTTTTCTTGTTTTTGTAAATAATTCTAATCCCTGAGATAATAAATTATTTTTAATTTTTTTGCTTATATATCCTTTATCTCCAAACAATTTTCCTTTTAGTGTTTTAGCTAAAGCAAGCACTGTATCTAGATCTGAACCATTACCCTTTGTAATAGACATATTAACTACTTCTGCTTTATGATTTATAAGCAAGTGTAACTTGAAACCAAAAAACCAGCCCATAGTTGACTTTCCTCTTGATGCTAGTCCTTTAAATGTTTTATGCCTTCTTATCCTTTGATTTTTACATACTGGAATGTATGTTGAATCAATATTAATAGCACCCTGTTTTTTCATTTTTATTAATTATTTCTAATAAAAAAGAACTAAGTGGCATAAATGCTATCTTTTGAATATGTGTAAACCTTGCATAACAAGGCATATTAGGAAAATACTTTTGTAAATTAGGCTTTGCAAACTCAATATAATAATTTTTAAAACAATCATAACTACTATTATTATACAATATTAATATACACATTATATCACTAGATTTAAGCCTGTCCTTCCCTTCTTTCCTTAATTTACTACTCTTTTCTGATATTAATTTTTGATTGAAGTACTTAAAAAATAATTTACAAAAATCATCTATTTGACAATATAGTTTTATTAGTTCAATATCACTTACTAGCATAGCTTTTTTTATTTAGGTTAAAAAAAATATTAAAATGTCTATGCTAACTTTTTGCAAGGCTTTTTATTAAAAAAAAGCATAACTGGGGTTATATTTTATAGAAAACTTCTTTTCCATACTTCTCCAATCTACTAATTTTGATAATATTACTAGTTTATGCTTCATATTTATGATATTTACTAATTCATTTCTGAACATATCCATATCATTTCCTGTTTGGTGAGTTTTGTGTAACATTTTTGCAAGGTTTTAAGAGTTATTGGTAATAAGCTTGTGTTTTTACTATGCAAATTATACAACTAAACCCTTATACTGCAAGGCTTTTTATAGTTTTTTAGGGACGACTATTTAATAATAAAAAGAGATAAGACCTTGTGCTACTATTGAAGATTTTAGGCTTGTTTAGGTTTTGTAAAATCAAGAAATGGAGGAAGGGATGGGATTCGAACCCACGATACAATGTTAAATTGTATAACAATTTAGCAAACTGTCGCCTTCAGCCACTCGGCCACCCTTCCTTAAGCAATTCTTATAAATATAATAGTTTTCTACTAAATTATCAAGTAATTATTTTTTGTCTTCCAATCTATCTTGAATTTTTTCTCTTTTTCTACCAATTT
Organism: Rickettsiales bacterium; assembly: GCA_965222515.1. Taxonomy (GTDB): domain Bacteria; phylum Pseudomonadota; class Alphaproteobacteria; order Rickettsiales; family JABIRX01; genus CBDCUE01. The sequence continues at coordinate 181,583 of CBDCUE010000021.1, read as the reverse complement.
TCTTTAAAAATGAAGGTAATATTATTGATAGAGGCTTGACATCTATATCTATTTTTCCAAACTTACCAGAGGTCTCATATGATAAAGAAAAGATACCTTTATTTCCTGTTAAGAAATCTCCTAAAAAAGGTACTCCTCCCAAACCTAAAAAATTATTGAATTTATAGGCTGGGATAATGTTTCCTTGCAAAAACACATCTTTATTTAGTAAATTTATCTTACCATAACTAGTAACTCCCAATTTATTACCATATATTAAGCTATCTGTAATGTTGATAAGCTCTTTTTTTTTATTATAAATAAAATCTATATTCCCATATTCAAATTTTATGGTTTTTAATTTTTTTAGATTTTTTAAAGATTTTGATGCTAGCATTTTTTGTAAATTATCTTTATTTATTAAAGAAAAATTTTGCAATAGTAATGATCCTTGATAATTTTCTTGATTTTTTCTGACTAATTCTAAATATGCTAAACCATCTATAATTTGAGAAGTTGGATCAAAAATTTTAGTAAAATTACCAAAGTTTTTTATTTCCATAAGAATTTTTTCTTTTTTAGCATTTTTTGTCCTTTTTATAGTGTTTTTTAGAATATAATTACCGCCTAAAAAATTGCCTTCCAAATATAAACTGTTATAATTTTTTTTATAAAGCCATTTTCCTGAATTACCATCAAGATTTATGTTTTCTAATCCTATTAAATTATTGATTTTTATATCAATATTAACAGGAATAAAATCACTACTATTTTCAGTTTGAGATTTTTTTGGATAGCTGATATATAAATTTTGTGCAATTAAATTGCCAATTAAAAAATCTTTTTTTCTAATTAAATTTAAAGAAAAATCACTTTTTCCTAAGTAAGAATTAATAAAATTAATATCTCTTATCTGTTTATTGACAAGACTTACTTTGCCTCGGATATTGGCTCTTTCTCCTTGTAATAGAATATTTCTGAAATATATCACGTCTTTTTTTTCTTCTACTATCATATAAAAATCTAGTTTTTCTTTGCTGTTTTTTTTAAAAAACAAATATTCTTGATCAATTTTTGCATTTGCTAAATTGATATGAATATTAAATTTATTATCATTATATTTTTTGCTAATTTTAAATTTATTAAAATCATCAGAAATAAAATCATTAGAAATTTTCTGCACCTTACCTAAAATATTTAATTTATAGTGATTAATATTAAAATCATTAGCAATTTTTAACTTTATATCCAATATTTCTGCAATTCCTTGAGCTTGATGAAAATATAATTTCATAGCATCAATGGTTTTTTGCTCAGATATTTTACTAAGTAAAAAATCTATTAAACTCAAGGATGAAAAAGGAACATTTTTTCCTGTAATGTAAAGATTAGCAATTTTATTGGCAAAGCTTGGTATGGTAATTTGGATATTTTGCACTTTATCATTCTTTACCATTGCTTCATATATATTTATGCTTATTGAATTTTTGCTCAAAATAATTTTTCCTTTTGCATCACTAATATCCTGAAAATTTTTTGTAGGGTTTAGTAAAGCTTTTGCTATATCAAATTCTCCAGATAGGTGATTTAGCTTGTTATTTACTAAGTTAAAATCTAAGTCAATTTGTCCTTTAGATATTTTTGTAGATTTTAGATGAGATTTTAGCCAATCTCTAGATTTCTTTAATTTTTTTAATTTTGGATAAAGTAAAAACAAAGAATCATATTCTATATTTTTTGCTTGTGCTACTAGGGTTAGATGGTTTTTTTTATAGGATATTTCTCCTGTTAGGGATATTTTGTTATTTGCTGTAAAATCAATGTTGCTTGCCTTAATTTCTTGTTCGCTTACGGAAAATTTAGCTGATAATTTAATGTTATTATATATTATGTCTTTTTCTTGGTAAAAATTTAAAATTAGATTTTCGCTACTACTATTTAAATCAATAGAAAAAAGATTGTTTTCTTTTTTTATGTTAAGAGCTAATTTAAGGTCAGATTTAATTTTAGAGTTGCTTAAATGGTTGATTATTTTTTTGGGTAGATGTTGTGTTTCAATTAGGCAGTTAGTAAATTTATTGTTTTGATAATTGCAGATGGTATTAAATGTAACTCTTTCTTTTAAAAACTGAATATTAAAACTACTTGTAATTTGTCTATCTTTAATAATTTCTTGATATAAAAAATCTCTGATAATTAAATTGTTTTTTTTATCTATTTTAGGAATAACTATTTCTTCTATATCAATATTTTTGAAAAGAATAAAGTTATTTAAACTGGTTTCTATATAGTTAATTATTTGTGATTGAGATAATTTTTGTTTATTTTTATGTAAATCATCAAATATAATTTTTTGGACAATAATTTTATCAATTTTGAATTTTCCAATTAATAATAATCTTCTACTAATATCAATTTTTAATTGATCTATTTTTATAATTTTATTTTTTATAGTAAGTTTTGCATTGAGTAAATTGACATCAAATGAATAATGCTCATTATCCCAAGCGATTACAACTTTATCGCTTTTAATATTAAATTTTTGAGTTTCTTGCTTAAAATATTTATTAACATATTTTAAAATAGGGGTGATGTCTCTGGGTTTTATTACTATCATAATAGAGACAAAACCCAAAGTAGATATTATTAGAAATAATATCATTAATATGATTGATGTAAATTTTGAAAGGGCTTTTTTTAGCACAGGGTGATTTTTATTTTCAACTGAAAACTCTTATTAAAGTCAGATCAAACAATATTATCAAAATTAAGAAAAGTCAAAGACAATATTAAGACCAACATAAAAAATTTATGATTCTATCTGAATTTCTGGTCATTGATATATAATTCTTTAATTCTAGGCGAAAAATTATTATCTATTTTTAATAATACTTCTATTTTGTCTTTTCTTGCATTTGGTTGCTCTTTGTTTTCATTAATAAAATATTTTTCTATACCAAATTCTAAATTTCCATAAGAACCTATTTTTCCTTTAATTATTGCTTGATTAATTTTTATTTTTTGAGGCTTGGTGTAGCTGATATGTGTGGGTAAATAATATTTATCTTTTTTTTCTAATGTTGCATAAATAATTTGACCTTTTTTCTTTCTTAAGTGATAGGTAATATATTTTTTTTTAAATCTCCAAGCATCATTGAATTTATAAGCTAAAATAAAATAATTACCACTAATAAAATCCCTTGGATCAACTGGTAAAACTTCTACTAAAATTTCTTTGCTTTGAGGATTAAAAAGTTTTTTGTTTTCTACAAAAGACCAAATAGCAAAAAAAGATATTTGTAGAATTATAACAATTAATAATAAATTATTCTTTTTTAACATTAGCTTATTTTATTTATGTATTTATTTATTAAAATTTTGCGATATTTTTCGGTTAAATATGCAATTAATAACAAAATACTTCCTAATATTACAAACATCATACCTGTTTTTAACATAGTATTTACTATATCTAAAAATCTAATAATAATAGCAAGAGTAATATACCATACCCCAAAATTAACATTGCTATTGCTAGATTTTATAATGCCAATATAAATAAAAAATGCTCCAAACAAAAAATGAATTAACCAATAAAGAACAGATATTATCATAAAATTTTCTTTTAGAGAAATGGTGAGTGTGAGTAAAGGCAAAATGGTGATTATTGCTAATAAAGCTGATAATATTAAATTTTCTTTTAAATTTTTTCTCATTAAATAAGCTAAAATAGAAAAATTGAAAATAAGAATAGCTAAAACTAATGGATGAAGAGAAAATTTAAGATCATTTATAGATAAAAAATTATGACTAAAACCCATAATAATAATAATAATAGAGAGTGTAATAATACCAATTATTTTTAAATAAGCAAAACAGTCATTAGCTGGTTTAAATAATTTGCTAATAACAATAAAATTAACCGCAAAAATACTGTAATAAAACATAATGGTAGGAGTGGAATTATAATAATTATAATAATCTAAATATGTGTTTAGCCATAGATAAAAAACTAAAATTGACATAGCTCCAATTAATCTATTTCTTAAAATAAAGGTAAGAGGGATAATCATAACAAACCATAATAAAAAGGCCTTGCCATCAGAGCTTGAGAGGTTGTAGATTTGGGCAATTAAACCAATCCCGGCAATAATGTAACCTGCTCCTAAAAAATGCAGTAATGTAGAGAGTTTTGGATAGTTTCTAAAAATTTTTATTGCTAATAAATGAAAAGATAAAAGCGAAAAAAGATATAATGATATTTTGATTATATCAGGTATTTCTTGCCAATTATGAGAAATAATCAAAATTAACCCTAATAAAATTGCAGAAACACCAAAAAAACCAATTACATTAATAAAAATATTAGTTCCTTTATTACTATTTTGTTTTTTATCAAATTCTTGCAATTTATGCAAAATATCATCATCAATAATTTGCTCTTTCTTTGCTTGTTGTAAAAAATTGTCTAATTTTTTCATTTTTTTTAGAATTAAATTTTTCTAATTATAAAGTTTAAATAATATAAGAGTATTGCACAAGCTAAAAAATGCAATATTAAAACACTTGTATAACTTTGTTTTGTCCATTATAATCTTTTATTATGAGCTTTAAAATAATTTACTAGCCCTAAAACTTGTTCTATAAATGAAAACATGAGACAGCAAACAACTTATATTACATTAGGTGGAACATTTAATATGGTTCATAACTCTAATAATGAATTAGTAGAAAAATATAATTTGTTTGAACGGTTATTGAAAAGATATATATTACAAAACTGCATAAACATAAATAAGAATGAGCTAGCTATAAAATTAGATAATATAGTAAAAAACAAGGACTTCATAACAGAATCTTACAAATATGAGATTGTTAATTTATATAATAAGATAAAAAAAGGTCATAAATTAGAAAATTACGATCTTATTAAAACAAATCTTTTGGAGCATTTTAATAACCCAAGAGAAATATTAGTGAATGAAAATACTGACCTAGAGACTGATAGCTTAGCTTTTGCTAAAAAAGAATTAGAGGCTATATATGAAGCAATAAATAGTGAAATTAACAAGGCAAAAAAAGAAAGGTATAGAACCAATATCAAATTTATTTCTGGAACAGACTCTGCTGCGATTTATGTACAATATATAATGCAGAGACTTGAAGATGATTTTAAAAATAAAAAAGCTTTATATGAATATTGCTCTTTAATATTTTCTTCATCAATGCACCCTCAAGATTATAAAAAAGATCCTTTTTTTAATGTAAAGATTGAGAATCAATTAGGTAATTACAATGAAGGGTTTGTGGTTGCTCAAGTAACTAAAATAATAAATCATGCACCTATTATAAAAACTTTTGATGCTAATATTCCATTTATAAAAATTAATAAAAACACTAATTATTTTATAACATTTAATCAAAGTTTAAAAGAAATAGCAATAACTAAAGAAAAGTTAGGTAATTTTTTAAATAAACAAACTCCTCAATCTCCTTTAATTATTGCAGAAATATCATCTGGAGATTTAAGAGATTTCTTAATTACATTAATATATATATTAGATTACACAATTAATTCAAAGAATGATCTTGTGGTAATCCCAGTTAATTCTATGATAATAGAATCTATTTCAAGTAAAAATGATAAAGAATTTAGCTCTATTAAGAAAAATCTAGAATTAAGATTAGATAAGTGTTTAGAAAAAAACAAATCAATAATATTTTATCAGCCTTATTATTATGACAAAATCACAAATAATAATTCAAACCGTGGGTTTCTAAATTTTAAAACACATTTCTTTAATAACAGAAATAATGTTTTTTATGCAGACAGTATATATGGTAATTCTTACGAATTTATGCAAGCCTCTATAGCTACAAAATTACATTCACAAACAAAAAATAAAAATGTTATTACCACAAGTAACGATAATGAATTACAAGCATTAAATATTAAGCAAATATCATATATAAGCTTCTCTCCATTAACAATATTAGATATAAATGATAAGAAAACACAATTAAAAGATTTAACACAAAATTTAACCAAATATAATATAGAAATATTATTATTTCAATTATCTAATGCTGGATTAAATAAAAAGCTCTCTGATTCCTGCAAAATAAACAATTATACTAGAACCCCATTAACAAATTATAGTAAAACCTCATTAGAAAACAACATAATAACAACATTACTTAGAAATAACATTATTACTATCCAAGAAGGTAATAATTCTCGAGATGTATATGAAGCAGCATATTATCCTAAAGAAACAATACTTACCTATAATTTATCAAATAAAATAATACAACAAATGTTGCAAAAACAAAAAAAAATTAATCCAAATATATCTAATATAACATCTATCAGTAATATAAAAAAATGTTATTTACCAAGAATACACTAAAACAATTTTGTTTTAGTGTATGATAGACGAGATTCTGTTGTGTAAGTGGCTTGTTGCTTAACTCACCTTATGCAGTTTATCTATTAATTTATCCATAATCTCAGGAAGTTTCTCTCCTAATTTTTTTAATTCTTGTACAATATCTTTTGCCTTTTCTTGATAACTCAAATTGTTGTTTGCCCAATGCCTCATCCAAGGTTCTCCTATCTGCCAAATATTAATGTCTCTATCCAAATTAGCTGTAACTCCTTCTACGGTAAATAGAGTTTTTTGTAATAGTAATAATTGCGGTTGAGTTTCCATCCCAAATTTTTCAGTTACTTGAAATAAATGAGCTAACATTTTTGCAATTGAAAAACTTTTTACTGGTAAACCAAAAATTGGCTCAATAACAGCTCTACAAGCAAGAGAAAAATCTTTTAAATTTGTGTCTTTTGGCACATAACCTGCCAATAAATGCAATTCTGCTATTTCGTCATAATCTTTTTTTATAAAACCATATAAGATTTTTGTAACATAAATTTTGTCTTTTTTTGATAAATATCCCATAATACCAAAATCTATAAAAGCAATCTTTCCTTGCTTTGTTATCAAAATGTTTCCTGGATGCATATCTGCATGAAAAAAGCCATTTTGATATGCTTGATTAAAATAACAATAAATTAGATTTTCTGCTAACTCACTCAATGAGAATCCCGCTTTTTTTAATTTTTTTGTATCACTAATTTTTATTCCATCTAACCACTCCAAAGTCAAAACTTTTTTTTCTGTCAAATGCCAATAAATTTTTGGAATGTAAATATTTTTATCACCTGCCAAATTTTCTTTTAAACAACTAGCAGATGCAGCCTCTAATCTTAAATCTAACTCTTTTTTTGTGGCTTCCTCAAAAATCCTAATAACTTCTTTTAATTTTAATCTTTTGGCAATTTTAAAAAAAGAAATAAAGCTAGCAATAAAATATAAAACATTTATCTCTCTAAAAAAGATTTTTGCTATTTTAGGCCTTAAGATTTTTACCGCAACTTTTTTCTTATCATTAGTTATCGCATAATGAACTTGAGAAATAGAAGCCGCTGCCACTGGATTTTTATCAAACTTAATAAATAAATTTTCTATCTCATCACCCAATTCTTTTCTAATAGTATCTTGCACATATTTATATTTGAAAGATGGCAACTTATCTTGCAAAAAAGCTAATTCATTAGCAATATCATTTCCCACTAAATCCGATCTTGTAGAAAGCAATTGACCCAATTTTATAAAAGTAGGACCTAATTTCAAAAACAACATTCTAATTCTTTTTTCTTTAGAAAATTTTAATGAAAAAATAGCAAAAATATCAAAAGGAATAAACAACCACCCTATAAAAGGAATTTTTTTTAACAAAAAATTACAACCACATAATTGACCATAGATAAAAATCTTTATAAAATAAAAGAAAGAAAGAATTAATTTCATTTTTTTGCTATATATAAAGTTGTAATGCCAAAAGTTAGTTTTTGATAAGTTGTACTAGAAAAACCTGCCTGCTCAAGCATTTTTTGAAATTTTTTAGAGTCAGGAAACATTCTAATTGACTCTACAAAATATTTATAAGACTCTTCATCCCCCGTAATCAAAGAACCAATTTTAGGAATAATGTTTAAAGAATAAAAATCATAAAGTTTCTGCAAAAATTTATTCTCTACTTGATTAAATTCTAAACATAAAAATACCCCGCCTTTTTTCAAAACCCTAAAAGCCTCAGCAACCCCCTTTTTTAAATCAGTAAAATTTCTTAAACCATAAGCATTCAAATAATAATCAAATGACTGATTCTTAAATTTGCTTTTCTCGCCATTATCCTGATGCCACGAAATGTTTTTTGAAATTATATTTTTATCAAGAGCTTTTTTCTGACCATAATCTAACATCTCTTGATTAAAATCTGCAATAGTAAGATTAAAATCCTGAATATTTCTTTTTTTTAATTTGCTATATAATAAAAAACTAAGATCGCCAGTCCCCCCAGCCATATCTAAAATTCTTATCCCCTTTTGTAACAAAACTTTTTTAACTAACTCCTCTTTCCAAAATCTATGAATACCAAAAGACATCACATCATTCATAATATCATATTTTTTAGCAACAGAACTAAAAACACCCTGCACTAACTTTTCTGTTTTTTTAAAGTTAAGGTTGTTGGTTGCAGTTTTGCAATCTGTGAAGCATTTACACATAATTTTTTAAAGTTCTTTTTTAAGTTAAGGTTGTTGTTGCAGTTTTGACTCTTACAAAAACAGACTGTATTGCAATAGAAAAAACACCAAAAGTAATTGTTTCCCCCTTGAGGGGGAGCATTTCCCCGAGGTTTTTTTATTATAACATATCAAGAAACTTGTATTAAACATCCTTGCTTAATTTACCATATTAAGATTAAATTATCAACATATACTCATCTAATCTCAAAATATTGATTTTATCCTCAAAAATAATTTGATAAAATCAACATTTTGAAATCAGATTAGTATATTATAAATTTTTAATGTAATCTTTGATGATATTTCTAAAATCTTTTGAGATGTTTTTGCCTTTTAGGGTGGTTGCTTTTTTGCCGTCAATAAAAACAGGTGCTGATGGATCTTCACCATTGCCAGGTAAAGAAATACCAATATTTGCATATTTGCTCTCACCTGGTCCATTAACAATGCAACCCATTACTGCTATTTTTACATCTTTTGCCTTAGGATATTCTTTTTTCCAAATAGGCATTTCTTCTTCAATAAAATTTTGAATATTTTCTGCTAGTTCTTGAAAAAACACACTGCTAGTCCTGCCACATCCAGGGCAAGAAGTAACTAGTGGCTTAAAAGCTCTAATTCCCATTACTTGAATAATTTCTTGGCAAATATTAACCTCTTTTGTTCTAGGTTCGGTGCTAAGAGGGGTGATTGAGACTCTGATGGTGTTTCCAATATTTTGTTTTAACAAAATGCCAAGAGCAACTGCAGAAGCTACAATTCCTTTTGACCCAATTCCTGCTTCTGTTAAGCCTAAATGTAATGGATAATCACATAATTTATCTAGTTTTTGATAAATATCAATTAAATCAGGTACCTCGCTTACTTTGCAAGACAAAATGATCTTATTCTTTGCCAAACCAATTTCTTCTGCCTTTTTACTGCTGATTAAAGCAGATTCTATCAAAGATTTCTTTAAAATTTCTGTAGAACTTAAAGGATTCTTGCTGTTTTTATTTTTATCCATCAATTTTGCAGATAAATACTTGTCTAAACTACCCCAATTTACTCCAATTCTAACTGGTTTGTTATATTTTATCGCCTGCTCAATCATAATCTCAAATTGATTATCTCTTTTCTTACCAAAACCAACATTTCCTGGATTTATTCGATATTTAGCTAGAATTTGAGCCATTTCTGGATATTTTTGTAATAATAAATGCCCATTATAGTGAAAATCTCCAACTATTGGTATGTTCTCAAAGCCTCGTTGAACTAAATAATTTTGTATTTTAGTAATGTTTTTTGCTGCTGTTTCTGTGTTTACCGTGATTCTAACAATCTCACTTCCTGCATTATATAATTCTATAATTTGCTCTGCAGTAGCAATAGCATTTTCAGTATCAGAATTAGTCATAGATTGGACCACAACAGGATACTCCCCCCCTATTTTAACATTTCCTACTTCAACTATATGTTTTTTTCGCATCATTTTTAGTATTTTTTACTAATAATATAGAATATTTTTATTAATATCATTAATATTTTCTTAAAAAACTAATAAGTATAACATATTCCCACAACTGAAACAAAATTCAAACAATCTTTATCCCTTTTTATCAACAATTTTAATTATAAAAAATAGAATTGTTGCCTTTTTATACTTTTTTTCTTTATTACAAAAACTGCTCTGCGATTAATTTATGCTCTAATAAATTATCTTGGTCAAATAATAAGATTACTTTATCTTGAACGGATTTTATTAATGAAACTTCGGCTATATCTCTAAATTCAAAAAAATCAGCGGTGGCACTAATTGGTCTTTTGTTGTTTTCATCATCAATAACTAGTTTTATTTTTAAATCACTTGGAATCAAAGCCCCTCTCCATTGTTTAGGACGAGATGGATTTATGGGAGTGATAGCAAGTAAATTGCTACAAAGCGGGATGATTGGACCTCCTGCAGAGAAATTATAGGCACTGCTTCCTGCTGGGGTAGCAACTAATATACCATCACCTATTAAAGTTTTAATTTTTACTTTTTTATCAATAATAACTTTTATGGTACTAGATTGATTAGTTTGTCTAAATAAAGATATTTCGTTAAAGGCAAGGGAACTATATTTTTTCCCGTGTTTATCTGTTGCTTCCATCAAAATAGGGTATATTGAAGTATGTTTTGCTTTTTTTAATTTTTTTATAAAATTACTGCCAATAATTAATTTATTCAATAAGAAACCAACAGAACCACAATTAACACCATAAAAACTTGCCCCATATTTTCTATATTTATGAATGGAATGGAGCATAAAGCCATCTCCTCCTAGAACAACAATTATTTCTGCATTGCTTGGATCTTGAGCAAATTCGCAAAAACCTTTTAATTTTTTTTCAACAATGTTGGATATTTTGGTATTATCAGATAATAAAGCTAATTTCATAAGCAATGATTGATTTTTACTATAATAAATTTATGTTTATATACTATACTATATTAAAAATAGTAAATCAAATTAAATTAATAACAATGTCAGTAAAAAAAACAAAAACTTTGATAATCGGTTCAGGACCTGCGGGTTATAGTGCTGCAATTTATGCAGCAAGAGCAAATTTACAACCAATATTAGTCACAGGAAATGAAGTAGGAGGGCAATTAACTATTACTACCGATGTTGAAAATTATCCTGGATTTGCGGATGTAATTCAAGGACCTTGGTTAATGGAGCAAATGTCAGCACAAGCAAAAAATGTGGGCACAGAAATAATTATTTCACATATTAGAAAAGTAGATTTTTCTAAAAAAGACAAAGTTTTTAAGGCTTGGGATGGTGATGGAATGGAATATCAGGCAGATTCTGTAATTATTGCAACAGGAGCGATTGCAAGATGGCTAGGATTGCCAAGTGAGCACGAATTCCAAGGTTTTGGGGTGTCAGGCTGTGCTACTTGTGATGGTTTTTTCTTTAGAAACAAAGATGTTATTGTAGTTGGTGGAGGAAATACTGCGGTAGAAGAGGCTTTGTTTTTAACTAACCATGCCAAAAAGGTTTATTTAGTGCATAGAAGAGATGAATTAAGAGCAGAAAAAATTTTGCAAGCAAGATTATTTAAAAATGACAAAATAAAAATGTTATGGGACACAGAATTGCAAGAAATTATAGGAAGCAAAGAGCCAAAATTAGTAACAGGAGTAAAACTTTTAAACAACAAGACTAATAAAATTTTTGATATGGCAATAAATGGAGTATTTATTGCTATCGGACACAATCCGAACACTAAAATTTTCAAAGACTTTTTGCAAATGGATGAAGAAAACTATATTATTACTGAAAAAGGCACAGCAAACACAAATATCAAAGGAGTTTTTGCTTGTGGAGATGTGCAAGATAAAATTTATAGACAAGCAGTAACAGCAGCAGGAACAGGATGTATGGCCGCACTTGATGCGGAGAAATTTTTATCTGAATAGATACAAACAAAGTAAATTCTCGCAATATCAAACTGTGCTACAATAGAATTGCTACTATTACCTTGGGTCTTTTTTTCTATTTTTTTTAATTTAAAATTACTGATAACTTGCCCTCTCTGCACTAAATCCCTGCCTGCCTGTATTAAAAAGGTCTTACAACCACTAAAACAACAATTAATATCATTAATATTGTAGGTATCTCATTGATAATTTTGTAAAATTTTGCTGTTTTTATGTTCTGATCAGTTGCAAATTTTTTTACAGTAACTGCAAAATAACCATGAAGAGCTGATAAGATTAGCACTAATAATATTTTTGTGTGTAGCCATCCTGCATTTTTATAATATTCAGGAAATTGAATAATCAAAATAATAGCAAAAAAATAACTCAAAATCATTGCTGGATTCATAATGAATTTTAGCAATTTTTTTTCCATTATTTTAAAAGTCTCGCTTGTTTCAGATTTTTTAGTGGCTTGTGTATGATAAACAAATAATCTTGGTAAATATAACATTCCTACCATCCAAGAAATAACAGAGATGATATGTAAAGATTTTATTATTTTATAAACTAGAAAAGAATCCATATTTATCTATTAACAAACTATTAATCTTCGTCAAGAGAAAAAACACTACCAAACTTTTCTTTAAATTTGGCTATTTTGCTGATGTTCTCGTTGATAAAAGCTCCTCCTCCAGACCAAGCAGGATGAGTTGTTGGATCAACATCTAATTTTAAAACAGCACCTTCTTTGCCCCAGCTAGATCTAGTTTCAAACTCTGTTCCATCTGTCATTAGAACTTTTATTTTGTGATATTCTGGATGTGTGTTTTTTTTCATCTTTATTATATATTATTAAGTTGGCAAGCCATTATATTAAACAAATATTAATCTACAAGAATTTTTTAAAATCTTTAAATAATGAATTATATAGATCCTTTTTGAAATCAACAATATTATCTAATAAAAAGTCAGAATCTTGCCATTGCCATTCAATAAATTCAGGTTCTTTGGTTGCTACATTAATTTCAGAATCATCCCCTAAAAACTCCATTAAAAACCATTTTTGTTTCTGCCCAATATATTCTCCTTGCCAATATTGAGGCACAAATTCTTGAGATAACCTATATTTATACCATTTTTTGCTAGAAGATAATAAATTAACTGATTTTACAGAAGTTTCTTCAAATAATTCTCGATAAGCAGCATCCAAAGGATTTTCTTGCTTATCTATGCCACCTTGAGGCATTTGCCAAGCCTTGCTAAAATTGTCAGATCTTCTGCCTGCAAATATTTTTTTCTGCTTATTAATTAAAATAATTCCTACACCTAATCTATAATTATTTGTCATTTTATAAAATTATTAACATAGATTAAAATAAATAAAGAAGTTGCTAAGCTTGGGGCAAAAGGAAATTGTTCTTTCTTTAAAAAAATTTTCCAAGCTAAGCCGTTAATCACTCCGACAATTCCTGAAATTAAAAAAAAATAAGGTAAATTATACCAACCAATAAAAATACTGGCAATCGTAATAAATTTTATATCTCCAAAACCAATACCTTCTTTTTTTCTGATTTTTTTAAAAAATATTGCTATCAAATAAATGCTAGAAAAACCTATAAAAGCAGATAAAGCAACATCAAATATAGATAATTGATAAAAATAACTCCAAATAATAGCTAAAATAAGCAAAATTATTTGTAACGAATCAGGAAGAATATAATGTTCAAAATCAATAATTATCATAATGAGCAGAACAATAAAAATGCTAAGTAGCAAAATAGTTATTTTAAGTTCTAAGCCAAGAGAATAAATTAAAACAAAAATAACAGCAGAAAATAATTCAAGGGCAGGGTATTTTAAAGATATTTTTTCTTTGCAATAATGGCATTTTCCTAAAAAGATTATATATGATAATAAAGGGATTAAATCTATGACAGCTAATATATGTTTGCATTTTGGACAATATGATCTTGCCCAAATAAAATTTTTATTGATCGGTAATCTATGACTAATAGCAGATACAAAACTACCAAAAATAAGACCAGTTAAAAAATATAATAAAATCATTTTGCTGTTTAGCTTTTGAAAAATTATTAGGCAATTGCAAAAATAGCATCTATCTCAACAGCACTATTAGATGGCAAGCCATAAACTCCTAATGCAATTCTAGTTGGTTTGCCAATGTCTTCTCCAAAAACCTCACTCATTAAATCAGAGGCACCATTTGCCACTGAGGCATAATCATAAAAACTTTCTGCACTATTAACAAACACATTTAATCTAACACAAGATTTTACTCGTGATAAATCGCCTCCGCAAGCATCTTTTACTTGAGCCAAAATATTAAAGCCACATAATCTAGCAGCCTTTTTGCCTTCATCCAAAGTTAAATCTTTACCTATTTTACCACTAAAAAGCATAATACCATCTTTTTTACAAACCTGCCCAGAAACATAAAGCAAATTATCAACTTTTTTATATGCAACATAATTTGCAATAGGATTACTTATTTGAGGAAGTTCTATTTTTAAATTCATTTTTTTACCTTTTTTATTTGTTATTAATTTTTGAAATAAGTTGCACAAGGAGCTTATTCTTATTAAGAAATAAAACATTTTATACTATTTTAGCTTTATAATTGACCTATAGCCAAAAAGATGTTTAGTAGAAATTGTTTTTTTTAATTATTTGTTAGCCATAGCTAACAGAGTATTAAAAAAAGCAATTTATACTGAGAAAATTGAAGGCTATAGGTCAATTATAAAACTAAAATAGTATTACTTGTATAAAGTATTTTTGCTGTTCTTTGACAAAAACTCTCCATATTTCCTAAAACAACTCTCTAACGAATCTTGATCTATTTTTATAATAACATCTCTTATTTTATTTTAAATCATTTTTGCATCAAACAGCCCTGAAAAAAATTAGGTTAATTATTATTGACAAACTAGAATAATCAAGTAATTATCAAAACTGCAAAATGTCCCTTACTATTGCGACACAGCCTGTATGCTAACAACATTTACACCAAGAAGAAAAAATCGTGTAAATGTTAATAAGATTGCATATATGCTAATAACAAGCTTAACTTTAAAAACCAAAAAAATGAATTATTTGCCTAATTTTTTAACTTTATTTAGGATTGTTGTTATTCCTATTTTGATTTCTTCTTTTTTTTTGGAGGGTGTTATTTCAAATTGGATAGCTGCTACATTATTTATAATTGCTTCAGTTACTGATTTTTTGGATGGATATTTGGCAAGATTATTTAATGTAGAATCACAAATTGGCAGGATTTTAGATCCTATTGCTGATAAATTATTAGTGGCTACTGCTATTATTATGTTAGTGCATTTTGGCAATGGTGATTTATTGATTACAATACCGGGTGTGATTATCTTATTTAGAGAAATTTTTGTTTCTGGCTTAAGAGAATTTTTGGCAGAAATTCATATTAGTATTCCAGTTAGTAGATTGGCAAAATGGAAAACAGGGGTGCAGATGACGGCTCTTTCATTGATGATTTTAGGAGATAGGGGGGCAGGAATTATTTATACTGATGAAATTGGTAGAGCAGGTTTGGTTATTGCGGCAGTTTTGACTATCATCACAGGCTTTGCTTATTTAAAAGCTAGTTTAAAACATATTTCTGGCACAAAATAATGGCAGAAACAACGGCAATATTGATCCCAGCAAGATTAAGTTCTACAAGATTCCCCAAAAAACCATTGATAGATATTAATGGCAGATCAATGATAGTAAGAGTTTGTCAGCAGGCAAGAAAAACTGGTATAGAAAACATTATTGTGGCTTGCAGTGAAGATGAAGTAAAAAAAGAGGTGGAGAAATTTGGTTTTACTGCAATAATGACTGATCCTAATTTACCATCTGGAACAGATAGAATTTATTCTGCCTTGCTTAAAAGCAAGTTAGATTTTGATATTATTGTGAATTTACAAGGAGATTTGCCAAATATTGATCCTGATATTATTAATAAAACAATTAAAGTTTTAAAAAAAGATAAAAGCACTGATATTGCAACTTCGGTAGTAAAAATTAGTGATAAAAAAGATATAAAAAACCCTAATATTGTAAAAGCATTAGTGGATTTTTCCAAAAACCAAGAATTTGCCAAAGTATATTATTTTTCAAGATCTGTTATTCCTTATAATGCAATTAAAAAAAATATTTCTTATTATGAGCATATAGGGATTTATGTTTACAGAAAATCTGTTTTGCAAAAATTTATAGAATTACCAGAATCATATTTTGAAAAAATAGAGAAACTTGAGCAATTAAGAGCAATAGAAAACAACTTAATTATTACTGCTTGTCACATAGATAAAAAACAAAAGCCAATTTCCATTGATACAAAAGAAGATTTAGAAAAATTGCTAAAAGCTACGATCACTTGATACACTAACCAGCCTAAATTCCACAGAGGGCAATGTGCTTAAAAAGTCTTTTACTGATGCATTGAAGCAAACAAATCATCATTGCTTTTAGTTGCTCTCATTTTATCAAGGAAGAACTCCATTGCTTCTAATGGATTCATAGTGCTAGTTATTTTTCTTAATATCCACATTTTATTTAATTTGTCTTTTTCAACTAGCATCTCTTCTTTTCTAGTTCCTGATTTAGTAATGTCAATTGCAGGGTAAATTCTTTTATCAGATATTTTTCTATCTAAAACAATTTCTGAATTACCAGTTCCTTTAAATTCTTCAAAAATTACTTCATCCATTTTTGAGCCAGTTTCAACTAATGCAGTAGATATGATAGTTAATGATCCACCATTTTCAATATTTCTTGCAGCTCCAAAAAACCTTTTTGGTCTTTGCAGGGCATTAGAATCTACACCACCTGTTAAAACTTTTCCAGATGATGGAGCAACTGTATTATAAGCTCTAGCTAATCTTGTTATTGAATCTAGTAAAACAACAACATCTTTTCCTTGTTCCACTAGTCTTTTTGCTTTTTCTATTAATAAATCTGCAAGCTGAACATGTCTTGTTGCAGGCTCGTCAAAAGTAGAACTAACCACTTCTCCTTTAATTGATCTTTCCATATCAGTAACCTCTTCAGGTCTTTCATCAATCAATAATACTAATAAAGAAATATCAGGATGGTTTTCATTTAAAGCATGAGCTATGTTCTGTACCAACATAGTTTTTCCTGTTCTAGGAGGGGCAACTATTAAGGCTCTTTGTCCTTTTCCAATAGGTGCAACCATTTCAATAACCCTAGTTGATAAATCTTTGTGCTTAGGATTTTTTACTTCTAAATTTAATTTTTCATTTGGGTATAAGGGAGTTAAATTGTCAAAATTAGTTTTTCTTCTTTTTTTACTCCCGTTAATATCTTGCTTATTAACTTTGCTAATGGTGTTTAAGGCAAAATATCTCTCTCCTCTTTTGGGATATCTTAAATCTCCTTCAATCACATCCCCTGTTCTTAAAGCAAATTTT
The DNA here is from genome assembly GCA_965222515.1 of Rickettsiales bacterium. Taxonomy (GTDB): domain Bacteria; phylum Pseudomonadota; class Alphaproteobacteria; order Rickettsiales; family JABIRX01; genus CBDCUE01. The sequence continues at coordinate 164,032 of CBDCUE010000021.1, read as the reverse complement.
CTGATATGAATGGGAGAGACATATATGTCATCTGGTCCTGATAAATAATTTGTTTCAGGAGACCTTAAAAAACCAAAGCCATCGCTTAAAACTTCTAAAACTCCACCTCCTAAGAGAGTATCTCCTTTTTGAGCAGAATATTTCAGAATTAAAAATATCAAACCTTGTTTTAACATAGTATCTGCATTTTCAATACCTAAAGAAACCCCCATTTCCACTAGATCTTCTGTTCTTTTTTCTTTTAATTCTTGTAAATTTATAACTTTACCGCTTGCCTCTAATATATTCTCATTCACAATTTCTTTATTTTCGGTTATTTCTGTATCTTTTCTTTCTGTTATTTGTACATTTTCTAATTCAGGATTTTCTTCTGTGTTTTTTCTTCTTAAAACACTTCTTATTAGGTTTTTTTGCGATAATTTTTGTCATAATTTGTTGTTTAATTAATTAAGTTGTTGATGAGTTCTATTGTTAATAAAATAAAAACTGAGAGTTACTTATAAAGATAAATTTGCTTTTTAGGCTGTTGATAATTTTTATGTACGGTGCGAAATAGTATAAGAGCAGTTTTCTTGGCTTTTTTGCATTTTAAATTGCCACTTTTAAGTAGCCAGAAATATATAAATTTTAATGAAAATCTAAAACTCTTGAAAATATGAAACACAAATATATGTATTCTCTCTCTTTTTTAAAAATTATATAAAAAAAATATCAATTGTCAAGAAAAACACAAAACTTTTTCTATTTTAACAGAAATACTTAATAAAGGCTACTGAATGTATCACAAATTCTTGTAATAATTGCCTAGATGCAAGGAGTTTTATAAAAAATAATCAATCTTTTTAATTAATTTAATATCCAATTTTATTAATATTAAAAATTAAATATAGTTTTTGTTAATTTTGTCACAACCTGAAGAGGGGAGCAGTTGCTCCGAGCTTTTCTTTAAATTTAAGTTTACCCCATAGCCTTCAATCTGCTCAGCATAAAAACAAGTCTGGACCCAAACGAAACTCATTCATTGCGATAAAAAACTGTTTTTTAGTAAATCTCTTACTAAATTATATTTTTTATGATCAACATTATTAATTAAATGTTTTTTGATAAAATAATCTGTTAATTCAAAAGAGTTTTTTAGGTCGTTTTCATCTGTTTCATTTCTTAAAAAACTAGGGATGACAAATAATTGATTATGATATTTTTTACCTACCTCTTTGGTTACTGAATGACCAGTTTTTGGTGAAATATAATATAAATTCTTTTGCTCCCCTGTTACTGCACATTTGCTTAGATCAAAAGCAAAGCCTAAATATTTCAAAAACTCAATCTCATATAAAATATAATCTTGATAGTTACATTTTGCAGAAAAAATCATTTTATCCAAAAATGTTTTTGTGTAATCATATAATTCTTGATAAAAATCATTATCTTTTATAGATAGCGATAATAAATCTGTAATGGATTTTAGAATTAAAGTTTTTTGCTTATCTACTAAAAAAAATCCACTGTAATTCTTAATAACAGATCCTTCAAAAAAACCTAGATGTTCTTCTAATCTTGCCTTCCAAACCCCTTCAACTAAATTTCCTAATTGATAAGTTAGATATTTTTTTTTAGATTTACCACCTTTAATAATCGTTTTAAAAATTCCTTTGTCTTTAGAAAATAAAGTAATTAACAAATTATACTCCGCCTGAGGAGAAACTCCTATAACAAAACCCTCTCCCTGCCAAATCATTGTTTTTTTAGTAAGTTTTATTTTAGTATATATTAAAATATCCAGGGCTGTTGGATACAGTTTGCTTGATGTATAAAAAAATCTTAAAAGTAATAGCTCCCCCTCAAGAGGGGAGCTATTACCCCGAGCATTTTTTTAATTTCGTCACAGTTTGAAAGGAGGTGGAGCGATTACTTTTAGGATTTTTTTGCACATCAAGAGCTTTATCTAACAGCCCTGTTAAAATATCAAGCTCTGCCGATAACTAAACCTATGATTTTGTCATTAGTGTGAGAATTTTGATATTCTAAAGCCATTTTTCCATTAAAACCAATATTATCTATTTTGGCTCCTAAGGAAATAACTTTGTTCAGTGAATTTTGATAGTCTAAACTGAATAAATAATGGGTTAAAGAAAATCCCAATTTATCACATTGATTAAAATCATATTTAGTTCGTGACAAAATATTAATTAGTTTTTCAAAATCTTTCTTTTTATTCATTATATAAAATAAAGTTCCTATTCTAGCATTATGTCCTAATAAGAAAGATATAGTTTTGAAATTGCCTGATATACAAGCATAATCTAAGAGGGTTTTGTACTCTTGATCAAAACTATTTATATCTATATTATTATTATTAAAAAAATCTTGTAAATAATCAATATTACCAGCAAAGATTTCTTGCTTTAAATTATTTTTTTGATTAAGTTGTAATAAATTTTTATTCATAAATTATATGTTAAAATTAATAAAAAATAGTGAATCAGTTATCATAGATCTTAAATATGCCACAAAAAATAATTTTGTCCAGCAAAAGCTATATAAAAATGAATTATGTTATCTTGAAGAAACAGCTTATAAGAAATTTTTGCAAGCAATCCAAATTGCTCAAGCATTAGAATATAAAATAAAAATATTTGATGCTTACAGACCTATTAATATTCAAAAAATGCTTTGGCAGAAATTCCCTGACCATAAATTTATTTCTAATCCAGAAACAGGGTCAATTCCTCATTGCAGAGGAGTAGCCCTTGATCTTACCTTAACAGACAACCTAAAAAAAGAACTTGATATGGGTACAGAATTTGATTGTTTAGATAAAAAATCTTATCACTCTAATAACGACATTAATATTGAAGCTCAAAAAAACCGCTTAATATTATTAGGCATTATGACTCTAGCAGGCTTTGATTTTTATCAAAATGAATGGTGGCACTATCAATTATTTTCCGCTAGGGATTATCCAATAATTAAAAATTTTGAAATTTAATTTTTGATGAGTAAAAAAAACAATAAACACATTATAATTATAGGTGCTGGAGTAATCGGCCTACATTCTGGCTATCTTGCTCTTAAAAATGGTTACAAAGTTACTATTTTGGAACAAGAAAAATCTCCATTACTAAAAACCTCTTTTCAAAACGGAGCCCAACTCAGTTTTTCTCATAGCTTTCCTGTTGATGCTTTTAGCAATTTCAAAAAAATTATTTATTACTGCTTTTTTAAAAACAAAGATGCTATTTTCATCAGCAAGAAAGAGTTTTTTAAGAAAATTTTTTGGTTTATAAAGTCTTGTTACAAAAATAATCACTCGGACAAAAAAAATATAGAATATTTAAAATTTGCCAATTTTAGTAAAAAGATTTTTGAAACAACAAAAAAAGAAATAAAATTTGAAAAAAAATTAAATAAGGGAATTATCCATCTTTTTCAAAATCAAACAAAATATAATAATTTTTTAAAAACTATAAAAGCAAGCAAAGAATTTTTATACCAAGAATTAACTCAAGCTTCTTTAAAAAAATTAGAGAAAAATATTATAGTACAAAAAGATCATAGAGCAATTTTGCTAAAAAATGATTTAAGTTGCAATCTATATGATTTTTCTGGCAAATTATATCAAGAATTATTAAAGAACAAAAATTTTAATATTCATTTTAATAGCAAAGCAAAATCTTTTATTAGAGAAAAAAATATCATTAAGGCTGTCAAACTTACTAATAACAAAATTATTAAAGGAGATAAGTTTGTGTTAGCAAATGCCATTGCCAGCAAAAAATTAGTAAGAAATCTTGCTATAAAATTACCAATTATTGCAGTGAGAGGCTATAGTTTTAATAGCAGTAATAAATTAAATTATGGCATTATTGATCATCAAAATAAAATTGTTTGCTCTGCTTTAGAAAATAAGGCAAGAATAGCTGGATTTTATGATATTTTAGATAATAATAATTGTTTTAGAAAAGAAATTTTTTATCAAAAAGTAAAAAAACTTCTTATAAAAACTAATAAAAAAGAAACAATTTGGCAAGGGATTAGAGTTTTGTCTCAAGATGGTTTTCCCATCATTGGTGGTTCAAAATATTATGATAATTTATATTATAATCTAGCACATTGCAATTTAGGTTGGACTCTATCTTTTGCAAGTAGTCAAATTCTTATTGATAAAATCAATCAAAAAGATAATAATTCCTACAATATTATTAATTCAGCTAGGTTTAAAATATGAAAAAACTTACCATTCCCTGTGATTTTCAAGGAAAAAAATCCTCTGTGGATTTTTATGTTGGCACACCAAAAAAAGGTTGTCATCCCGTGCAGAAACAATCTCACTGGCTTTCTACTGAAAGAGGTGGTATTATTATTCCCTCAATTAATGAAAGTTTAGAAAAAATTTCTGCTTTGGCATTGCAAAACAAAGTTAATTTTGAAGAATTATGTGCTTATGCTATAAAAACTGCTGGAGAAGAGCAACCGAGTAAAGATCCAGACGAATTATTAAAATAATTAATATGAAAGCAATATTACTTAATGATAGAGAAATCATCAAAATAACAGGAAAGGATAAAATAACTTTTCTACAAAGCCTAATTACTAATGATGTTACTAAACTATCGCAAGAAAATCCATTATTTGCTTGTTTGTTAACAGCTCAAGGGAAGTTTTTGGCAGATTTTTTTTTATATTTAAAGGATGATATAATTTTTGTAGATATTAACAAAGAATTATCTACAATTTTGTTAGAAAAATTTGACCTTTATTCTTTAAATGCCAAAATTTTTTTTGCCAAAGAAAAAGCAAAAATTCTATTAGCTCCAGACTATAAAATAACAAAAAACTGTTTTTTTAGCAAAAAACAAAATATTTTGGCAAAAGACTTAAGAAATGATCTTTTAGGCACCAGAATTATTGAATTTACCTCAGAATTTGAGGCAGAAGAGTTAGATTTAGCAGAATATCACAAATTAAGAATAAAAAACTTAATTATAGATGGGGCTTATGATTTAGAAATAGAAAAATCTTATATTTTTGATTTTTTATACCAAGATATTCCAGCTATTTCTTTTGATAAAGGTTGTTATATTGGGCAAGAAGTGATTAATAGAGTTTTTAGGAGAGGAGTGATTAGAAAAAAACCTATAAAATTCCAAAAAAGCGATATTTCTATCAAGAAAAATGATGAAATCATTACAAAAGATGGTAAAAAAGCAAAAATTTGTAGCTTTTTTATTGAAAACAATCAAGCAATAGGCATTGCTTTAGCAAAAGAGCCTAGATGAAAGAAATATTTTCATTAATAACTAAACATCAAATAAAAAATATTAATACAAATTCTCAAAAAATAGCAAAAGGAGATTTGTTTATTGCCTTAAAAGGAGAAAAATTTGATGGTAATAATTTTATTGAAGATGCTTTGGATAAAGGGGCTAGTTTAATCTTTTCAGAAATCATTTCTGATGAAAAAAAGAACATTGTTTTAATCAAAGATTTAAAACGGAAATTAGCTAATATTTTGCAAGAATTTTATTTTAAAAACGAAAAAGTCTCAGCAAAATTAATTGCAGTAACAGGCACAAACGGCAAAAGCTCGGTGGTTAATTTAGTATCTCAATTACTTACTTTATTTAAGCAAAAAACGGCAACAATAGGGACTTTAGGAGTTTTTATTGATAATAACAAAATATTAAAAAGCAACTTAACCAGTCCAGATATTTGTAGCTTTTATCAAATATTAAGCTTTTTGCAGCAAGAAAAATGTCAATTTATTCTTTTTGAGGCCTCCAGCCATTCTTTGGAGCAAAAAAGATTTGAAAATATTATGGTGGATTTGGCAGTTTGGACTAACTTAACTCAAGATCATTTAGATTATCATCAAACTATGAAAAATTATTTTGCTAGTAAAAAAAAATTATTTGCAGAAAATATTTTGCAGAAAAATGGTAGTGCTATTATTAATATTGATGATGATTATGGTAAAAAATTATTTTTATCTTTAAAAAATATAAAAAATAAAATTAGTTATGGAGCAGATGCAAAAGCAGATGCAAGATTAATAGATAATCAATTTTTTTTTAAAAAAAATAAATATATTCTACAAAATAATAATCTTGTTGGAGCTTTTCAAAAGAAAAACCTTTTAGCATCTTTTTTAATATTAAATCAATTATCTTTTTCTAATACTGAAATTATCAAAAAAATTTCTAAATTAAAATCAATATCTGGTAGATTCGAAAAAATCAAAGAAAATATTTTTATAGATTTTGCTCATACTCCAGATGCTTTAAAAAATTTATTAAGTTCTGTGCAGAAAGATTCTTTTCAAGGGAAAATAATTCTAGTTTTTGGTTGTGGGGGTGATAGAGATCAAAAAAAACGACCCTTAATGGCAAAAATTGCTAAAAAATATGCTGATTTTATTATTGTAACAGATGATAATCCAAGAGAAGAGAATGCTACAAAAATCAGAAAAGATATAATTGACAATTTAACTAATAATTTTGTAGAAATAGCAGATAGAAAAAAGGCAATTATTTATGCCCTAAATAAAAAAGAAAAAAATGATATAGTGTTGATTGCTGGCAAAGGCCACGAAGAATATCAAATCATAGGGAAAGAGAAATATCCATTTTCTGATAAAAATATTGTTTTAAGCTTCTTTGAGCAAGGTTTATAATTTTTTTTGAAAGTAATTAAACAAATTACTTGCTAAATCAGATTTTAGGTTTATATCTTTATATTAATAACCTTTAAGACATTATGTCATTTATTAACTTCATACAAATATTATTATGAGTAAAGCATTATTAATAGAGCAAATAGCAAATAACACTGGTGAGTCTAAAACCAAGATCGCTGAATTTGTAGATGCTTTTTGTTCTTCTGTTCAAAATTTAGTTGCAAAAGACGAAAAAGTTTCTTTAACAGGCTTTGGTGTATTTTCAAAATCACACAGAAAAGCAACAACTGGAAGAAATCCTAGAACTGGTGAAGAAATTAAAATATCTGCTAGAAATTTACCACATTTTAAAGCGGGTAAAAATTTTAAAGAAGCAGTTAATTAATTTTAACTCTCTTTTTTTGAGGAGAGTTTTTTAACTCATATAGCAAAACAAAATCAATTTTTGTTTTGCTATATCTTATCAGTCAATAAATAAGAGTGTTAAATTTTCTTATCAGTAATCTGTATTGCTTAAGTAAAATAATGATTTTTATCAAGACTCTTCCAGCAATTTTAAATTGCTAATATTTTTACTTGGCTTTTTATCAAATCTATTTTATAACATATTAATATCAATTTAATATTTGTTATGAAACTTCTATATTCAATCATTATAATTTTATTGTTGTTTTCTTGTTCAAACAATGATACATATAGCTCAAAACAAATAACAGAAGCAGAATTCAAAGAAAATCTTTTAGATCAGGGGGTAAGAAACTTTTCCCTTAAAAAGAAAAAAGAGAAATCCATACCACAATTATCAAAAATAAAAATTGCAAAAAAACCACCAACATTAAGTAACAATGTTTTAGTCTCTATTTCAATTACAGAAAATATGTCTTTAAAAGATGTTTTTTTAGAATTAGGAAGACTTGCTAACATAGAAATTGCAATTGATCCAAATATACAAGGAAAGGTTATTCTAACAACAAAAAACAGACCTTTACTAGATGTTATAAAAAGAATAACAGAATCTGCCAATCTAAGATTCAAAATAACTGACGGTATTTTAAAAATAGAACAAGATACAGCTTTTATAAAAAGCTACAATGTTAATTTTCTAGACTTAAATAGAAAATCCAACCATTCCTTATCATTATCAACAAAATCAAGCTCAGAAGGATTAACATCTGGAGGAACAACTGAAATAAGTGCGGACTCAAATGGCAATATTTGGGAAAAAATGATTACTAATCTTAAAACAATAATTTCTTCAGAAAATGGTAAGAGGGGGTTTGTGAATTTTAGCAAAAAGGTAGGTATAGTTACTATTTCAACTAATGAAAAAACACATAAAATAGTAAAAAAATATATTGATAAGGTTAAGAGAAATGCTACTTCTCAAGTGCTAATAGAGGCTAAAATTGTAGAAGTAGTTTTAAATGATGATTTTAAAACTGGTATAGATTGGAGTGCTGCTGTTGGTAGCGGGAGTTTGGTAAATCTTACCCAAAATATTTCATCTAATAATCCCGTTAGCTTGATTTTTTCTGCAAAAAAAAGTAATAAAGCAACAATTAATTTTTTAAAAGAATTTGGAACTACCAACACCCTATCATCTCCTAGAATAATAGCTCTTAATAATCAGCAGGCAATTTTATCATTTACCGAAAATAGAGTATATTTTGAAGTGTCTTTTCAATCAGGTACTTCCGTTTCAAATGCTGCAACTGGCTCAACCAACACTACTAGCACAGGACCTACCATCAATAGTGTTTTAAAAACTGTTCCAATAGGAACTATTCTGGCCCTACAACCATCGATTGATTTAGACAAAGAAGAAATTTTATTAAATATTCGTCCTACGATCTCATCTAGCTCATCTACAGTAGAAGATCCTGCAGTTAATTTGGCTGTGGCCTCAGCTATTTCGTCATCATCTGCTAGTTCCAATTCAACCGATATTAGACAACTTAATATTAAAAGTGAAATCCCTGTTGTTTCTTTAAAAGAATTAGACACATTATTAAAATTAAAATCAGGAGACACCACGGTAATAGGAGGATTAATAGATCATAAAACTTTAAAAAAAGAAACAGGAGTACCTTTTCTTAGAGCAATTCCTATTTTAGGATATCTTTTTAAATCAGTATCAAAAATAGAGCAATTCACTGAAACGGTAATTTTACTAAAAGCAACTATAGTTCATTCTGATGGAATACTTAGTAATAGCGACAAGAATTTCTATAAAGGGTTTGCAAATGACCCTAGTCCATTATTTTAATTATTCTTTACCCTATTTATGCAAGAATCTTGCAATATATCGTAATTCTTTTTTGTCTATAAAAGCTTTACAAACTAGTGAAAGAATAATTGATTACTAGATAGTTAGATAAAACGGTTTTTTTTACCATTTTTATGGTGATTCTTAGCTTTTCTTTATCTCGTATAAATAAAAAATTCATTTTTTCTTGCCAGCCTAACTCTGCTAAAGTTTTTTGATAAAATGTTGTTATCTCCGACTCTTCTCCCTTGCCTCTAAATGATGCTTCAACTATTTTTCCTTCTCTTGTTTCAAAAACACTGTCTGTGCCTTTGATTAAAAAGAATTTTTTAGGTACTGGTAAGTCTGGTATGTTTGGCACAAAAGAAGTTTTTTCTGCAAATGAATAATTGGCGAAAATAAAAAAGATTGTGAGATAAAAAATTATTTTTTTTGACATTTTGAACAATAAAAACTGGATCTATTTGCTTGTTTTATTTTTTTTACCTCATTCATACAAATTTTACAAGGTTTATTTTCTCTACCATAAACAAAAAACTCATTTTGGAAATATCCCGAACTACCATTTACCAAAACATAATCTTTGATAGTAGAACCACCTTTTTCAATAGATTTTAATAAAATCTTTTTGATGTTGTAAGCTAAAACAAAGCATTGTTTTTTAGTTAATTGCAGGCTAGTTGGGTGAATTTTGCTTAAAAACAAAGCCTCTGATGCATAAATATTACCTACCCCAACCAAATATTTCTGATTCATAATCAGTTTTTTTATCTCTATTCTTTTGTTTTTGCTAATTTTATATAAATAATCACCATTAAAATCATTATTTAATGGTTCTAGGCCAAGTTTTCTCTCAAATTCTTGCAATTTTTCTTGATTAACATAATCTACCATACCAAATCTCCTCACATCATTAAAATATAAATAGCTACCATTGTCTAAAGTAAAAATAATATGGTCGTGTTTAACGAAATCTATCTTTTTTTGATGAGCCAAAATTTTGCCTGTCATACCAAGATGGATGATAATAGAAAAATTATTTTTTAAAGAAATAATTAAATATTTTGCCCTTCTAGCAACTGCAATTATTTTAGAATTTACTGCTATTACAGCAAAATTATCAGGCACTTTTTTTCTCAAATTACCATTTCTTACCGAAATATCAGAAAATTTTTTATTAATAATTAATGGTTCTATATAATTTTTAATAGTCTCCACTTCTGGTAATTCTGGCATTTTTTGTTTTTTAAGATTAATTTTAGGTTTTTTATAAAGGAATTGTTGAGAATTTCAATTCTAATACTATAATTATAAATTAGAGTACCTTTTTATAAAAATAGTATAAGAGAGTATTATTGATTATCAATAGACATAGCTTGAGTTATAATTGCTATGTCATCCAAAAATTCTTCAGCTTGATATTCAGCTAGAGAGTTTTCTTCTGTATTAATCTCTTCTTTATTATAATAATCTTCTTCTTCATTGTGATAATTTTCTAAAATATCCTCAATTTCCTCTTCTTGATTTTCAAAAACAAACCCTGCATCTCCTAATTGATATGTTGTGCCGTCTGTTAATGTATAACTTGCCCTACCATATTCAATCACATCACCTATTTCTTGATAATTTTTATCAGAAATTAATGATATTTCTTTAATATTTAATTGCTCTAAAGTCAGTAACTCTCCTTCATCCGTGATTCCATCCTGATTTGCATCTTTCCAAACTTTAAAATCTAGCCATTTTTTATCACTTGAGTCTAATTTTTTATCATCATTACTATCAAATGCTAATAATCCTTCTAAATCGGTTTTTGCTCCTTGTCTATATCCCACAAATGATATTTCATCTGCTTTATTAATAAGACCATCTCTATCATAATCATAAACTAATAACCCATCATCTTCTCCTACCCAAGCTGTTTTTTCCAATTCTCCATCATTATCAACATCAAATAAAACATTGTTTTCTGATATATTAATATATTCGATACCATCACCATCTAAATCTAAAACTATTGGTGCTACAACATCTCTATCAACAGCAACACTATTATCATCTCCGTCATTTATGGTAAGAGTTATATTATTGCTATTAGTATCACTAGATCCTATTGAGCTAGAAAAATTTTGTAATGCATGTTGTAAACTAGCAGTGCTACTTGCTGTTAATGTTATAACTAGTTGATTGGCAACATTACTACTTTCTTGATAAGTTACCCCACTAATACCTGTATCTGTTTCTGCAGTAGCATTTTCTACAAGATTACTTCCTAATATAAAATAATATGAATCATTACCAGAATCATATCCTGTAATTCTAATTGTTGCTGTTGTTATTTCATCACCAACATCTTGATCTAGAATTTGAATATCAGAAAAAATATTAGCACCATCATCTGATATATCTATTTCAGAACTATCAAAAGATGAAATAATTGGTGCTGTATTACCAGATATTACCTCTATTACATAATCTTTAATTATACTATTATTAGAGCCATCTATTGCAGTTACTGTTAAAAAATAACCTTTAGCATTTGAAATTAAACTATTATCATTTTTACTAATGATTCCAGTATTAGCATCAATAGTAAATGGAGAATTGCTAATGGTAACATTACTTAAATTACCATTATTATTTACAGATTGTATTGTATAACTATATGTTATATCACCAGATCCTGGATTGGATACCTCTGCTGTTATTATTTCTGTTCCTTCTTCTATAGAAGATTTTATATTTCTTATTTCATAAATATTTTCTATATTATTTTCATATAAAACTCTATTTTCAACAACAGATAATGCTTTATGTGATAATAAAACCTCATCTACTGCACCATCAATATTACGACTAGAGTTATTATTAAGAGCATTTCCACCAATAGAAGTATATTCTCTAGTTCCTGCTAAGGTAAGATTATGACCAAATATATATAAAATCCCAGAATTTACAGCTTTTCCTACTGTCGTAAAAGATTCTCTTCCATCAATATATAAAGTTACATCAATACCATCATAACCTGTTGAGATATCTCTATGCTCAAGAACAAAACTATAATGATGAAATTGATTATCTCCATCATCAATTTTAATTCCATCAGGAATCCTTATATATGAATTTTCACCACTAGCAGCATTTCCAACTTGAACAATAATTTGATTCAAAGTTATATTATCTCTATAAATACTAATTTTATTTTCATTTCCTACATTTGAAGAGAAAAAAATATCATTTGGTGCATCATTATCTTCAGGAGTGCTTGTATCAAGATCATGATAAACTCTATCATCATCAAACCTTAACCAGCTTGAAAAAGTAAATTCATTTCCATAAGTTATTTCTCCTACCGATAATTCAGAACTAGATGAAGATCTATTTAATTCTAAATAATTCCCTCTGTTTGCTGTCTCTCCTGTACTTATTCCAGAATTTGCTCCTACTCCAATAGCTGCATCATGCTCGGCATTAGATCCTTCATCATTAGCTATATCATCAACAGTTGCAGTGCTAGAATTTCCTGTAACTGCATCCTCAAAATCATAAGCTGAAAAGATTTGCTCATTATCGTTTAAATAATTTGTTTTTTCAATGAAACCCAAATTTCCATCATCTATATCTTCAATATAAACTATATAATCACTATTAGTTGTAACACCACTATCTGTCACTGCTATATCAAGTGAATAATCTTTTGCTGTTTCATAATCTAAAGTTTGACCTGATACCAAACTCACTTCACCAGTGCTAGAATCAATTTCAAATAACCCTGCAATATTATTCCCTAATCCATCTCTAACAGAATTAATAGCATATGTGCCTGTATCAGATACTGTAAAAATAGCAGTGCTACTATCTGAAAGAGCTTCACTTGCACTAATTACATCAATATCAATATCAAAATTAAAAGTTTGTACTAAACTAGTATCATCTCCTTCATTTGCTGTAATAGTTATGCTTCTAGTGTTCAAATCTGGATAAGTTTCTTTACTGTTGTTATAAGATAAAGTTCTAATTAGAGTTTGATATTGTATTGCAGTTTGATCAGTGGAAGTGATAGTAATAGTTAAATTATTTCCCGTTCTAGATGTGGTATATGCAAAATTTGTACCTAAAGCAATAGCAGTATCAGTTTCTACAAGAGTTTGGTTATTTAATGAAAATAAATCTTCCATAAGTTTATAGCCAGAAACATCAATGGTAAGTGATGTAAAAATATTATCAGGGTCTGTAATATTAATATTACTAGCAATATTAGTGAAGTCAGATGTTGGATGATTTTTCTCAATTGTAGAATTAACTACATTATCTATGGATAAAACATCATTGCTTCCTGTTAGAGTAATAAAAATACCATGCGGAGTCCCACCATCAGAATAAATTGTAAAATTATCTGTGCCACCTTCTATATTTAATGAATCATCTAGAGTGTCACTAAGAGTATATGTCCATGTTCCATTTGTTAAAATACTATATGTTCCATAAGTAATAGTTCCAGATGATGCTGTAAATGTATCAGTTGGGGTGTTGTCTGGATCATTTGCACTTAACTGATAAGATACAGAATTTGAACTGTCATCCTCTATAAGAGTATTATCAGTATTTGTTCCAGTAATTGTTGCGGAATAATCAAGATCTACTGCATAATTTTGAGTAACAGCATTTCCATTTGAGCCATCTGAATTTTTTTCTGTTGCAGTTACTGTTATATTGTAACTATCTGCATCTGAATTTAATATAACATTATTTCTAGTTATTATGCCTGTGTCTTCATTTATAGAAAAAGGATTATTAATACTCGTTAAGGTTGTGGTTGTAGAAGCTGTTGAGGTTTCAACTACTGAAATACTATATGATATTGTTGTTCCAGATACTGGATTTGATGCTAATGCTTGTAATATTATTTCTCCAGCAATAGTTTTATTTGTAACATCATTTATATCCGTTGTTACAATGTGAGCAAAGCTACCATCATCTACATCTGTTACATATAAAAAATAATTGTGGTTAGTAGTAGTTCCATTAGCTGTTACATTTATATCAAAATCAAAATTTCTTGCTGTTTCATAATTTAAATTATTACTTGCTACTAAACTTACTTCACCAGAACTATTTATTTCAAATGAAGATAATTTATCAACACTTTCACTATCAGTAACAGCAGTTATGCTATATGTTCCTGTTTCTCCTACAGTAAATAAAGTGTTGGAAGCAGATACATTTTCTAATGCAGATAAAATATTAATATTAATATTTGTATTGATTTGAGTTTCGTTGCTTGTTCCTTCATCAACAATTAATGTTATAACTCTACTAGTTAAATCTGGATTTACTTGTGAGCTATTATTATATGATAAGCTTTGTAATATTTCTTGATATTCTTCTATTGTTTTGGTGTCATTTGAACTCAAAATAATAGTTAATTCATCATCAGTTCTAGATGTTTTATAATAAAATCCTGTTGTGCCTATTGCTGCTCCAGTGCTACTATATAAAACATGATCGGTTGTAATATCTATATCTTCACTCATTATAGAAAATTGATCTTCCACACTTTTATAATTAGCAATTGTAATTGTAATATTAGATAAATTATTATCATCTATATCTGTTATAATTACATTTGCTGCAATATTTATGTAATTTTCATTTATAGTAAGAGTAGTGCTACTAAAGCTAGAAATTGCTGCAACATCATTCTCTCCATCAATATTGATAGTCACTTGATGCTCTGTGTTATCAATTGATTGAATAGTAAAAATATCTGTTGTTCCTCTACCAGAGTTCAAATCTTGTACAAGAGAGTTATTTAAGGTATATGTCCAATTTCCATTTAAATCTATAATATATGTTCCATAAGTTGTTGTTCCTGATGAAGCAATAAATTTATTAGGAATAGTATTATCTATATCTGTAGAAGTTAATGTTCCTGTCACAGTATTAGGTATTACATCTTCGTTAATAGAGCCAGTATCTTGTCCCCCTATGGTTGCAGGATCATTTACTCCCTCTATGGTGATATTTACTTCATGAGTTGAGTTATCTACTGCAGAAATAATAAAACTATCTGTTGCATTACCTAAATTAAGTATTTGCACAGAAGAGTTATTTAAAGTATAAGTCCATTGTCCATTTGCTAATATAGAATATGATCCATAAGATGTGGTTCCTGAAGATACTGTAAATTCACTATTACCATCTGCATCAAATGAAGTTAATGTTCCTATAACTTGACTATCATCTTCAGTCATAGATAAATTGTCATCTCCTGTAATTATTGCCAAATGGTTAACATCTATCACATAATTTTGATTGATTTCATTTCCAGATCCATCTGTTGCTGTTACTCTTAATACATAACCATAATGTGCTGTATCTAATTGATTAGCTCCTCTAGTTACCAATCCTGTAACAGAGTCCAAAATAAAAGGATTTTTACTCTCAGATAACATTGTAGTTGTTCCAGTCTTTGAAATAGATTCAATTGTAAAACTATATTCTATGCTTCCAGCTTCTGCATTAGAGGCCACTGCTTCTAATATTAAGCTTCCTTGAGCAATATCCGATCTAAAACGAGAAATTTCAGATATATCAGTCAAAGCATCTTCATATAAGGCTCTATTTTCAACAACAGAAAATGCAGTATTTGATAAGATAAGCTCATCTACTCCTCCCTCTATACTATAATCATTATTATAATATGCTTTTCCTCCTATGGTGGTATTATATCTTGTTCCTGCTAATGTTAAATCTCCATCTGTATCTGATAATATCCCTGTTGTTGAAAATATACCATCTACATATAACGAAACACTGATTGCATCAAGATTATTTACTGTAATATCATTCAAGGTCCAGCTATAATGATGAAATTCTGCATCTACAGAAGTATCAATGTCTATAACATTATTAAATATAATAAAATCTTTAATGGTATTGTCTGAATTGTTATATAATAAAATGATTCTATGATCATTGTTATGCTCTCTATAAATAGTAAAACCGTCATTGCTATTATCAGTAGAGTTTGATGATGAAAAAAGATAATTATTAGTAGTTATGTCATTCTCATCAAATCTAAACCAACCAGATAGGCTAAATTCATTGCCATAAGTTACTTCTCCTAAAGATAGTTCAGAACTATTATCAGAGCCATCTAATGCTAAGTAATTTCCTCTATTTGCTGTTGTCCCTGTGCTTGTTCCAGAATTTGCACCTGACCCTATCTTTCCATTTAAAACATTAGAATCATTATCATTATGAGCTATATCATCAATATTTGCATCTGGATTATTGCTTGAATCATTTAATCCTATAACTGCAGTTTCAAAATTATATGCTCCTATGATAGCACTACTATTATTCAAAAAATAGATTTCTATTGCTCCTAAATCTCCATCATCAACATCTACTACTTTTAATAAATAATTTTGTAATTCTGTACTAGTTCCATTATTTACCCCTATTTCAATGGTGTAGCTTCTGCTAGTTTCATAATCTAATGATTTTCCAGCAACTAATTTTACTAATCCAGTATTGGCATCAATTGAGAATAAACCATCATTAGTAACATTATTACCCTGTTTATCACTTACCGTAGAAATGCTATATGAAAAACCAGTGCCTTGGTCTGGAACGGTAAATAAATCTGTCTCATCTGATATATTTTCTACTATTTGTGGGTGTTCTATTTTAATATTGGCAATAGTTTGATTTAAATTTGTAATAATAGCCTCTGTTGCAATGATCGTAACATTTTTATTAACATTATCTGCTGTTACAAGATTATCATTTTTATAAGCTAATGTTCTAACTATATCTTGGTATTCTGCTACAGTTTTTAAATTGCTACTATCAGCTGATACAATAGTAATAGATAATTCATTACCAGAAATTGAGCTACTATAAGCAAAACCAGTAGTTCCTAGTGCGACAGCACCAGAAGGTAATTGAATTTTTTGTTCTCCTGTTAATAAATAAAAGCTATCTTTTACAGAATCATAATTATCAATTTTAATAGTTATGCTAGATAAATTATTATTATCTATGTCAGATATTACTACATCTTTTGTAATATCAATAGTTTGATCATTTAATGAAATAGTTTGATTGCTAAAATTAGTTATGGTTGGTAAATCATTTGTTCCTGATAAATTTATAGTTATGGTATGAGATGTCCCATCAACTGAATTAACAATAAATGTATCAGTATCTCCTGCCACATTTAAGGTCTGAGATAAAGTACTATCTAGATCGTATATCCAATTTCCATTTTCATCTATGGAATATGTTCCATAAGTTGCTTGTCCATCTGTTACTACTGTAAATTTATTATCATCATTATCATCATCTTGAGAAAATAATTGACCTGCAGTATTAGTTACCACATTATCTTCTGCTAAATTTCCACTCTCTGTGCCTGTTATTGTAGCTCTAATATTTGCTTCTATCAAATAGTTTTGAGTATCACTATTTCCTGATCCATCTATTGCTGTTACTCGAACAATATAACCTCTATCAGAAGAGCCTAAAGTATTATTATTTTTAGTAACTATTCCAGTAGAACTATCAATATTAAAAGGAATGTCAGTTCCTGATAATGTGGTAGCTAATCCTGTATCTGATATGCTATCTACTGTCAAACTATATGTTATAGTCCCACTTTCTGGGTTTGATGCTATTGCCTGAAATATTTCTGCATTCTGGTTAGTTAATAAGGAGACTTTATAAGTCTTATCAACATCATTAAGGGTGTCTTCATATAATGATCTAATTTCTACTATAGAAAGTGCTGTATTTGATAATATCACATCATCTACTCCGCCATCAAGGACATTACCAATTTCTGCATTGCTATAATCACCTGCTAAAGTTAAATTTCCTCCAGCTGAAAATACTATTTCTGACATGTTTAATATACCATTTACATAGGCTGATACATTGATTGCATCTCTATCATCTTTAATAATGCTTTTCATAGTAAAGCTGTAATGATCAAATTCATTTGTTGTTGCACTTGTGTCTATTATATTATTAATGATTATATAATCATCAGTAGCATTGTTAGAATGGCTTTCTCTATATAAAAATATAATACTATGATCATTAGCTGTTCTATATATAGAAAAACTCCCTCCATTTTCAGTTGTTGCAGAAAATAAATATTCATTAGAGTTAGTGTCATCTTGATTAAACTTAAACCAACCTGATAAAGAAAATTCATTGCTTAAAGTAATATTTCCTAAAGATAAGTTTGCAGTATTTGTGCCATCTAATGACAAAAAATTTCCTTTTGAATTATCTGTTGCAGTTACTCCAGAATTTGCTCCTGTTCCAATTGTCCCATCTTTTTCGTTAACATCAGAACTTTTGTGAGCTATATCATCCACTAAATTATTACTTATCCCTCCAGTAACAGAATTTTCAAAATTATAAGCAGAGATTATGTTAGCACTATTACTTTCAAGATAATTTGTTTCAATAAATGCAAAGTTTCCATCATCTAAATCAGTTATATTAAAAACATAATTTTGTGTTTGTAATATATTGCCATTTTGATCTTTTACATTGATAGTTATATCATATCTTTGAGCAGTTTCATAATCAAAATTTTGTCCTGTAACTAGACTTACTTCTCCAGTGTTAGCATCTATTTCAAATAATCCTACTACATCATTTTCTTGTTTATCCATTACAGAGGTGATTTCATATGTTTTACTGATTGAATCTATTTCTGGCTCTTGAGCAGTAAATAAAGTTGTGGTATCATCAGCTGGATTGCTTGTCGTATTTTCACTTGTTGTTAAAGCTGTAATAATTAGATTTGCTACAATTTGAGCTTCATTAGCAATCCCTTGATCAACAGTTATTGTAATGTTTTTAGTAGTTGTGTCTGGATTTGTTGTATTACTCTTATTATAAGAAAAGCTACTTACTAATGATTGATATTCTGCTATTGTTTTATCTCCTGTTATCGTTATGGTTAATTGAGTGGATGAGTCTTCTGTGGCTATATAGTTAAATCCTGTGTTTTCTAAACTAGTTTCATTATTTGTTAATGTTATTACTTGATCTTCAAAATAGAATAAATCTTCTGTATTATTATAATTAGTGATTTGAATAGTAACATTATTCAAATTAGCATCATCAACATCTTCTATAACAACATCATTAGCAATTTTTATTATATTATCATTTAAACTAATAGTTTTATCATTAAAGCCAGTGATAGTTGCAACATCATTGACACCAGATAAAAAAATAGTAATTAAATGTTCTGTGCCATCAACAGAAGTTACCTTAATCTCTTCTGTCGTAATACCTGATACATTTAAAGATTGTGATTTATTATTATCTAATTGATATTGCCAAGCTCCATCTTCTGTAATAGAAAATGTTCCATAAGTAGAGGTCTCATCGGTAAGAACATTAAATCTACTTTGATTTGTATCAACATCATTAACGGATAAATTTCCAAAAACAGAGGTAGTAACTGAGTCATCTTCTATTAAACTACCGCTATTATCCCCAGTAATAATTGCTGGATCATTTACTCCAATTAAATTAATAGTTATGGTTTCTGTCTTTCCATCGCTAGTAGTGACAGAGAAGCTGTCTTGAACCATCTCTCCTTCTGCTAAGCTATCAAATTTTATTATATCTGGAATATATATCCAAAAACCAATTTCTGACACAGAATAAGTTCCATAATTAGCACTACCTGTTCCGCTATCTCCAACAAAACCAACATTTGTAAGATTGCTTACTATGCTTGAAACTGTAGTTTGCCCTTCTGTGATATTAGCAACCAAACCAGAAACAACAGAAACAGCAGAAAAAGTTGTATTAAATGAAACATAGCTATCTATATTAGAGATGTAATCAATATATGAAACATTATCTTTGTTATATAAAAAGTTGTTACTTAGATTTGTTAAGTTTTCAGTGCTATCTTCAAGATAATTATCTTGATTAGCTTCAATAGAGAATGTTATTCCATCAATAATATGTGCAAAATTTGTTGTAATATTTGCAATATCAAAAGTTCCATTTTTTCCATCTACACTAAGATAAATATTTGGTTTTACTATTTCTGGTTGATGGTTTGTTTCTGCTTGCTGATCTGTTGGTTGCTCTTGTTCTTCTTGCTCTGCTTCTTGCTCTGCTTGTTGCTCTGTTTGTAGTTTTTTCTCTTGTTTTTTTTGCTCTATTTGTATTTCTTGTAGTTTTTCTGTTTCAGATTTAAATGGTATGGCAATTTTTTGAGCAGGAGCTTTTATTTCAATATTAATAATATCAAAATTCTTTTCTTGTGCTTTTTTAAATTGCTCAGATATGCCTTGTATCTCCTGTATTTCTCCCAGTGTTTTTTGAGTAACACTAAATGTATTAAAGCTTAGTGTTTCTGGTGTATTTGTAACTTCTATTATTTTATCTTGATGATTTAATATTACTTCATTATTTTGAGATGCAAGCTGTTCTTGTTGTGTGTTTTGCTGTTCTAGTGAATTTATGTATTTTTGAGAAATACTAGGTTGTTGTTCTTCTGTTGCTACTAAACTTGATATTTCTATTCTTTGTTCTATATCTTTTTCCAAAACTTGGATAAAAGAGACAAAAGTCTCTTCTATATGATCTTCATTATCGGAAAAAAAAGCAATCTCGGTAGTTGAGTTATTTTTGTTAGATGAATTAATATATTCGGCAAAATTTGTACCATAATTATTGAAAAACATAGATCCCTTATATTGCAATTTTATAAGGTTGTTATTTCATATAACCAACCCCATATATTACTATGGTAACATAAAAATAGGGCTTCTACAAGAAAAAATTCAAAAATTCCTTTTTAATCTATTTAAAATAATATGTCTGCCTAATAAAGGGACTATTTTGCTAAGCTCTGGTCCTTGTTCTTTACCAGTTAGTGCTATTCTCAAAGGGTGGTATAATTCTCTTCCTTTTTTGCCAGTTTTAACAATAATATCTTTTATCCATAATTTAAAATCGCTAATATCTTCTGGTAAATTATCAGCCACAATTTTAATAAATGCTCTTTCTTCAGGATTTATTGTTGTTTTAATTTCTTTATAAAAAATATCATACCATTCTTTAATATCATTATAACTGATTATATTTTCTCTAATTGAATTCCAGAATTCTTCTGTGATATCGTCTGTAAAATGTTTTTTTGCCTCAAAAAAAGATTTCTTTGCTAAAATTTTTCTATTTAATAAAAAAACATCTTTTGTATTATATAATACAGCAGAGCTAGAAAAATTTTTCATTGCAAAATCTTTTTCTACTTCTTGCATAGAAGAGCAAGGATCAATATTTAAAGATGAACCCATTCTGCTTAGCAATGAATTGATGGCCATAGGGTCAATACCTTGTTCTCTTAACTCTCTCACTGAAAATCCTCCATATCTTTTTGAAATTCCACTTTCTTTAGTTTTTAATAAAGATAAATGATGAAAATTTGGTAATTTATCGGTTAAGCTTCTAAAAATTTGTATTTGCACAGCAGTATTAGAAATATGATCTTCTCCTCTTATGACATCGGTAATATTATAATCAATATCATCTATAACAGAGCAAAAAGTATAGGTTGGGCTACCATCTGCACGAAAAACAACAGGATCAGAAAATGCTCTTTTTTTAAAAAAAATCATACCTTTAACACCATCTTCCCAGCTAACTACATTATCATCTAATAAAAAGCGATAATATGGTTTTATGCCTTGCTTTATTTTTTCTTCCTGCTTTTCTTTAGATAGTTTTAAAGAATCTCTATCATAAATTGGAGTTATTTTTTGTGATAATTGTATTTTTCTTTTAAAAGATAATTCTTTTTCTGTTTCAAAACAGGGATAAATTTTTCCTATTTTGACTAATTCTTTTTTTTTCTGATTATAAAACTCTAATTTGTCTGATTGTTGATAAAATTCATCCCAGCTAATGCTCAACCAAAGCAAATCTTCTTTAATGTTTTCTGTCCATTCTTTTTTTGATCTTTTAGGATCTGTATCATCCATCCTTAAAAGAAATTTCCCTTCTTTCTTTTTTGTCCATAAATAATTAATTAATGCAGTTCTAACATTTCCTATATGAATGTCTCCTGTTGGGCTGGGTGAAAATCTAGTTATTACAGTCATTTTTATTTGTTATTTTTAAAGTCTAAAAAAGCTTGTAGAAATATAGTAGCTGCTATTTTATCATCCTTAACATTTCTAAATTCTTTTTCTTTAGTTATTTGCTCTGCCGCCTTAGAAGAATATCTCTCATCAAAAAAAAAGATATTTATATCTAAAATAGCATTATTTACAATATCTGCAAAACTCTCAATTTGCTTAATTATTTTGTTATTCTTATTTTGTTCATCTTTAGGATAACCAAACAACAAAATATTACTATCATATTTTTGTAAAATATGTCTAATCAAATCAACATCTTGATCAATACCTAATCTTTCATAATTAACAAACGGAGTTGCAATAATTCCTGACTTATCAGAATGAGCAACACCAAACCTCTTAGTCCCAAAATCAACAGAAACTACCGCTCTATTCTGAAAAACATCCTCCCTAACACGAGCCACTTTCTTAATAATCATATTTTTTGTTTTTTTAAAGTTAAGGTTGTTATGTGCAGTATCGCAATCTGCAAAGCATTTACACATTTTTGAATGTTAAGGTTGTTATGTACTTTTTGCGATCTACAAAACATTTACTTTTCTTAACACCAAGACAAAACTATCAAATTCCACATATTATGCAAGATTTTTTTTATTAACAAACATATATGGCAAAGCTGTTTGATCTAGGTTATGCTTGTGTGGATTTAAAGACTGACAATAGAGCTTTTATCATTAGGGCTAGATTTTGTTTTGTTATCTACAAAACTGTAGATAACAAGTTCATCTTTAGAAACATCAATTTCTAAAAAATTATTTGTTTGATTATTAATCATTTTATTATTAACATCAAAAGTTAATTAGTAAAGTTCAACTTATACTAATCTGCAGATAAAATCAATATTTTGAAATCAGATTAGTATATACATATTTTAATGTATGATTCAAGAATGATGTCGGGGGAGCAATTGCTCCTAGCTTGTTTTGCCAGAGATAATAAAAAGGCAATAAATTGGTTTGTGTAAATGCTCCATAAATTGTAACCTTGCATTTAACTAACTTAACTTAAAAAAAACTAACTTAAAAAAATAAAAAAAATGGCGAAAGAAGAATTGATACAATTTGAGGGCAAGGTAATAGAGATTTTACCCAATGCTATGTTTAAAGTAGAATTGGAAAATGGGCATGTTATTTTGGCTCATACTTCTGGTAAAATAAGAAAATTTAGAATTAGAATTTTGTTACATGACGATGTAACGGTTGAGATGACACCTTATGATTTGAGCAAAGGAAGAATTACTCATAGAAAGAAGTAATGCAACTTATTTTAGCATCAGGTTCAAAATCAAGATTGAATTTATTAAAGCAAATTCGTATAGTTCCTGATTTAATCATTAGTCCAGATATTGAGGAACTTAGAGAGAAAAAAGAAAAACCTTTAGATATGTGCAGAAGATTATCGGAGGCAAAATGTAAAAAAATAGCAAAATTATATCCAGATGATTTGGTTATATCAGCAGATACGGTTTCTGTTGTTGGCACAAGAATTTTAGATAAAACTTATGATGATAAGATAGAAAGAGAATATTTGAAATTAATTGGGGGCAGAAGGCACAGACTGTACACCAGTATTTCAGCTAAGATTTACAATAAGAATATTGCTATTGCAAAAGATTCTATGTCTGTTTTAAAATTCAAAAGATTTTCTAAACAAGAAATAGAAGAAATTATAGAATGTAAGGAGTGGCAAGGATGTTCAGGGGGTTATGCAATTGAAGGCTTGATGGGAAAACATCTGTCTTGGGTTTCAGGATCAATTTCTAATATTATGGGCCTTCCTTTACACGAAATAAACAATATTTTATCTTCTGTTAATTATCAAAAAAACAATGTTATATTTAAGCAAACTCATCAATAGCTATGATTTAGAATTCAAAATATTCACAATAGTTTTGGCTACTCTTTTCATTAGTTTTATAGTTAGAAAAGTTCTTAATTATTTGCTAAACAAAGCAAGAAAAACTAGTCATCTTTGGGATAATGCCTTGCTCATTTCTTTAATAAAGCCTGTTAAAGTTACTATTTATCTATTAGGAGCCTTAATAGTTTTATCTATTTTAGGTTATGATTTAGAAATCAAAAAAGTTCAAACAATTATCAATATAGCTATTATTTTTATAACTTGTTCTTTTGTTTTGAAGCTATCAACTCAGATAGAAAAACTATATTTAAGAAAAAAATCAGTTAATTCTAAAGAACAAATACACACTATTAATATTATTACAAAATTAATTAAAGCTAGTGTAATTATTACTACAATTTTGATATTGATGCATAATTTAGGTTTAAATGTAGGTGGCTTGCTTGCTTTTGGAGGAATGGGAGGTATTGCCGTTGGTTTTGCTGCTAAAGATTTATTGGCAAATTTTTTTGGGGCAATAATGATTTTTTTAGACAAGCCATTTAAAATAGGTGATTGGATAAAATCTCCTGATAGAGAAATAGAGGGGGTGGTGGATCAGATTGGCTGGAGATTAACCAAAATAATTACTTTTGCCAAAAGACCTATTTATGTTCCTAATTCAATTTTTACTACTATTGTAGTTGAAAATCCGTCAAGGATGTCTCATAGAAGAATTTACGAGAAAATAAATATTTATTATAAAGATTTTCAGCAATTAAATATAATTGCCGATGCGGTGCAAGAATATTTTGATAATTCTGATTTGATAGATAATGATGAAGTATCTTTTGTAAATTTTAATGATTTTGCCAAATCTTCATTAGAGGTTGCAGTTTATTGTCATATTTATGAAACAGAATGGAAGGAGTTTCAAAAAATTAAGCATAAAATTCTTTTTGATATAGGAGATATAATAAGAAAAAACAAAGCAAGGTTTTCATTACCTGCAATGCTTTTAGAAGATCTAGCTAAATAATATTATTACAACTTATACCAAACAAAATTGCCAAGGCTATTTTTTTAGATTAAAAATTAACCTTGATAATTTTATTAGTGTTTTATATAATAATATAATGATACTATCTCCAGTTATTAACTGGAGATAGTATCATTATTAACATTTACTATAGAACAATGGAAAAAACATTATCAATCATCAAGCCAGATGCCACTAAAAGAAATATTACAGGTAAAATTAATAGCTATTTAGAAGGAGCTGGGCTTAGAATTATCGCTCAAAAAAGAATTAAGCTATCTCAAGAACAAGCTGAAAATTTTTATGAAATTCACAAAGAAAGACCTTTTTTTAATTCTTTAGTTTCATTTATGATCTCTGCTCCAGTTGTTATTCAAGTATTGCAAGGAAATGATGCAGTTAGCTTAAATAGAAAAGTAATGGGAGCAACAAATCCAGAAGAAGCAGGTGAAGGAACTATTAGAAAAGATTTTGCAGAATCAATAGAGGCAAATTCTGTTCATGGCTCTGATTCTTTAGCAAATGCAGAAAATGAAATTAAATTCTTCTTTTCTCAGGAAGAATTAGTTGGTTAATTAAAAAAAACATTGCAAATATATAATTTTTCTTTTATATATCTGTCTTCTTTTTAAAAAAAGATAATTTTAGTTTTGTAGGGGGTATAGCTCAGTTGGCTAGAGCACTTGCTTTGCAAGCAAGGGGTCAGCGGTTCGAATCCGCTTACCTCCACCAACTAAAATTAAAAAGGGTGATTAGCTCAGCTGGCTAGAGCATCTCGTTTACACCGAGAGGGTCGGGAGTTCGAATCTCTCATCACCCACCATTTATAAAAAATACCTCAATATTTTGGGGGTGTAGCTCAGTTGGTTAGAGCGCCTGCCTGTCACGCAGGAGGTCGCGAGTTCGAGTCTCGTCACTCCCGCCATTTTTTTTGCACATCATTTTACCAAGACTGTTTGGTTACTGAATATATCACAAGAACCCTGTCCTGACATCATTCCTGCAAAGAGGACGGAGTAAGAGGGTAATAAAATCTCCAGAACCCCCCTCCGTCCTCTTTGCACTAAGATCCTCGCTTTCAGGCTATGTCGCATTAGTAAATTTGTATTTTTGACAAGAAACACACACCTCCGTCATCCTCGCGAAAGCGGGGATATATTGTAGCAAAGATCTGAAAAAACTGTAATCTGCCTTGGATCCCCGCTTTCGCGAAGATGACGGCGAGGGAGGTTTTTTCTAAAAAATGTTATTGTCGCTATTGCGACACAGTCTGCTTGAGTGGGGCAATACCTCTAATTTTTTTGTTTGTTATTATATTATGGCAAACAGGAAATTACAAGTTTGTACTAGACTTAACACAAAATCTGAATTAAAAAAGTGTAAATGTTAATTAGATTAATAATTTGAACTGAATAACCTTAACTTGAAAAAATAAAAAAAATGAAGAAACAGATTACTAAAATTTTAATTGCTAATAGGGGTGAGATAGCTGTTAGAATTATTAAAACGGCTAGAAAAATGAATATTAAAACTGTGGCTGTATATTCTGAGGCTGATATAAATTCTTTAGCTGTGCAGATGGCAGATGAGGCATATTATATAGGACCATCGCCATCTAATTTTAGTTATTTAAGTATTAAAAACCTGCTAAAAATAATCAAAGAATCTGGAGCTGATGCGGTGCATCCAGGTTATGGGTTTTTATCAGAGAACACTAAGTTTTGTCAAGAATTGGAAAAAATAGGGGTGTCTTTTATAGGGCCAAAATCTAGGGCCATAAATGATATGGGGGATAAAATTATTTCTAAAAAAATTGCTAAAGAAGCGGGGGTAAATATTGTGCCAGGTTATATGGGTGTGATTAAGGATGAGAAAGAAGCAAGTGAAATTGCTAAAAATGTTGGTTATCCAGTAATGGTAAAAGCAGCAGCTGGCGGAGGTGGAAGAGGGATGAGAATTGTTCATAACGAAAAAAACATTGGTTCTGCTTTTAGTTCAGCTTCAAAGGAGGCTATTAATAGTTTTGGTGATGGTAGAATATTTATAGAAAAATTTATTGAGAATCCTAGGCATATAGAAATTCAAGTTTTGGCAGATCAGCATGGTAATATAGTTTGTTTAGGAGAGAGGGAATGTTCAATTCAAAGATATAATCAAAAAGTAATAGAGGAAGCACCTAGTCCACTTTTGGATGAGATAATTAGAAACAAGATGTATGAGCAAAGTAAGGAATTAGCAAGAAAGGTTGATTATTGCTCTGCGGGAACTGTAGAATATATTGTTGATCAAAGCAAAAATTTTTATTTCTTAGAAATGAATACTAGACTTCAGGTAGAGCATCCTGTGACAGAATTAATCACGGGTTTAGATTTGGTTGAGCAAATGATTAGAGTGGCTAATGGAGAAAAATTATCTTTTGAACAAAAAGATGTAAAACTAAAAGGTTGGGCAATGGAATCAAGAATTTATGCAGAAGATCCTACTAGAAACTTTTTGCCATCAAGTGGTAGAATTAGCAAATATCACGAGCCAAAAGCTGGTAAGAACATTAGAATTGATTCAGGAATTTATGAAGGTGGTGAGGTTAGTGTTTATTATGATTCTATGGTTGCCAAATTATGTTCTTATGGAAAAAATAGAAAAGAGGCTATTTCATATATGAGAAAAGCATTAAATGAATATTATATTGAAGGAATTTTAGATAATATTCATTTTTTAGAAAATATTTTTGCTAGCAAAAAATTTTCAACAGGAAAATTGTCTACTAATTATATAGCAGAAGAATATCCAGAAGGTTACAAATTATCATCATTAGTTTATAATGAATGTATAAATGTTGTTTATGCATCGGTAATTATCAAATGGCTTGAGAAAAATCGTTCTTTGAGCACCACAGATAAAATGGAAGGAGAGACTAATGATATAGATCCAAGATGGGCGGTTATAGTTGGTAAAGATAGTGTGTTAATAGATGTTACTAGAAAAACTGAAGATAGTTTTGAGTTAGTTTTTAATGGTGAGTTGGTTATAATCACTAATGTTAGGTGGAATATAGGACAACCTTTTTTTAAAGCAAATATTGCAGGAGAAGAATTTAGTTTAAAATTAAAGCAATTGCCTAATTCTGGTTTGTATAGATTTAATTATTTAGGTAATTATTTAGATGTTTTAGTAGTATCCCCAAAAACTGCAGAATTAATGAGACATATGAAAGAAAAAACTGCAGATAAAAATTTAAAAACTCTAATTGCTCCAATTTCTGGTAAAATTGTTGAAGTAAAAGTTAAAATAGGAGAAAAAATTTCTGCTGGCCAAGAATTATTAATAGTAGAGGCGATGAAAATGGAAAATTGTTTAGTAGCTGATTTAGATGTGGTAATTAAAGATATAAAAATAAAAGCAGGAGACAATGTAACAGTTGAGCAATTATTAGTAGAGTTTGAGTAAAAGATAAGCTGTGCATTACTCTTTTTTACTAATTTCATCACAGTTTACAGGGGGGAGCAGTTGCTCCAAGCTTTTCTTTAAATTTATTTTTTTTTAAGAAGATTTTTAAAAAAAATAGTGTTATACAAGAACCTTAAAATAACTATTTTATAAATTATATTATGTTAGCAGCACTTAGAACCTTTTCTAAAGGAATCATTTTTAAAATAATAGCAGCATTAATTGTGCTTAGTTTTGTTTCTTGGGGAATAGGGGATATTTTTAGAAAAAAATTAGAGCCATCAGTTGCTCAAATTGGTAAAAGCAAAATTTATGAAGAAGAGTTGAGATACAAATTATCCATTTTGCAAAAACAATATCAAGAAAAACCAGAAATATTAAGAGCTTATGCTTTACAGAATCTGATTAGAGAAAAGTTAACCAAAAAGGAAATTAAAGAATTGGGGCTGATAGTAAATAATGAATTAGTTTATTCTATCTTAAAACAACATCCTCAATTCAAAAATAAAAAAGGTGTATTTGATATAAAATTATTACAAATATATTTGCAACAATCTGGAAAAAGTGAACAGGAGTTTTTTTATAACTTAACAAATTCTGCAGAAGAGCAATTATTCTTTAATATTTTTAGATCTGACAATATTATTTTTGTTCAATATAATGAAGCTATGCAGAATTTATTAAATGAAGTTAGATCATTCAAATTAGTAAAACTATCAGTTCCTAAAAGAATTACTGTAAAAAATTATCCTAAATACGATGAATTATTGAATGTTTATAACAAGAATAAGCAAGATTTTTTTTTAGAAGAGGCCAAAGATATTTCTATTTTAGACTTTAATTGTAAAAAGTTTTTTTTTAAAGCAAAATTAACCAATGATGAGATTAATTTAGAATATAAAAAAAATTTAAAATACAAAAGTCCTGAAAAAAGAGAAATATTGCAGATTATGATGAGTGATAAGCAAGAGATAGTTAAGATAGAAGAAGAATTAAAAAAAGGTGCGGATTTTCTTTCTACAGCAAAAAAATATAAAGTAGCAGATAGTGATTTAAAATTAGGTTTAAAAACAAAAGAGGAAATTTTTTCTAATTTTAGAACAAATATTTTTGCTCTTAAAAACAATCAATATAGCTCAATTGTCAAAAGCCCTTTTGGTTTTCATATTTTTAAAATAACTAAAATTATCCCGGAGAAATCTACACCTTTTAAAAAAGTAAAAAATATAATTATAGCAGATTTAAAAGAGAGGAAATCTTGTAATTTAGCAGATAAGGCATTTAAAATTGTAATGGCGGATATTAGCAAAGATTCAAGATTAGAAGATTTGGCAAAAAAACATAAATTAGAAGTAATTAGATTGACAGTAAGAGAAAAACAAAAGATAGCTAGTTTAAGCACAGAAAACAGTGAAGAATTAAAAGGAATTATTGACCAAGAAGAAACTATTAAAACTATACATAACAAATCTTTTCTTAATCATAGAGTAATTTATCAGGTGAATAAGATAATAGAAGAGAGATATTTATCAATTGAGGAGGTAAAAAAAGATTTAGTAAAAAAATGGCAACAGCAAAAGCATACGGGAAAATGGTTAAAAAAAGCTCAAAAATTGCATAAAGAAATTAGAAATTCTAAAAACATCAGTAATACTCTTAATTATAATAGAAAAAGAAGTGGTATTTCTATTACTAGTAAAAAAATGACTATTCAAGATAAGAGTGATTTGCCTAAGAAATTACTTGGGCAGTTATTTTCTTTACAAAAAAAGAATGAAATAACAGAAATTATTGAGCAAGATAATAAATTTTATATGGCAATTTTTATGAAGAAAAAAATTGAAAAAGCTAGTAAAGGAGAAAATTTTCTTAGTGAAAAAAAATTTAAAAGATTATATTTGAATCATTTTAATGAAGCAATATATCAAAGCTATTTTGCTTATTTAGCAAAAAAACATAAGGTAAGAATCAATCAATTTTTACCATAATGAAGAAAATTATTACAGAAATAATAAACTCGGATTTAGAAACACCAATTTCAATTTATTTAAAATTAGCAAAATATCACAAAAACTCTTTTTTACTTGAAAGTGTAGCAAATCCTAATAGCAAGGGTAGATATTCTGTGATTGGTTTGTTGCCTGATATTATTTGGCAATTAGATAAAAATGATATTTCAACTATTTTCTATAATAAAGAGCAACAGAGGTATCAAGAAATATTAAAAAATCAGAATTTTGAAAAAATAAAAAATTCTTTAGAAGAATTAATTAAGGAGTCTAAACTGCCAAATAATGATGTTCTGCCACCAATGGCAAGTGGTTTATTTGGTTATATGAGTTATGATATGGTACAATTATTTGAAAATATTCCTGCTCATAAGAAAAACAGCATAAATATACCAAGAGCAAAATATATTAGACCAACCATTTTAGTGATTTTTGATAATGTAGTGGGTAATATAATTTTATCTTGTCCTATTTTTAGAAAAGAAGATGTTTTTGCAAGAAAAAATTTGATGTTAGAGATAAAAAAATTAATCAAAACTAATTTAGTGAGGCAAGAAAATAATTCTGTTATCCAAAAAATTAATTTTGTTGCTGAAACTAGCAGAGAGCAATATTGCAAAATGATTGAGAAAAGTAAAGAATATATCAGGGCTGGAGATGTTTTTCAAATTGTGCCATCAAGAAGATTTAGTGTAAAAAACTATCCTTATTCAGGATTTTCTTTTTTTAGGGCTTTAAGAAATGTTAGTCCTTCGCCATATCTTTTTTATTTGAATTTTGTAGATTTTGAAATTATAGGAGCGAGTCCAGAAATTTTGGTAAGATCAACAAAAGATACTATAACCATCAAACCATTAGCAGGAACTAGAAAAAGGGGCAAGAACTCCGAAGAAGATAAAAAATTAGCAACAGAATTATTGGCAGATGAAAAGGAAATAGCAGAGCATTTGATGTTAATTGATTTAGCAAGAAATGATATTGCTAGAGTAGCTAAAAACAATTCTGTTAAAGTTACAAAAAAAATGGTAGTAGAATATTATTATTATGTAATGCATATCAGCTCTACTGTTTCTGGGGTAAGAGATGAAAATAAAACTAATTTAGAAAATTTAATAGCGGGATTTCCTGCAGGAACATTGTCTGGAGCTCCTAAAATTAAAGCAATGGAGATTATTGCAGAATTAGAGGAGGAGGAAAGAAATTTTTATGCAGGAGTGGTGGGATATTTTTCATCTCATCAAAATTATATGGATACAGCAATAATGCTTAGAACTGCTTTATTAAAAGACAAAACTCTTTATGCACAAGCAGGAGCAGGAATAGTATATGACTCCAAAGAAGAAGAAGAAGCAAATGAAACAGAACACAAAGCCCAAGCAATATTCAAAGCCTCCCAAATTGCTTACGAATATGAATAACAAGATTCTTGTTATACTAACCCCAGTTATGCTTTTTTTAACTTATAACCCCTTGATTTTTGAATGTTAAAGTTAATTTTAGGTTTATTCTGTTTAAAATCATATGCAATTAACCCAGAAATAATATTCATAAAGAAATTGACAGGAGTTTTGTATCTATGAGAAATAATGCTAAAAAACCCTTTTATGGAACCTATAACAGTTTCTACAATACCTCTTTTGGATAATAAAAATCTATTTTTATTGCTTATTTCTTGTTTTTGTAAATAATTCTAATCCCTGAGATAATAAATTATTTTTAATTTTTTTGCTTATATATCCTTTATCTCCAAACAATTTTCCTTTTAGTGTTTTAGCTAAAGCAAGCACTGTATCTAGATGGGAGCGTTAAATCGATTGTGTTTTTACCAACTAATTCAATATTAGAATTTTGACTAAATATTTTATTTCCTCCCTCTCTAAATTGCTTCACCCATTTATTTATACAAGAATCACTTACTTTGAATTCTTGGCTTAATTCAGTAACTGTAACTTCACCCTTTAAGTATTTTAATACTACTTGAAATTTAAAACTATTACTATGAGTTTTTCTTATTTTTTTGTTTAACATTTTTTTATACAATTAAGTTAATTTATTTATAAAAAATTCTAATCTTTTTCTTAAATCAATTCAAAAAAATTGTGCCTTATTTTTACTCAAATCCTGTCCAACTTTTTGGGATCATCATACATCTCGTTCATTATTTTCTGATATTATGATTTTATAAGCTCATAATATCAGAAAATAATGAACGAGATGAGGTTGTGTAAGGGTTCTTATTATAGTGTAGCAATTTGTGTGTTGGTAATATCAGTTGCTTTAGACACATTTACATTATGAGATGATGGAATTATTTGTTTAGAGTTTTCTAACTCTTGTATGTTTTCTTTGACATATATTTCTATTTCCTGCACACAACTCTTAACATTTTCTGATAATAAAGTTTCTAAGTTTATATTTTTTTTTTCATCTTTAAAAATATTATTGGTATATCTTAATAACAAATAAGCAAATAATTCGTTATTGCTTGAAGATATATTTTTTAGTTCTTTTTGACTTATTTCAAGTTCGTTGTTTATATTTTGTTGAACCACTTTTTGTTGTAATAATTCTTTCCATTTCTTTTGATGATTTGATACTATATTTGGAATATCTGTTTGCATGATTTTATCTAATATAGTAATTTTGTCTGCTATTATTTCTGCATTAGCTGTATTCTCTATTTCTAATGCTTCTAACTCTTTTAATTTTTTATTATAGTTTAAGCTTTCATTATTAAATAAATTTAAATTTGAATAAATTGTTGCATCTATAAATGACCTACCTTTTTCTAGATCTTCTTTTATCGCTTTAAAAAATCCTACAACTGATATGTAATAATTTTCGTATAGTTTTTGAGTTAATATATTACAATGAACATTAAATTTGTTAAATTCCTTTTTATTATTTTTAGTTATTATAGGTGTTAATATATTATCATATAATGTAATAAATATACATTGGTCTTCTATAGAATTTTTAAATATCTCACTATATAATGCAATTCTTAATTGAGTTGCCATATTTGCAATACAACCATCTCCTGCAGAAAACAATATATGATATAACTTATCAATTCCTCCTTTCTTTTTTAGTAATGTTATAAATTCATCTTTTGAGTTTTGAGTATGTCGTGAAGAAGAACCATTAAAAAAATATCCAAACTCTTGTATAAGGCTAGAGTTTGTTAAGTCTGTATTTTTATAATTTAAATTATCTAAAAATACAATTAATTTGTTATAATCTGTTAAAAGATTTAAAAACTTCTTTAGATTTTTTGTTGTATCATTGTTACTTTTATACTTCGATTCTATATGCTTATTAAACTCAGAATTAGATACTATTAATTTTTTAATGTTATCATTAGATATTTTGTTATTTACAAAACATGAATCTACAAAATTTATAACCTCTGTATCTGCTGTAATAATAGAATTTAACTTTAATCTCTTAATTGATGCTTCTATCTTATTCTTTTCTTCTATAATATCATCATCTGTAGTTTTAGTTATAGCTCTAACTATATTTTTAATTTGTCCATCTTCCAATTTATCTAGCATTATAACATCAGGCAGTGTCTTCTTTAGATAGTCCTGCTGTTTTTTATTATAAATACTAGGATTGTCAAAATCCAAACAATTTTGAATACTTGCTTTTCCATTTTCTCTCTGATATTCAGTTATATTTTTTGTGCTTTTAATATCAATTTTATTATTGAATAAAGCTGTTAACTCTGCAAGATTGTATCCGTATTTATCAATATGTTTGTTTAAATAATTATCTTCACAAACATCTAATAAACTAAATTCTTTTAAAATTTGTTCTTTTGTTTGGTAAAGAGATATATCCTCTTTATTTATATCAAAAGATTCTTTTATTTTGTTTTTTATACTATCGTTCAACTCTTGGAATAGATTCATATTGTTAGATATATAATAACAATAATTTAGTAATTGTTGAAGATTATAATTGCTTAGATTTTGATTATTAAATATGTCTTGAATTTTTTTTAGACCATTTGCAGTAAAGCTATCTTCTGTTATCTTATTATTTTTTAATATTCTGGAAATAGATATATATTTATTCTTTAATTCAATATTTTCTATAATAACATTATTACTAATAGCCACCTGTCTATAAGCTAATAGTTTTAAAGATAAAAAAAGATATTCTTTATGATCTTTAAAAAGTCTAAAAATTTCCTTAAAAATATCTGCAGTATTTTGATTATTTGGTATTATAAGTTTATCTAAATAAATATTAATCATAACTACTTTATGCTTATAAGAATATAGACATAATTTTTCTTCTAGAATATTGATTAAATTTTCTTTTTGTATATCTTTTTTAATATTTATGATATAATTTTTTACCTCTCGTATCTGTTGATAGTTAAAGATTGTATCAGTAATATATAAAGTTTCTAATGCACTTAAATTCTTAAACACTTCATCAATTGTTTCTATGTTATTATTATTAAGATTTAGAGTTTTTAATTTTTTTAAATTATTAAGGTTTTCACCAATTGTTACTATTTCATTATTACCAAAATCTAGTTCTGTTAACTCACTTAAATTCTTAAAGTTTTCACCAATTCTTACTATTTTATTATTACGAAGATATAGAAATTGTAATTTACTTAACTTATTAAGGTTTTCACCAATTGTTTCTATTTCATTATTACTAAGATCTAGAGCTATTAATTCATTTAAATTATTAAGATTTTCACCAATTGTTTCTATTTTATTATTACTAAGATTTAGAATTGTTAATTTTGTTAAATTCTTAAAGTTTTCACCAATTGTTACTATTCCATTATTACTAAGATTTAGATGTTTTAAAGTCTTAAACTCTTCTAATTTTAGATTTAATATACCCCATTGCTTGAGACTTAGCAGGTGTAAATTTTTCTCTGATAAATCTATGGAAAATGTAGAGCTTTTATTTAAATTATCTAAAGTGCTTATAATTTTATTAAATGTAATTTTATTAATTATAATTTTATTAAATTCTTCATGTTCGTTTAAATAATTATATTCACAAACATCTAATAAACTAAATTCTTTTAAAATTTGTTCTTTTGTTTGGTAAAGAGATATATCCTCTTTATTTATATCAAAAGATTCTTTTATTTTGTTTTTTATACTATCGTTCAACTCTTGGAATAGATTCATATTGTTAGATATATAATAACAATAATTTAGTAATTGTTGAAGATTATAATTGCTTAGATTTTGATTATTAAATATGTCTTGAATTTTTTTTAGACCATTTGCAGTAAAGCTATCTTCTGTTATCTTATTATTTTTCAATATTTCGGAAATAGATATATATTTATTATTTAATTTAATATCGTTTATAACATCCATATTAATAGCCACCTGTTTATAAGCTAATAGTTTTAAAGATAAAAAAAGATATTTTTTATGATCTTTAAAAAGGTTAAAAATCTCCTTAGAAATATCTAAATTATTTTGATTATTTAGTGTTATAAGTTTATCTAAATAAGTATTAATCACATCTCCTTTAAGGTCATAAGAATGTAGATATGATTCTTTTTCTAGAATATAGATTAAATTGTCTTTTTGTATATTTTTTTCAATATTTATGATATAATTTTTTACTTCTTGTATCTGTTGATAGTCTAAGGTTGCATCAGTAAGATTTAAAACTTTTAATTCACTTAAATTCTTAAACACTTCAGCAAGTGTTATTATTCTATTATTATTAAGATTTAGAGTTGTTAATTTTTTTAAATTATTAAGGTTTTTACCAATTGTTACTATTTTATTATTACTAAGATTTAGAGCTGTTAATTCACTTAATTGATTAAGGTTTTCACCAATTGTTACTATTTCATTATCACTAAGATTTAGATCTGTTAATTTACTTAACTTATTAAGGTTTTCGCCAATTGTTACTATTTTATTATTACTAAAATTTAGTTCTGTTAATGTACTTAAATTATTAAAGTTTTCATCAATTGTTACTATTCCATTATTATTCATACATAGAGTTTTTAAATTCTTTAACTCTTTTAATTTTGTATTTAATCTAGTCCATTGTTCGAGACTTAGCAGGTGTAAATCATTTTTTTGATAATATATGGAACATACAACACTTTTACTCATACGATCTAAAATGCTTATAATTTGATTAAATTCTTCAGTTTCCATATTGAGGCATAATTTTTTGTTCTTTGTAATTAATTGTAAAATATTATTAGCATAAAGTTTAAGCCCCCTGCACAATCGCATCTCGTTTATTATTTGCTGATATTATATTATGAGCTTTATAAAGTTCATAATATAATATCAGCAGAGTTGTGAGATAAAATTTTAAAAATGCTCACATACTATTAAGTATGTTCCGCTTTTGAAGATTTTACACTCACAAAAAATAAAAGAACGATATACGATTATGCAAGGAGTCTTAAACTTATACAAAAAATGAAGCTTTGTCAAATAAAAAAAACATTGAAACGGGGCATTGAGACATAATTATAGATAAAAATTAAGATTAAGGTATTTTTTATTGAACAACAGATTTAAACTAGTATAAATCATATCAAAGGACTTGGAAAATCTTTTGGTTTTTCTATTAAATCTAGCCAAATAATTCCTAACTAAAGAATTTCTAGCTTCCTGTTTGGTGAGTTTTGTGTAACATTTTTGCAAGGTTTTAAGAGTTATTGGTAAAAAGCTTGTGTTTTTACTATGCAAATTATACAACTAAACCCTTATACTGCAAGGCTTTTTATAGTTTTTTAGGGATGACTAATTAAAAACTTTCTCTTCATATTTTTGATGTTAATTTACTTTATAAAAATAATATTTAGGCTGTTCCTTTGCTTTCAAAAATAAATTTATTTTTGAAAGTTAGTTGATTAAGTTATCAATTATCAAGTTTAAGATTGCTGAATATTAGTTATAATGGTTGAAAATAATAGAAGTGCAGTTATGTTGTCTTACAAAATATTAAAGAAATTTTCTTTTTAGTCTTAAAAAAATAAGAAAATAATTGACAATTATCTTTTTATGCTTTAAATATTACTCCTCCTTTTTAAAGTTTGGTGTGTTTGATTTATGTTTAGATAATTAAGCTAGAAATTTAAGGAGGGGTGGCCGAGTGGTTAAAGGCAGCAGACTGTAAATCTGCCCGTGTATACGTACACAGGTTCGAATCCTGTCCCCTCTACCATTTTTTTTGGAAAAGAGGGCTTTTCGCGAGGTAATACTGAGATATTTTGGTGTTTATTGCGGGTGTAGCTCAATGGTAGAGCTCTAGCCTTCCAAGCTAGTGGTGAGGGTTCGATCCCCTTCACCCGCTCCAAAATTTAAAGTTTGCAAAGTTTGTATCTGCAAAATTTAAATCTGCTGAAATGTTTAACTAGTTCAAAAAAGAAATAGTTAAAAGGAGAATAAAATAACTTTATATAAAAAATAAAATGAGTAAAGAAACTTTTCAAAGAAATAAACCACATATAAATGTAGGAACAATAGGGCATGTAGATCATGGAAAAACAACTTTGACAGCAGCAATATTAAAATATTATGGAACATCTAAATTAGGATATGATGAAATTGACAAAGCTCCAGAAGAAAGAGCAAGAGGAATAACCATTCAAACAGCCCATGTTGAATATGAAACAGAAGCAAGACATTATGCCCATGTAGATTGTCCTGGACATGCTGATTATGTAAAAAATATGATAACAGGAGCAGCTCAAATGGATGGAGGAGTTTTGGTATGTTCAGCATCAGACGGGCCTATGCCTCAAACTAGAGAACATATTTTGCTTGCAAGACAAGTAGGTGTAAAAAATTTAGTGGTATATTTGAATAAATGCGACCAAGTAGATGATGAAGAATTGTTGGAGTTGGTAGAAATAGAATTAAGAGAGTTATTATCTAAATATGAGTTTGATGGTGATAATATTACAATAATAAGAGGAAGTGCCTTAGCTGCCTTAGAAGGAAAAGAAACTGATTTAGGGAAAGGATCAATAGATGTTTTAATGAAAGCTTTGGATGTAGATATTCCAGAACCTAAAAGAGCAATAGAAGGAGATTTTTTGATGTCAATAGAAGATGTATTTTCTATCTCAGGAAGAGGAACAGTAGTTACTGGTAGAATTGATACAGGAATTGTAAAAGTTGGAGAAGAAATAGAAATCGTAGGATTAAAAGACACTCAAAAAACAATTTGTACAGGAGTAGAGATGTTCAGAAAGCTGTTAGATCAAGGTCAAGCAGGAGATAATGTAGGTGTGCTTCTTAGAGGAACAAAAAAAGAAGATGTGCAAAGAGGTCAAGTATTGGCAAAGCCGAAGACTATAACTCCACATAAAAAGTTTGAAGCGCAATTATATGTTTTGACTAAAGAAGAGGGAGGAAGACATACAGCATTTTTTAATAATTATCGCCCACAATTTTATGTTAGAACAACAGATGTAACAGGAAGTGTTGATTTGCCTTCAGGAACAGAAATGGTAATGCCTGGAGATAATGTAACTTTAACAGTAGAATTAATTAATCCAGTAGCGATGACTAAAGGAATGAGATTTGCGGTTAGAGAAGGAGGCAAAACTGTAGGTTCTGGAGTTGTTGTTAAAATTATAGAATAGTAGAAAATTTAGGAGTGTAGCTCAATTGGTAGAGCGCCGGTCTCCAAAACCGTAGGTTGGGGGTTCAATTCCTCTCGCTCCTGCCAATTAATAATAAAAAAAATAATGAAAATAATAAATTTTCTTTACTGATGTAAAAAAAGAAGTTTCTAAAGTTACTTGGATAAATAAAAAAAGAATTAATTAATACGGCTTTCTCAGTTTTTATGATAGTCGGTATTTTTTTCTATATTTTTTTTAGCAGTAGATTTATTATGGTCTAGTTTAATTTCCAAAATTTTAGGA
This sequence comes from Rickettsiales bacterium, assembly GCA_965222515.1. Taxonomy (GTDB): domain Bacteria; phylum Pseudomonadota; class Alphaproteobacteria; order Rickettsiales; family JABIRX01; genus CBDCUE01. The sequence continues at coordinate 124,652 of CBDCUE010000021.1, read as the reverse complement.
TAAATTAAAAAATAATTAATGAATTAATATTAAAAAATAAATGTCAACCAAGTGGTATATTGTGCAAGCTTATTCAAATTGTGAATATTCTGTAGAAAAGTCTATTTTATTCAAAGAGCTGAAAGAGCTGAAAATGTCTGATTTAATAAAAGATATAATTGTTCCATCAAAAAAAGTTCAAGAAATTAAAAAAGGTAAGAAAATTCAAGTAGAAAAGAAACTTTTTCCAGGTTATGTAATGGTGAATATGGATTTAACTAATGAATTATGGCATTTAATTAAAATCTATTCCAAAAGTATCAGGGTTTATTTCTCAACTCAGGAAAACCTATACCATTAAAAAGAAAAAGAAGCAGAAGACATTATAGGTAAGATTAGAAGATGAAAGTTTTGATATGGTTGATAATACAGAATATGAAGTGTTGGAGAGAATGTAAAAATTATAGATTGGAGGAGCTTTTAATAATTTTACTGGTATTATAGAATCTTGTGATTCAGACAAGAGAACTTTAGTTGTATCTGTATCTATTTTTGGAAGAGAAACTCCAGTAAATTTAACTTACGATCAAGTTGATAGAGAGATAGGTTAGAAAATCAATATTGATAGATATACTGATTTGTAGTAGAAGTAATATTGTAAGCGGGGTTTTATCAGCAGTTATTGTCCTCTTGACAACGAGATTCCTCACCGAAGCAAGGGCTGGTGTGGTTATGTAATTTTAAATTTAAAGAAAGCTAGGAGCTACCGCCCCTCTTGTCAGATAATTCTAATTATGAAAGAATAGAAAAAAAGGCTCATGGTAATAGCTCCCCCCCTTGAGGGGGAGCTAAAACTATATAATAGTTTTGGTGGGGGCTTCACTTTGCATAGCAAAAAGTGAAGCAAAGTCCTAATAAGATTACAATTTGTGTTTACTTCCTGCTTTCGTAGGGATGATATTTTGTGGAGTTGCTTTCTAATACTATTTTAGTTTTTATAATTGACCTATAGCTTTCAATCTGCTCAGCATAAATTGTTTTTTTTAATAATCTGTTAGCTATGGCTAACAGATTATTAAAAAAACAATTTCTACTAAACATCTTTTTTGGCTATAAGGTCAATTAATAACTGATATAGTATTAATTTACCTCCAATAAACAAGCTCCTCCTTGTCCTCCTCCTACACATAAAGATGCTATTCCTGTTTGTTTATTTTGTCTTTTTAATTCTCTAAGTAAAGTGATAATTAATCTAATACCACTCATTCCAACTGGATGACCTAATGATATTGCTCCACCATTGACATTTAGTTTGCTACTTGGAATTAAGCCTAATTTAGCTTTTAAGCCTAATTTATTTTTGCAAAATTCTGCACTATTTAGAGCTTTGGTGCAAGCAATTGTTTGACTAGCAAAAGCCTCGTTAATTTCAAATAAATCTATATCTTTTGATAGATTTTTTTATGTTTTAATAATAAATTAGCAATGGTATAAGCAGGTCCCAAGCCCATTCTTTCACCTTCTAAACCCATATAACAAAAATCTTTAACATATCCTAAAGGTTTCAAACCTAATGATTTTTGCTTTTTTTCTTCTCCATCATAATTAAGGCTCCTGCAGCATCTGTGATTTGTGATGAAATTACCTGCTGTTACTGTGCCGTTTTTTCGATCAAAAAATGGTTTTAATTTAGCCAAAGCCATATTATTTTGACCATTTCTAATGCCCTGATCTGTTTCTATCATTTTGTTTTTTACAGGATATGGAATAATTCTTCTGCCAAAAATTCCTTTCTTAGTAGCTTTTTTCTGCTCTATTATGACTTAAACAAGCAAATTTATCCTGTTCTTCTCTAGTGATATTAAATTCTTTAGCAAGCAATTCTGCCGTATCTCCCATAATCATATTACAAATTGGATCTGTTAAGCCACATTTTAAGGCAATTACTGGAGCTATAAAATTAAATTTGAATTTTAGTAGATTTCTTAGTTTTTGAGAAATAGTTCTGCTATAAGCTAGACTTTCAAAAAATCTTTGGCTTTGATTAGAAAATAAAAAAGGAAGATTGCTCATAGATTCCACTCCAGCTGCTAAAATAACCTCTGATTTTCCTGATAAAATTTTGCAGACTCCAGAAGTTACAGCTTCCATCCCAGAAGCACAATTTCTTATGAACTGTATAGGCTGGGATTTTTGATCAATACCTGCTCTCAAAGCAATAACTCTTGCAATATTGGCAGAATCAGCAGGTTTGAGATACATTTCCGACATATAACTTCATCTAATTCTGAGCTGTAATCTTGATATTTACTAAAAACTTCTCTAGTAATAAAGCTCCCCAAAACATCTGCAGATATTTTTGATAAATTTCCTCCCATTTTTCCCATAGGAGTCTATAACCTAGACAAATAGCAATTCTTTCTTTCATATTATTTGATTAAATAGTTGATGCTATTATTTTTATATAGTGATTAAATTTATTTATCAATGGATTTTATTTTCCATCTTTATTCTTGTTGTTTTGGTCAGCTGTGGCTGTTTGTTGTTGAGTGGAGGGGTTAATGATAGCATGGTGAATTAAGTTTATTTTATCTATATTACTTTTTTGAATAACTAGTCCTTGTATTAAAGTTGGATGCTTATGTATTAATTCATCTATGAAAAGAGATCCTTTCTCTTGTGTCTGCTCTAATATATTGTTTAAAAGTTTTTTTTGCCTTTGCTTCTAGTACTGATTGCTCTATCTCTGTTCTTTGATCGTTTGTTTTTTTATTGCACTCGTTCGCAAAATGTATTTATTTTCTCTGTTATTAAGGTATTGTATATTATAGACGGTATTTGATTCTTTAGGTTATTATATTCATAGTATCTTGCACATTTTTTACAATTATTTAGTTCAGCTGTAACATCATTTAGATGTTTTGTAGTTCTTCATTAACATTTGTGTTTTTGTTGGGTCTTCTGTTGCTGTTATTGTTTGTAACATTTTGTTGTACCTGTTGGAGCTCCTGCTACTCCTGCTTCTGTTGCTCCTATTGTTTTTTCTGTTTTCTTTACCTTCTGTTTTTGTAGGATACATACATCAGGAAAATAATTATTTTCATAAGCCCAAGAAAGAGCTAGGGTTGCTATTGCAACTCCTGAAACAACAGGTATTGTAGTGATAATAGGAAGAGATAGTACAAAGAAAGAAAGGAGGAATGTAGCAATAGGTAATGAGAAAATCCCTACTTTTATGTAAAGGGGGATATTTTTTTTTCTTTTGTTGCCATAATGCTTATACCATATTAAATTTTATTATAATTTAAGATCCTAAATTTATATTAAACATAATAATTAAGATCATTTAAGGTAAGAAAAAACAAATACTCAAAATTATTTTTAGCTTGTATATTCTTGTAATTCTTAAGTTAAATTCAAATTTATAACTTGTTAATAATGCTATTGTATCATTTTTAAAGGACTTTGTCAAGTAGGTCTTTATTTACTAACAGAAATTTAAAATCACTATTTTACTAAACTATTTGCAGTTACATATCTTGTTTTTCCTGAAATCAAACTGGACTTCTAACACATCTCCGATTGAAGATTTTATAGTACCTATGCCAAAATTTTTATGCTCTATTGTTTTTCCTGAACTAAAATTATTTACCTTGCTAGAAGTATCTTTTTTTTGGTTTTTGATAATAATAATTAAAATGACTAGTTTTTTTATACTCTATTATTTTTGTAGTTTCACTAGGTAATTCTTTTAAAAACATAGAGGGAGCTCTTGATTGCCATTTATTATATAATCTTCTATTTTCTGTATATGAAATATATAAATTTTGTTTTGCACGAGTAATTCCTACATAAGCAAGCCTTCTTTCTTCTTCAAGGCCATTTTCTCCCTGCTCATCCAATGCCCTTTGATTAGGAAATAAACCTTCTTCCCAACCTGTTAAAAATACATTGTCAAATTCTAAGCCTTTAGCAGAATGTAGGGTTAAGATATTAACTTTATCAATATTATCATTATTTTGAGTTTCATTAATCAAACTAACATAATCTAAAAAGCTGGTTAAATCATCAAATTCACCAATTGCCCTGATAAATTCTTGTAAATTTTCTAATCTAGATTCTGCATTACTTTCTTTGCTAGTTTTAAGCATTTCTTGATAACCAGAATTTTCTATTAAATATTTACAAGCCTCCTCTAGGGAATGAGTAACTAAATGAGCTTTGGTATTTGCTAATAATTTGACAAATTTATCTAAATGTTGAGCAGTGGTTTTGTTAACAACATTATTTACTATGGCAGTTTTTATGGCAGTTAAAAAAGAGATGTTCTCTGTTTTTGTTAAATTGTTTATTTTGCTAAAAGCAACTGATCCAATTCCTCTTTTAGGAATGTTAATTATTCTTTCAAATGCTAAAATATCATTTTTAGAATGAATTATTCTTAAATAAGAAATAATGTCTCTAATTTCTTTACGATCATAAAACTTCATTCCACCTATTACTTGATAAGGAATGGCTGAATTTATTAAATTCTCTTCAATTGTTCTAGTTTGATGAGATGCTCTTACTAAAATAGCTACCTCTTTCAAAGAGCCTGATAGATTTTTGATTTCTTTACAAATGTTATATGCTTCTTTGTTATCATCAAAATTTGATCTGATTTGCACTTTTCTACCCTGATTTTGAGAGGTAAAAAGGCTTTTTTTATGCCTGTTTTTATTGTGTGAGATAAGATGATTTGCGGTGTTTAGAATATGTTGGGTAGAGCGATAATTTTCTTCTAATTTAATTATTGTTGCTTTAGGAAAATCTTGTTCAAATCTTAATATGTTTTCTACTTCAGCTCCACGAAAGGAATAGATTGATTGATCATCATCTCCAACACAACAAATATTACTATGATTTAAGCAAAACAATTTTAACCATAAATATTGAGCTGTGTTAATATCCTGATATTCATCTACTAAAATATATTTAAATTTTTTGCTGTAATATTCTTGCAAATCTTTGTTTTCTTTTAATAATTTTATGGTGTAGAGAATTAAATCACCAAAATCTAAAGAGTTTGAGGCTTTTAATTCTTCTTGATAGGTTGCATAAACATAATTAGCTAACATCATAAAAATCATTTTTGTCAGTTAGTAGATAATCTTGACTAGGTAAGATGTTTTTATCTTTCCAAAAAGATATTTTATGCAAAATTGCTTTATAATTTATTTTGTCTGTAATTTTGTTTTCAGTCAAAATTCTTTTTACTAATCTAAGGGCATCATCTTGATTGACAATGTTAAAATCATTAGAAAAACCAAGATAATTTGAGTGTTTTCTAAAAATTCTAGCCGAAATAGAATGAAAAGTTCCTGTGAACATCTCAGGGGACTCATATCCCAATAAATCAAATATTCTGCTTTTCATCTCTTTTGAGGCCTTATTAGTAAAGGTAACTGCTAGAATTTGAGAAGCATAAGCATCTTGATCTTCAATCAATTTTGCAATTCTATGAGTCAATACTCTAGTTTTTCCAGTTCCTGCTCCTGCTAGAATTAGTAAAGCTCCTTGCTTATGCTGGACGGCTTGTTCTTGTGTTTTGTTTAAAGTCATTTTTTATAAAATATAAAATAAATATTTACTAAAGAGAAAAAATTATTTACAAAGGTTAGTATTATTACTATACCAAAACAATTTTGTTTTAGTATAAACTTATTGTTGATAAATTGCTAAAAAAAAAGTCTCTTTTTATAATAATATTATCTTTAATATTTTTTGCTTCTCCATTTTTGATTTTATCGTCTTATTTGTCAATTGATAAAAAGGAGATAGAAGCAAAAATTTTTCAAAAAATAGATGATAAAAATACCATCAATGGTAATATTAGTTTAAAAACATTTCCTAGAGCTAAATTGATCGTAGAAGATATAAACTTTCACGAACATCAAATAAAAAACTATAAAATTACTGGTAAGGCAAAAAAAGCAGTTTTTGGTGTTTCTTTGATAGGGCTTCTTTTTGGTAAAACAAATATTTATAATGTTTCATTGTATCAATTAGATGCTGAGGTAACAGAAACTCCTGATTCTGAGAAAAAAACTAGAATTAATGTTCCATATAGTGTGAATCTTGTGGATGCAAAAATTAAACAATTGTCTGTTGACAGAAAAATAACCAAATTATATCAAAAAATAAATTTAAAATTAGATGATAATTTTTCTACTAGTCAAAGCTTGGTTATAAAAGGTAGTTTTTTTTTAGAAGATAAAAAATATTCATTAAATTCAAATATAATTTTTATTCTAAATAGGAATTTTATTATAAAAGGAGATTTGACGATGGTTAGTGCAAAAATGTTTTTTGATGTTAATTATAATGCTCAAGATAAAGAAATTTCTGGAAATGTAGAGATAGAAAGTAAAAATATAAAAAAATTCATTTTTAATAATTTGCAAAATATATGGTATTTTTATCCAGATAATAGTAAATATTTCTTCAATAGCTCTTTTGATTTCAAACAAGAAAAAGATAAACTAATAATTAGTAATGGCTTGATCAAAGGTGATGTTGTAGCAGGGAATTTTCAAGGAGAGTTTTTAAAATCAGGAGAAAGAGAGATAAAATTTAATTTAGATAGTTTGAGTATAGATGAAATTTTAACTTCTAAAACAAAAGAAGCTGCAATTATTGCTAGTAAAGATAAAAAATTTAATAGTATATTTTCGTTAGGTGATTTAACCAATGATATTCTCTTTGAAGGAAATATAAAACAACTTATTTATCAATCAAAAGCAATTGGTCCATTATCTATGAAAAGTAAACTCAACACTAAAAAAATAATTAGTGTTGAGAGTTTTAATTTTAGTATTACAGGAGAAGATAAAACTAATATTACAGGGATATTAAAAAAAACTGGTGAGCAACACAGTTTTATAGGAAAAATAATTTCAAAAGGAAGTAACATTATAAATATATTAAATAAAATATATCATAAGAAAATAGAATTTTCTAATACCAAGAAAATAGCTTATGAGAATACTGCTAATTTTGAATTAGCGGAAGATCATTTTAAAATTTATAATATTTTATTAAAGTTACCTAGCAGTGAAATATCAGGTGAAATGTCAACAGATTTAACTAAGAAAACAAAAAGAATTACTAGTTCATTTTTAATAAAGAGTTTTGATTTTGATGATTTCTTATTAAAAGATAACAAAACTAACAAGAACATTATAAATTATGTTTATGATAAATTATCAAATAGAGAAGATGATACAAGTTTGTTAAAAGAAGTATTTTGGTTAAGAGATTTATATAGCAATATATCATATAATATAAAGTTTGTTGATTCTCTTTATAATCAAGAATTATTTGAAAAAATTTTTGTTTCTGGAAGAGTAAGGCATCGGTATTTTAATATAGATAAAGTAGAGTTCTTATCAAAAAACAATGATTTTGATGCTAATGGCATAATAGACATAAAGTCAGAAAGGCCTAATGTTATTATGAATATCAATGCTAGAAAAATGAATCTTTCTTTTTTGCAAGATAAAAATAAAAATCGAGATAAATGGTCAAGAGAATTGGTTAATATTCCAAATTTCAAAAATATGAATATGAAATTTACTAGTAGAATAAATAAATTAAAATATGATAATTTAGAATTAAAAAAAACGAATTTAGATTTTTCTATCAATAATCAAGCCTTGAGGATAAAAAAATTCAATTCTGCCTTTGGTAGGGGAATTTTTAATATAACAGGAGATTTTATTTTAGATGATTTACCAACATTGAACTTAACTTATAAATTCACTAATATTGCATTTGAGAAATTGATTAGTAATTTTATTAAAACAAAAAATTTGCAAATTAATGGTAATTTAATAGGAAACCTAACAAGCTATGGTAACACTACAAATGTTTTGGTAAGAAATATTGAAGCTAAAAATACATTTAATTTAACTAAGTTAGTTATAGATAATTTAACCATAAAAAAGCTTTCCAAAGAAATTGTAAAATTAAATAAAGATCCAAGAAATGCTTTCAAAACACCTAGCAAAGAATTAATCACTCAAGGAAGAACTATATTTAGAGCAAAAGAGCAGAAATTTAATATTACAAAAGGTAATATTATTTTCAATAATATAAATCTAAAATCTAATGGTGTTCAAGGAATCTGCCAAGGCATAATTAACCTTTCCAAAAGAACTATTAGAATGAATGGTGCTTATAGTTTTTATGGTTATTACAAAACTCAAAAAAAAATAAAGAACATTTCTCTTAACATCAGCTATGCCACATCAGGAGATTTTAATAATCAGGAAAAAATATATAATTTTAAACAATTTGATGGTTTTGTGGATAGATTAAAAAAAATATATCTGCAACTTGAAAGGCAGAAGGGGGAAGGTAGTTTTTTAAGCCCCTTTCTGTAATTTAAATACTCTTCTTTGGTATTTTTAACTCAAAATAGCACAGATAGAAATATATTGATTTAAATGTTATATCATAGAGGAATATATAACAAACGAAATAAAATTGTGCAACTTCTCCACTTACACTCTACAAAAAATTCATCGGGTCAACATCTATTTTTATTTTTGCTTTATTTTTTAAGATTTCATCAAAAATAGGATCAAAAACAGTTTTGATATTGTGTTTTTTTTCTAATTTTAATAAAATACGAAATCTATAATGATTTCTTAAAAAAAATAATGGTGCTTTAATCACCCCTAAAACTTTTACTTCTTGCCAGTTCTTAAAATAGTTTGCTAAATCATTTGCTGTTTCTTCTGCAATATTTTTTTGCTTGTGAGAAACAATTATAGCCACAAATTTGCTGTATGGAGGTAGGTTAAATTTTTTTCTGCTATTTATTTCTAATTGATAAAAATTATCTATATCATAATTTTTGATTGCTTGCAAAAAAGCTACATCTGGGTTTAGGCTTTGCAAAAAGATTCTGCCTTTTTTCTGCTCTCTGCCAGCTCTACCTGATATTTGCTGAATTAATTGAAACATTTTCTCATTTGCTCTAATATCCGTGCTATCTGATATATCTGCATCAATCACTCCAACCAAGGTTAGGTTTTTGAAGTGATGACCTTTACTTAAGATTTGAGTGCCAATTATTATATCAATTTTATTATCTTCTATATCTTGAAAAGATTGTTTTAATTCTTCTTTGCTTTTTTCTGCAGTTAAAACTGCAATATTGCTATTTACAAAATTCTTTTTTATGGTTTCTTGCAATTTTTCTACCCCAAAACCAATATTTAATATTTTTGTTTCTTCTTTGCAAGATGGGCAGTTTTTTTCTGTAGAAATAGTATAATCACAATGATGACAAGTTAAAATGTTTCTGCTTTTATATGCTACCAAAAAAATTTGGCAATTATTACATTGATACTTATAGCCACAGCCAAGACAAATATTTAATGGTGCATAGCCTTTTCTATTTAAAAATAATAAAACTTGCTCTTTTTTAAAAAGAGTTTTTCTAATTTCATCTTTTAATCTTTCTGTAATAATTTGTTTATTTTTGTCTTGAACTAAAGCAAATTCTTTTTTTAGATCTATGATATTAATTTCAGGAAGTTCTGCTTGCCCATATCTGTTTTTCAAAAAATATTCTTTATATTTTCCTTGTTTGATATTTAAAATTGTTTCTAATGAAGGGGTTGCGGTGCCTAAAATAATAGGAATATTTTCAATATATCCTTTTAACACGGCCATATCTCTTGCATTATAAGAAACAATATCTTCTTGCTTGTAAGAATTGTCGTGTTCCTCATCTAAAATAATTAATTTTAAATTGTGAAATGGTAGAAATAGGGAGGATCTAGTACCAATAATTATTTTTTCATTTTTTAGATTATACCAGATTTTCTTTTTATTAGCAATAGGAGTTGCAGAATGCCACAAAAAAGGTTTTTGAGCAAATCTTTTTTGGAATTTATCTAATAATTGCTTGGTGAGTAATATTTCAGGAACTAGAATTAGAATTTGTGAATCTTCTGTTTGTTTTTCTAAAACTTCTGCAATTAATCTAAAATATATTTCTGTTTTTCCACTTCCAGTAACTCCATTTATCAAGCTAACTGAAAAGCTTTTTAAATTTTCTTTGATTTGAAAAAAAACTTTTTCTTGTTCAGCCGATAGACTGATATCTTGATTCAAAATATATTCTTTACTAACATCAGAAAAAGTTTCTTTTGCAGTTTTTTGCAAGAATCCAGCTTTTATTTGTGCTTGTAAATAAGTTTTGCTTGTTTTTAAATCATTAATAATATTTTCTTCCTCTTTTTCTATATTTAAATAATCAAGCAAGAGTTTCCTTTGTTTGGTAAGAGTTAGATTTTTGTTTTTGATGTAATAATAATTTTTTTCTAAAAAATAATCTAATATTTTTTGATTAGGTAAAATCAAATCTGCAACTTGTCCCAAAGAAATTAAATTATAATCAGCAAATCTTTTGATAAATTTAAGATAATTTTTATTATATTTTCTTTTAGATATTGTTTTTTTTATTTCTTTTAATTTTTTAATATTAGTAGAATTTACTATTTGCCAAATAATAGCTGTTTTTTTCATTCTGCCAAAAGGAACTAGCACAATATCCCCAATCTCTAAGTTTTCTTGACTTAAATAAGAAAAAATTTGGTTTAGTTTTATAGGTAAAATAACATTATATATGTGCATAAGAAAAAAAATCAAAAAAATCTATTATTTTTAAGCTTTAATGATAATATAATTTTTTTATAATTACATATTTAAAAAAAATGATTGAAGACATATTTTTCTCTATAATAGGAAATGTTAATGATATAATTGCAACATATAATTACCCTATAATTTTTCTTTTAATGATGCTAGAAAGTAGCTTTATACCATTTCCTAGTGAAGTGGTAATGATTCCTGCTGGTTATTTAGTTAGCAAAGGAGAATTGTCATTTGTTTTGGTGGTATCAGCTGGTGTTTTGGGAAGTATTGCAGGTGGTTTAGTAAATTATTATATTGCAAAAACTTTAGGGTATAAATTTTTAAAAAAATTTGGTAAATATTTTTTCTTAAAAAACAAAGAATTAGATAAGATGCAAAAATTTTTTAATACTCATGGAGCAATTTCAACCTTTACTGGAAGATTAATTCCTGGAATTAGACAATATATATCTTTTCCAGCAGGAATTGCATCAATGAATTTAAACAAATTTATTTTTTTTACTGCATTAGGAAGTGGAATTTGGATGATAATTCTAACCATTACAGGAATGTTGTTCGCTCATAATGAAGTGTTTTTAAAAGAAAATCTTTTTATTATTTCAATAGTATTACTAATTTTTGTTATTATTTGTATCGTTACTTATGTTATAATTTTTAAAAGAAAAAATAGAAAATGAAAAATACTACAATAACATTATTAGCATCTGTAATATTATTATTTTTCTTATTTAGTAATCTTTTTAATAAAGAGAAGAGAGTTGAGATGGGCTATTTGGCAGGAAAAAAAGCACCTGCATTAGTTTTGCCTTTGCTTGGAGAAGAAAATAAGGTTTTTAACAGTGAACAATTATCAAATTCAAAATATAAGTTAATCAATTTTTTTGCTAGCTGGTGCAAAACTTGTTACGAAGAGCATAAAACTTTATTAAAATTATCAAACATTAAGAATCTTGAAATTATTGGCATTGCTTGGAAAAATAACCAGATATCGGTTGAGGAGTGGCTAAAAATTAACGGTAATCCTTACAAAATCATTGCTATGGATAGAACTGGTAAAAAAAGCAAACAGGTTTTTAGAATCATAGGAGTTCCAGAAACTTTTTTGCTTTCTAAAGATAACACAATAATTTCTCATATCAGAGGTCCTGTCTCATTTGAAAGAATTACTTATATGCTAAAACAAAATTGATTATAATAGGGCTATAGCGAGTTTTAGTAAATTCAAAGAAAAGCTCGGAGCAACTGCTCCCCCCTTGCAGACTGTGTCATAACAAGAAAAACGGCTACCTCTTTTTCCATAATTAGAATTGTTGCTGTTTGTGGGGTAGTAATTATTTTTGGGAATTATATACATAAATCCACAAAATTATTATTTCCCCTTAATTTTAAACTTAGTATTTAATTCTTTTTGAGTAGGTTTTTTATTTATATAATCAACCTTATTATCTGTATTCTTTTTATTAAAGAATACATCATTAATACATTTTTTTAAATCTTTTTCTTTTATAGGTTTGTTTAACATCAGTTTATTAACCTCCAAATGTTATTTTGTTTTTCATAAGTTCATCTCTTGCTTTGATTTTCATATTAAGATACTCCATAGGTCTATTACCTTTTGTTCTATTACAATTACCACATAATAATTGATAATTATTATAATAATCTCCCCCTCCTTTTGATTTTGGTATAATATGGTCAACCTCAAAATGCCATAGATCAATTGTAACATTACAACCATTACATACTCCTTTTTGCTCTTTAAATAGCTTTTCTTTTATTGTTTTGGTTATAGCTTCTTTTTTTATATCAGTTCTTTCTGGTATATCTGTTCTATGGATAAAATCACTAAATAAACCAGCATCATCGCTTAATCTATCAATTAAAATTTCTGTTGCTTTTTTTTCAATATCAATCCCTATCCATTGTCTATTTAATTGCTGTGAAGCAACACAAGTTGTTGCACAACCACAAAAAGGGTCTAATACAACGTCCCTTTCATTACTACTTGCTTTTATAATTCTATGTAATAATGACAATGGTTTTTGAGTTGGGTATCCTGTTCTTTCTTTGCTATTGCTAGTTAAAGCTGGTATATCCCAATAATCAGGACAATATCTTCCCTTGTCTAAATAATACTTATACCCCTTACCATCTATTTGATATTTTTTACCTGTATCTTTTTCTGTTTTGTTATATCTTGCAATGTCATTTGGTGCTATAGTTATCTTATTAAATATAAATAATTTTTTGTTTTTAACATAAAATAAAATATCATCATGTTTTTTAGCAAATCCTTTTTTTGGCTTTCCTTGTGTATTATAACACCAATTAATATTATTAACAAAATTATCCTTACCGAATATTCTATCTAAAATTATTTTTAAATAATGACTAGCTGTAGAATCACAATGTAAATAAAAACTTCCCGTTTCTTTTAATATTCTATGTAATTCTATTATTCTTTGAGTCATATATATTACATAAGACATCATAGCTTTACCACTTATACCCTCTATTGCTTGAATATAACTAGTCATAAAAGGGTAATTAACAATCATTTTTTCTAAATATCCTTCATCTATATCTTGCCAAGTCCACATATCTTTAAAACTAGTCCCTGCTGCTTTAGTTCCGACTGGAGCAGAATAAAATCTCTTTGAATTAAAAGGAGGGTCTAAATAAATCAAATCAACAGACTCACTATTCATTCCATTTAATATGTATAGATTATCTCCTGTATATAATGTGTTTTTCACTATGCTATTAATTTCTTATAAGTTAGTCTTTTATTAATCATACTACAAATCAATATTTTTAATATTACCATTCTATAATTTTTATTCAATAATTTAATATTATTAATCAGCTATATTATTTTGTGGATTTATGTATATAATTCCCTTATTTTTAGGGTTTTTTATCACATCAATCAACCTGCATCAAACATCCCTGATAAAAAAACAATGATTTTATAAAAAAAGTTTGACTATTAGTTATAGCCTAGTTATAAATAGCTCTCCTTGTTGCAACTATTGTTAAAATTACAAGGAAAGTTCTTTGATATAAGTAAATATAAATAATGTTTTTTAATTACAATTAATTAAATAAAATTGTTTCAAATAAATAATTTTGATAATAATTAAGAGTAGTGGGAAACCGTAAATTCCAAAAGACAGACTAGATCTGTCAAAACAATTTAAGATGTAAAAATCTTAAGGATTAAACTTGAGAGTTTGATCCTGGCTCAGAACGAACGCTGATGGTATGCTTAACACATGCAAGTCGAACGGGTATGGTCTAGCTTGCTAGAACCCAGCTAGTGGCGCACGGGTGAGGAACATGTAGGGATTTACCCAATAGTATGGAATAACATTCAGAAATGGATGCTAATACCGTATATTCCCTAAGGGGGAAAGATTTATCGCTATTGGATAATCCTGCATTGGATTAGCTTGTTGGTAGGGTAATGGCCTACCAAGGCAACGATCTATAGCTGGTCTGAGAGGATGATCAGCCACACTGGAACTGAGACACGGTCCAGACTCCTACGGGAGGCAGCAGTGGGGAATATTGGACAATGGGCGAAAGCCTGATCCAGCAATACCATGTGAGTGATGAAGGCCTTAGGGTTGTAAAGCTCTTTCAGTAGAGAAGATAATGACGGTATCTACAGAAGAAGCACCGGCTAACTTCGTGCCAGCAGCCGCGGTAATACGAAGGGTGCTAGCGTTGTTCGGAATTACTGGGCGTAAAGAGCATGTAGGCGGTTTGTTAAGTTGGAAGTGAAATCCCGAGGCTCAACCTCGGAACTGCTTTCAAAACTGGCTTACTAGAATCAGGTAGAGGATAGTGGAATTCCTAGTGTAGAGGTGAAATTCGTAGATATTAGGAGGAACACCAGAGGCGAAGGCGACTATCTGGACCTTGATTGACGCTGAGATGCGAAAGTGTGGGGAGCAAACAGGATTAGATACCCTGGTAGTCCACACTGTAAACGATGAGTGCTAAATATTGGATTTTTATTCAGTGTTGAAGCTAACGCATTAAGCACTCCGCCTGGGGAGTACGGCCGCAAGGCTAAAACTCAAAGGAATTGACGGGGACCCGCACAAGCGGTGGAGCATGTGGTTTAATTCGATGTTACGCGAAGAACCTTACCAACTCTTGAAATGGTAGACTATACTTACTAGAGATAGTTTGTTTCAGTTAGGCTGGGTCTATCACAGGTGTTGCATGGCTGTCGTCAGCTCGTGTCGTGAGATGTTGGGTTAAGTCCCGTAACGAGCGCAACCCTCGTCCTTATTTGCCAACAGGTTATGCTGGGAACTATAAGGAGACTGCTAGTGATAAACTAGAGGAAGGAGAGGACGATGTCAAGTCATCATGGCCCTTACGAGTTGGGCTACACACGTGCTACAATGGCGATCACAGAGAGTTGCTATACTGCGAAGTAAAGCTAATCTCTAAAAATCGTCCCAGTTCGGATTGGACTCTGCAACTCGAGTCCATGAAGTTGGAATCGCTAGTAATCGTGGATCAGCATGCCACGGTGAATACGTTCCCGGGTCTTGTACACACTGCCCGTCAAGCCATGGGAGTTGATTTTACCCGAAGCCGGTGAGCTAACCTATTTATAGGAGGCAACCGTCCACGGTAGGGTCAGCGACTGGGGTTAAGTCGTAACAAGGTAGCTGTAGGGGAACCTGTGGCTGGATTACCTCCGACTAATATATTGGTTTATAGACTAGATCTATAATATTCCAATATATTGACACAAAATTTATCTTCCCACTACTCCTAATTGTCATCAAAATAAATATTTACTTATTATCCCTAGCTAAAACTTCTTAGCTATTTTTTTTCTAACACTATTTTTCTATCACAAAGTAAAGGGGTAGGGCTATTTCATAATAGCAATTATGCTCGAGGAAACTGTTACCCCTTGCAGGCAACAATTCTAATTATAGAAAAAATAGAATTTGTAACAAAAATTACTCTTTTTTTTGTGTTGTTAAAGAAAATAAATATTAAAAAACTTGAATAAATTCAAAATTATTATATCTTTCTTCAACAGAATAAGGAAAAATTAATTATGAATAACTCATTAATCAAAAAATATCCCATATTACTTGTAGTGTTGGCATTAATTTCTGTAAGTATTTGGGGATTTAATTTTACAATCTCAAAAATTGCTTTAACTAATTTTCCTCCTTTTCTTGCCTTATCTATAAGATTCTTTATAGCCTTTATTATTTTATTTCCATTTTACCCTAAGCCACCTATACCTATAAAACAAATTGTAATAGTCTCATTATTTTTTGGATTAGGTCATTTAGGATTTATGTATTTTGCTCTTTATATAGGAATTAGTGCATCTATTGGAGTTGTAGTAACTCAAATAGGAGTTCCGTTTACTATATTACTTGCTTTTTTGTTTTTTAAAGAAAAAACCTAATGCTTTAAAATATATTGGTATGATTCTTGCCATTATAGGAACTATATTGCTGGCACAGACTCCAAACTCAATTGATAATAAGCTAGCATTTTTTTTAATAATATTATCAGGCTTTTGTTGGGGTTTATATTGCATTTGGTTAAAAAAAATAAATTCAAAATCTGCACTAGCTTTAGTTACTTGGATTTCATTCTTTTCATTTTTCATCACAATCATCTTATCCATTATTTTTGAAGATAATCATTTACAAATTTTAAAAGATACATCTTTTAAACATTGGTTAGCACTTTTATACACAGCAATATTTGCTTCAATAATTGCTCATGGTATTTGGGGATATTTAATTACAAATTATATTATTAATAAAATTATATTTCTAATGTTGTTAGTTCCTATTTTTGGAGTTTTTAGTGGAGTACTTATATTAAATGAACCTCTTACACAAATAATGGTTATTGGTAGTATTTTGATGATTTTGGGAGTAAAAATAACTTTGATAAAATATAAAAAATACAACATTGCAGCAGAGTTAGAATAAAATATAATTAACAATTATTGGATGTATCTCAAAAGATTCTTCTAAAGGTATAATTCTCATATTAATTGCCACATTATTACTATCGGTTAGATCAGTTTTGGTTAAATTTGCTTATAGTGAGAATATATCAGTTGCTTATTTGCTATATTTTCGTTTTTTATTTACTTTGCTTTTTTTGCAGCAATTAGTTATGCAATTTACCTGATTATCAATCAACAAACTAGCAAAGAAATAGGCAGTATATTATTTAGAGGATATGCAATTAGCTTTTCTTGTATATTAATGAATATACATTTTTCTTAACCTCTTCATTCGAGCAAATAAACACTATTTCAAATTTAGCTTGGCTAATAATTATTACTATGTCTATATTTTCTAATTTTTACCACTTTTATTAATAAGTGAAGGAATAAAATTAATAGGAGCTACTAAATTTGCTTTGCTCAATAGTACAGGTCCCGTTGTTACAATATTTTTATGTTTTCTAATATTGGATGAAACAATGACAATGCAACAAATTATTAGCTCACTGTTTATTATAATTGCACTTTATATTAACACAGTTTATTTTTCAAAAAAAAATGATAATAAAAAAAATAGAAAAAAGATTTTATAAAGAGTTTTTTGATTTAGTTGTTCAAGAAAATAAAGATTTTTGGGATTTTTGTTCTTTTGGTATAGATTACAGCAATTTTTTAGAAAAAATAGATTATATGAAATCTTTAGGTTATCAGATTCTTCTTGGTTTAGATGAAAAAGAAAATATTATTGGTTATGTAGGTGTTTGGAAAAATTATCGTTTTTGGTGTGGTTCATATTTAGAATTAGATAATTTTTTTATAAAAAAAGAATATAGATCTAAGGGATTAGGGCAACAATTTGTTGATTATATAAAATCATATGCAAAAAAACACAAAATAAGAAGAATTACTTTAGTTGTGTATGTCGAAAATAAAAGAGCTCATAAATTTTATGAAAATCAAGGATTTGAGTTAACTGGAAAATTTTTTACTATAAAAGGTTTTTAAATATACTAATACTATTTTAGTTTTATAATTGACCTATAGCCTTCAATCTGCTCAGCATAAATTGCTTTTTTTAATAATCTGTTAGCTATAGCTATGGCTAACAAATAATTAAAAAAAACAATTTCTACTAAATATCTTTTTGGCTATAGGTCAATTATAAAGCTAAAATAGTATAAAACAAACTTAATTAAAAAAACTAATGAAAAATATTTTGTTATCAGCTGGTGGAACTGGTGGGCATTTATCACCTGCACTTAACCTTGCTAAAATATTACATAAGGAAAAATATAAAATTACCTTTATCACAGATGATCGTTGTAAAAAATATTTACCTAAAGATTTGCCTTACAAAATACATATTTTAAAAGCAGCTCCTTTTTCTAAAAAACCTAGTAAATTTATAGAATTTTTATTTTATTTATTAATTAATATTCTAAAAACTAATAATACCATCTTTTTTAATAGAATTAATAAAGTTATCAGTTTTGGTGGTTATACAGGAATTAGCAGTAATATTGCTGCAATATTATGCTTTAAAATTCTAATTCTACACGAGCAAAATTCAGTTATAGGAAGGTCTAATTTGTTTTTTGCAAAATTTGCAAAATATATTGCTTGTAATTTTCCTAAGCTAAAAAAATCTGATAAATTTAAGAAAAAAATTATTTATACTGGTAATTTTATCAAGAGCAAATATAAAGCATCTAGCTCTAAATCAATAAATATTGTATCTTTAGGAGGTTCTCAAGGAGCAAAATTTGTTACAGATATAACTCTTGATTTAATTACTTCTTTAGATAAAAAAATTTTTGAGAAAATAAATTTAACTGTGCAGGCAAGATCTGAATTTTGTGATAAGACAACAGATATATTAAAAAAAACCAAGATAAATTATGTGGTAAAAGATTATTTTAATGATATGGAAAAAAGAATTTTTGAAGCAGATTTAGTAATTGCTAGGTCAGGAGCATCATCTATGGCAGAAATAATTTTCTTTAACAAAGCCTCAATTTTAATTCCATATATTTATAGTAGCGATAATCATCAATTACAAAATGCTAAATTTTTAAGTGATAATGATGCAACGATTTTATTAGAAGAGAAAAAATACCAAAAAGAAAAAATACAAAAGATTTTCAAAAACTTAATTGTGAATAAATCAGCAAGAGAAGTGCTAGAAAAAAATTTAAAAAAAATAGTAAATAATAATAAAATAGATAATTTGCTTAAATATTTATAAAGAGTTAGCTCTCCTACTTTTTATTAAATCTTTTACATCTTTAAAAAAATTAGGATTTTTTAACCTTTCATTTAAAAAATATTCCATAAAATTTAACTCACCTTCAGTAAAATTTTGCCAATTTTCTAGAATCTCAACAATAATTTTTTGAGCAGCATCATATTCGCCTAATTGCTCGTGTAAAAAAGCGGGCATTTGTCTAACCCATAAAGGAGTTTTTATTTTCATGGGCATATTTTTTAATTTATAAGCAATCTCTAAGGCTAGTTTTTTGTCGTTTAATTTATGATTTGCAATATAAACGGCTTGAGTTAACCACCACCATTTATTTGCTAAATCTTTTTCTGAATGATGGACTAAATAATTAACAATATAAATATTATCTTTTTTATTTTGTGTTTGTGAATAGTAATAGCTGGCAATAGATGGAACAAAGTTTGATTGATGATCAAATTGATCAAGCAAATAAAACCATTTTGCTAGTTCTTGATAGTCATATTTCTTTAAAGCAGTCCATCTACCCCAACTATCTCCTATGATTTGTAATCTAAAAGTTAAATATCTAAAATAAAACTGTTCATCTCCCAAAGAAATAATTTTTGCCGTATTTTTGCTAATAACTTTTGGTACAATAATCATATCTGGTTTGATATGATTAGTTTTTGACCAAATAAAAATTTGTGCAAATAATATTAATATAAGAAAAACTTTGATAAAAATATCTTCTCTTACAAAGTGTTTCATTAAAACTGCTTCCTTTTAAAATCAAAAATTGACATTAATAATAATAAGGCAACATAAATAACGGCATAAATAACAATTAAATAAATGTTGCTAATATTTATATCGCCATAAACTAACCACTTGTTTTGAGTAAATAAATCTAATCTAGGTAACAATGAAGATAATAATTTTAAAATAGTTGCCAAAATTCCATCCACATTAGAAAAATTTGCAGGGATGATGATAGAAGATACAGCAAAACCCATAATTCTAGAAATAAAATAAAAAGCAAAACAAGATAACACACTAGCAAGAGCAGTTTTTAGAATTAATGAACTAAAAATTGCAAAACTAGCAATAATAACTAATTCTAAAAACAAAGATAATCCCCAACTTAAAAAACCCAATAAATTAGGCTGAAAAAATAAATAAATAAAAAACTGTAAAGGCAAAACTAGTATTAAACATAACAAAGAGAATGCAATAAAATAAGAAAATAAAAAACTAACTCTACTAATTGGTCTAGAAATAATAAAATCTATTTCTTTATTTTCAAAAGATCTTTTTATAGAAAAACAAATAAATAAAATAACTCCTATAATTAAAAATATCCTACTACTTCCTGCCAAAAAAACCATTTTCATATGCTCTTGTTCAGAAAGAGCAACATTTCCCAAAAAAAAAGAAAGAGTAAGACAAATTAATAGCATTATAAAAAGACTTAAAAAAAGCCAGTCTCTTGATGCGGTTACTATTATATGTTTTATAATTAGTTTCATTAGGTAGGGCTTTCTTATTTTTTATTTTTTTCTTGTTGCCAATGCATTTTCATCTCTTCTCTAATATCAGGGTAGAGTTTTTCTGCATAATTTAAGCTAAAATAACATCCTAATTTAAAAAACACTATTCCAACAATAAATAAACTGATTATCCAGTAAATCATCATTTTTTTACAACATTTTTTAGACATATTGTCTTTTTTTGTTTCTTTTTTCATAGTCTTATTTAATAAAATTAATATCCCCTCGTTAGTTAAATTGTAACATAAAAAGCAAATATAAACAATTATTTACTTAAAATAATTTTTTAAAATATCTAAATAAATGTTTTTTAAAGTAATAATATCTGATACTGCTACATTTTCATCAATTTGATGAGCAGTTTGACTAATTAAACCTAATTCTATGCAAGGACAAATGTTTTTGATAAATCTAGCATCAGAAGTTCCTCCTCCTGTGCTTAATGTTGGAGATAGATTAGTGATGTTTTGCACAGATTGAGCAATTAATTTGCTAAATTCTGCATCTTGATTATAAAAACTCTCGCCACTTATTGTATAATTAAATTCAAAATTACCAATATTTTCTTGACAGATTTTCTTTACTGCTTCAGAAATTTCTTTGCCATTATATTCACTGCTAAACCTAATATTAAATTTCACCACTGCCTCTTGTGGAATTATATTAGTGGTTTCGTTTGCAACATCAAAGCTAGTTATTTCAAGATGAGTTGCATCAAAATATTCATTTCCTTGATCAAATTCATAATTAATTAATTTTTGACTTGTATTAATTAATTCGGTAATAGGGTTGAGTGCATTTTGAGGATAAGCAGCATGACCTTGTTTGCCAATTGCCTTGACTATAAAATTTATACTTCCTCTTCTACCAACTTTTATCATCTCTCCCATTTTGTGTGGATTAGATGGCTCTCCTACAATACAATGAGAGATACTTTCTTGCTTTTTTTGTAAATATTCTACCATTTTCACTGTGCCATTGATAGCAATAGCTTCTTCATCACCAGTGATAATAAAACTGATTGAATCTTGAAAATCTGCATTTTTTTGTAGAAATTCAGCAGTGGCAGCAAGAAAAGAGCCAATTCCTCCTTTCATATCAACCGTTCCTCTACCATATAAAATATCATCTTTAATAGTAGCTGAAAAAGGAGGGAATTGCCATTTTTCTAGATCGCCAGTAGGAACAACATCTGTATGACCTGCAAAAGCAAGATTTTTCTGAGAATTACCATATTTTGCATAAAGATTAATTATTTTTTCGCTCCCTTCTTCTTGAAATCTTAATATTTTACAAAAGAATCCTATATTTTCTAAAAAATTTTTAATATATGGAATGGCCCCATCATCTATTGGGGTGATTGATTTCTTCTTGATTAATTCTTGGCTAATTAAAACTGCTTCATCCATTCTTCTTATATAATTTATTTATATTACTTTTGTAATTTTTTAAAATAATATCTCTTCTGATTTTTAATGCAGGAGTCAATTCTTCATTATCAATATTTGGGCAATTATTGCTAATAATAAATTTCTTTATTTGCTCCCAGTGATCTAATTTTTTGTTTATTTTATCAATATCTTGCTGAATTTTTTCTTGTGAGAGATTTTTCTTCTCGGTAAAAATAATAGCACTAGTGAAAGTTCTATTATTTGCAATCACCACAGCATTATCAATATAAGTTATTTTTTTTAAAATTAATTCTATGTTATTTACTGCAACATATTTTCCATTAGAGGTTTTTTCTAATTCTTTAATTCTACCAGTGATAAATAAAAACCCGTCTTCGTCAATATAGCCTCTATCTCCTGTTGCTAAATAACCGTTTTTAATGGTTTTGCTAGTTTCTACTGGTTTGTTAAGATAACCAATCATAACATTTTTTCCTTTTGCTAAAATTTCATTATCTTTTGATATTTTTACTGAGATATTTGGAAAGGGTTTTCCTACAGAACCTATTTTGTTATTTTTGGCACAATTTGTAGAAATTACAGGAGAAGTCTCGGTTAAGCCGTATCCTTGATAGATTGGCAAGCCAATATTAGTAAAAAATTTACATATTTCTTTATCAGTTGCTCCACCTCCAACTATTAGATTTTTAATTTTGCCTCCTGTAGCTGCAAGAAATTTGCGATAAACTAAAAAGGAAAAAATACAATCTAAGAAAAATAGTTTTCTTAAAAGATATGGTATTTTTAGAGCAGAATTAATTGCAAATTTAGCAATAAATTTTTTAATTCCTGTGGCCTCGTCTGTTTTAGTTAAAATTGCTGAATAGATTTTTTCTAGTAATCTTGGCACAGAAGTAAAAATTGTAGGTTTTACTTTTTGTAATAAATTTACCACATTATCAATATTATCTGCGAAATAAATGGATATATTTGAGGTTAGGTAAAAATATATTATCATTCTTTCAAAAATATGAGCTAAAGGCAAAAAGCTAAGAGTTTTGTCTTTTGTTTTTAGAGGAAATGTTTTGTGAGCAGAGATGATTTGTGAAATTAAATTGTCATTACTTAAAACCACTCCTTTAGGAGTTCCTGTACTACCGCTGGTATAAATAATTGTGGCGATATCATTTTTATCAATTTTTATTTTTTCAATTATTTTTATTTTAGTTAATAAACTGTTTAGTTCTATAACTTTTTTGTTAGTTGTGTTAATTTTGTCTATAATAATTTTTTTGAATTTTGCTTGATATTGCTCAATAATTTTCCAATTATCTGTGGATGAAACAAAAGCATATTCTACTTTGGAATCTTTTAATTGAAATTTAAGATTATCTTGAGATATGTTGGTAAACATTGGCACTGTGATTGCCCCCACATATTGGCAAGCTAAATCAAACAATAGCCAGTTTGTAGAAGAAGGAGCAAATATTGCCACTCTCAAATTTTTTTTAATACCTATTTTGGATAGATGAGAAGCAAGAATTTTTATTTTTGTAGCAAAATCTAAAGTAGAGATAGTTTGCCATTCTTGTTTTTCATCTAAAATATTAAGATAGTTTGGATTGTTTGTTTGTTTTTCTAAAAAATCAGGTATAGCACTAAGGGTTGTTACCTTGTTGAGTTTCATAGCAATTTTGTGGTTTGATTAAATAAAAAATATAATTTCAAATTATTATGAAATTATTAATTATTCAAGCAAAATATCTTTGTAAAAATAACACCGAGCTTTTTTATCTAGAATCATAGTTTATATGAAGGCAAAAATATAATTGATTTAATGGTAAGAATAGTATATATTGTAGATATTATTAATAGTTTCTGTTATGATATAAAAAACAAAAAACAAGCTGTGTGGATGTTAAAAAGATTGCAAAACTGCACATAACAATCTTAACTTTAAAAAATAAAAAATATATGTTTACGTTAGCTATTGTTGGGAAGCCTAATGTTGGAAAATCTACTATTTTTAATTCTTTGGTAAAGCAAAAATCTGCTTTGGCTTATGATATTGCTGGTGTTACGATTGATAGAAAGGAGGAGGTTGTTGAATTTATGGATATGAAAATGAGATTGGTTGATACGGCTGGTTTTGAGAAAAGTAGTGAGAAAATTCTGGCTAAAGGAATTGAAAGACAAATTTCATATGCGGTGGCAGAGGCTGATTTGTTGTTATTGGTGATAGATAGTAAAAGTGGTGTTTTATTTGATGATTTAGAATTTATTTCATATTTAAGAAAGCAAAATAAAGATATTGTTTTGTTAGTAAATAAAGCAGAAGTAAAAAAGAAAAATATAACAGAAGAGAATGCAAAAAAATTAGGTTTTAAAGATATGGTGTTTTTATCAGCAGAACATAAATTAGGATATGAAATTTTGTTTGAGAAAATTGATAAATATTATCAAATATATCAAAAAGATTATCAGGAATTAGAAGAGAGCAGTAAGGATGATAAGAGTATAAAAATAACTATTGTAGGAAAGCCTAATGTTGGAAAATCTACTTTAATTAATGCATTTTTAGATAATGAAAGATTGGTTACTTGTGATCAAAGCGGTACTACTAGAGATGCCATTGAAATTAAATGGAAATATAAAGGAAAAGATATTACTTTGGTAGATACTGCAGGAATTAGAAAAAGAAGTAAAATTAGTCATAAATTAGAAGAATTATCTTATGCTTCTTCTTTTAAGGCAATTAGATTTGCTCAAATTTGTATTTTATTATTGGATGCTTCTCAAAAGAAATTAGAAAAACAAGATGTTCATATAGCATCAGAAATTATTAGAGAGGGTAGGGGCTTGATTGTGGTGCTTAACAAAACAGATTTATTGACTAGGGATGAATTAAAAAAAGCTGTTGAGGAGGTGGAATATCAAATTGGAAAATATGTGCCACAAAATAAAGAATTAAAAATCTGGACAGTTTCTGCTAAAAATAAAAAAAATATTTGGCCAGTAATAGATTCTAGCTTGGATGTTTATGAAAATTGGAATGTTAGAATTAACACGAGAGAGTTAAATAAATGGCTGGAATGGACCAATAGAGAACATAGATTGCCATTATATAGAGGAAAAGATATAAAATTAAAATATATAACTCAAATAAGCACAAGACCACCGACTTTTGTAATAATGACAAATTATCCAGAAAAAATACCTGACTCTTACATTAGATATTTAAAAAATTCTATTAATGAATCTTTTCACTTGAAAGGAGTAATCCCAAGGTTTATTTTCAAAAGACAAAAAAACCCTTTTGCTAAGGGAAGAGAGTTTAAAACGGAGAAGAAATAAAATTATGTTAAAAGGAGTTTCATTATTTGCTAATGTTGGAGTAGCAGAAACATATTTGAAAGATAATAATATAGATATTATTTTAGCAAATGAATTAATAGAGAAAAGAGGAAAGTTTTATAAAGATTTGTACCCCAATACTAAAATGTTTATTGGATCTATTGTAGATAATTTTTTATTTCAATCTCTTTTAGATGAAGCAATAAGAGAAGAGTGCCATTTTTTAATGGCTACCCCACCTTGTCAAGGAATGTCAGTAGCTGGAAAAATGAAAGAAGATGATCCAAGAAATAATTTAATTGTTTATGCAGTGAAATTTGCCAAAAAATTACAGCCCAAATATTTTTTGATAGAAAATGTTCCTGCAATGCTTAAAACATATATTATTGTTAATAATCAAAAAATAAAAATTATAGATTATATAAAAAAAGAATTATCAGAATATTATATAAATTATGATGTGTTAGATACAGCTGATTATCAAGTTCCTCAAACAAGAAAAAGGGTTATTATATTGCTTTCTAAGGAAAAAAAATGGGAATTTCCAAAAAAATCAGAACATATAACAGTAAGAGAGGTAATATCTCACTTACCTAGCTTAGAAAGTGAAGAAAAGTCAGAAATAAAATGGCATTATGCAAAGAAACATAATGATAATCATATTTTATGGATGAGACATACAAAAACAGGAAATACAGCTCTTGATAATGAAATATATTTTCCACAAAAAGATGGTAGAAAAATAAAAGGGTATAGTACAACCTATAAAAGGATAGAGTGGGATAAACCATCTCCTACCATCACTATGTGTAACGGTGCTATATCTTCTCAAAACAATGTTCATCCAGGTAGGAAGAAGGAGGTAGGAATATATTCTGATGCAAGAGTCTTGACTTTGCTTGAAATTTTTATTTTATCTTCTTTGCCAAAAGATTGGAATGTTCCCTTATGGGCAACAGAGAATTTAATAAGAGAAGTGATAGGTGAAGGTGTACCACCAAAATTTATTAGAAAATTAACAGAAAACTTAGTATGAATATATTGTTACCAAGGTTAGATGAAATGGATTTTCAACAAATTGCTAATTTATATGAAAAAATCTTTATTTATAAATTAAAGAGAGAAATTTTTATAAAAGTAAAAAATGATATTCAGAATATATATGAAGAATTTGTAAAATATGAAAGTTTAGAATTTAAAATAAAAGGAGGAACATTAGGTAGAGGAGAAATAAAATGGGGAAGAAATATTATATGGGGTTGGTTTATAGAAGAGTTGTTTTTGGAATATTTAAAACTTAATAAGAATATTAGTAATATAAAGCTTTTAGGTGGAGACAGCTCTCACAAATTTATTTATAATGGTGAAGAAAAAAAAATTATTGTAGAAGGTATCAAATCAGTTCAACCAGACTTTATTATTACTTTAAATAACGGTAAAAAATTTTGTCTTGAATTAAAAACATCAGCAAAAAAAGTATTTACTATAAAGAAAGGAAATGTGGAACAACTTTATAAAGAGAGTGCTTATAATAATCATATAACATTAATTCTGATGATTGATTTAGTTAATCAAATTTTTTCATTAGAAAATTTAAAATATTTTTCTACTTTAAAACCATTTGTAAATCAGAGAATAGAAGGGCAGTTATGTTATAATTTTCCAACTCCTGAAAGTAGCATTGTAGACTTAAAAGAAGAGGATTTTGGTTTTTATATAGACGAAACTATTTTTGAATTAGAATATATAAAAAAATTAAAAGCTCAAAAATTAGCTGAAGGTAAAAAAGATAAGAGGTTAATAAAAATTATAAAAAATAAAATTAAATTAGAAAAAAAGAAAGAAGAAAAAATATACCAAATAGATCTGTATGATAATGCAATAAATAATATAATTAATAAATGTCCAGAGATTGAAATGTCTTGGCAAGAAATATATAAAGAACTAAAAATGATTATAAAACAATGAGATTCATAGATGAAGCAAAAATTTATATAAAAAGTGGCAATGGCGGTAATGGTTGTGCTAGCTTTAGAAGAGAGGCGAATGTTCCTAAAGGAGGGCCAGATGGTGGTAATGGCGGTAAGGGAGGAGATGTTATTTTTAAGGCTATTTCTAGTAAAAATACTTTGGTAGATTTTTATTATAGAAAACATCATAAAGCAGATAATGGTGAAGGAGGAAAAGGAAAAAATCGTTTTGGTAAGGCAGGTAAAGATGTTATTTTAGAAGTTCCAGTTGGAACTCAAATATTGACTGATACTAAAAAAGTAATTGCTGATTTGGATAATGCTGGTGATCAAATTATTTTGCTGGAAGGGGGCAAGGGTGGAGCTGGTAACACAGCTTTTAAAAATTCAAGAAATCAATCGCCGAAAACAGCACAAAAAGGAGAGCAGGGCAAAGAATTAAACATAGAATTGCAATTAAAAATCATTTCTGATGTTGGAGTGATTGGTTTTCCTAATGCTGGTAAATCTACATTACTTAGCAGTATCTCTCATGCAAAACCAAAAATTGCAAATTACCCATTTACAACTTTAAAGCCAAAATTAGGAGTGGTATTTGTGGATGATAAAGATTTTGTTATAGCAGATATACCAGGGTTAATTAAAGGAGCAAGCGAGGGGGTAGGATTAGGGTATAGATTTTTAAAACATATAGAAAGATGCAAGGCTTTGATTCATTTAATAGATGTTAGCTCAAAAGATTTATACCAAGATTATCAAATTATTAGAAAAGAATTGCAAAATTATAGTTCTATATTGACTACAAAAAAAGAATTGCTTATTTTGAATAAAATAGATTTAATAGATGAAGAAGAGCTGAGTAAAAAAATAATTGATTTGCAGAAGAAAACAAATAATAATAATATATTAGCAATATCTTCTTTGGCTAAAAGAAATTTAGAGCAAATGAAAAGAGAAGTTTTAAAAATGTTATAAAATGAATTTGAATATAGTTTTATTATTTGCTATTTTGTTTTGTCTTCCTGCTTTTGCTAAAGATAAATATATTATAGAAACTATCCCGCCAATTAGACAATTTGGTAAAGAATTAAGAAAAAGAAAGCATATTCAAATCCCTAATTATAGTCAATATACGGGAGAACATTCTGCAGAATGGCATAAAAAGTCTGAAGAAACTAAAAATCTTTATTTTACTCTTGGAATAGAACATCTTATCACAGATAAAAGTAGAGGATTTTCTTCTAATAAGGTGTTTTATCCTAGTTTAGGAACTGAAAATAATATTAATTATCAAGGTGAGATAGATTTTAAAGGTAATTTAGGTTTGGATATGTCATTTGGTCAGCAACATAATTTTTTTCGTTATGATGTGGCTCTATCTCTTGACAGGTTGGAGTTTGCTAGTATCTCTAAAAATTCTTTAACGGTATCTAATAGCGATCCTGTTGGTGATGGTTCTTATACAGAAGATGGACCTGTGCAGAATGATGATATTAACGGAGAGCTTAATGGAAATATAGGTAGTGAAATTAATATAAGTTCTCTTTCATTTAATATATATTTTCATCTTGCTTCAAGAAAGAGAAAGATTATTCCTTACATAGGAGCAGGATATGGTGTGTCTGTATTTAAGCCAGCAAGAGGAGAATCTGATATTGTGCCTTTAAATAAACTGCAATTAGGGTTTTTATATACTTTAAAAAACAAATCCCAATTAATTTTTGCTATTAAATATTATAATCTGCGAAATTTAGAATATAAATATGATGTTGAGCAGAATTCCTTTAAAAGAGAATATAGTATTTCTCAAGATTTAGATATTTTTCTATTTAATATTGGTTATAAATTAAATCATAAAGAAAAAAAGAAGTTACACAGCTAGTAAATAATTGACATTATTAAATAATCATATTATATTTCATTTTCATAAAATATTTTATAAAAAACTATGTTTGCAATATTTGAAAATAACGGAAAGCAATATAAAGCTAATAAAGATGAACTAATAAAAATTGACAGGACTGATCTGGAAAAAGATGCCTTTGTTACTTTTGATAATGTTTTATTACTAAATGATGGTAAAGAATCTCATATAGGAGCTCCAAATGTAGCAGGAGCAACTGTTACAGCTACGGTTGTTGGTAATGAAAGAGATAAAAAAATTATAGTGTTTAAAAAGAAAAGAAGACATAATTACAGAAGAAAAATAGGTCATAAGCAAGAATATACTCTTGTAAAAATTAGCGATATAAAACTTAACTAATAACTAAATAATACAGAAAAATGGCTCATAAAAAATCAGGTGGTAGTTCCAGAAACGGTAGAGACTCGGCAGGTAGAAGGCTGGGTATCAAATTATATGCTGGTCAAGTAATAAAAGCAGGTCAAATTATTTTAAGACAAAGAGGGACAAAATATTATCCAGGAGAAAATGTTGGTTTAGGAAAAGATCACACAATTTATTCATTAATTAATGGAGTTGTAGCTTTCAAAAAAACAAAAGCCAAAACAATTGCTTTAGTTCAAGCAGTATAAACTATATTTTAATAATGGAAAAGATTCGTTTGTGCAACGATCTTAATAATATACAAAACAAATCAATTTTGTTTTAATATATACTAATTAAAAATAAAAAAATGTTGCCAATTCTAAGTAATTCTTCGGAATTACAAATATATATTAAGGAGATAAATAAAATCCCTTTACTATCATTAGAGGAAGAACAATGTTTGTTTGCTAAATATCAGGATCAAGGAGATTTAAAATCTGCTCAAAAACTAATCACTTCTCATTTAAAGTTAGTAGTAAAAATAGCTTTTTCTTACAAGAATTATGGAATTTCTTTAATGGATATTATTTCTGAAGGAAATATTGGTTTAATGAGGTCTATTAAAAAATTTGATATAAAAAAAGGGGTTAGATTATCTACCTATGCAATGCTTTGGATCAAAGCTCAAATTCAAGAATATATTTTAAAATCTTGGTCATTAGTAAAAATTGGTACAACAGCTGCTCAAAAAAAGATATTTTTTAATTTAAGTAAAGTTAAGAAAAAAATTTTGGATTATTCAGGTGCATCTCTTAGTGAAGATAACATCAAGGATATGGCAGTGGAAATGGGTGTTTCTATAAAAGACACTAAAGAAATGCTTTCAAGATTAGGTCAAGCAGATATTTATTTAGAAGATAAGATAAAAAATGAGGAAGAGGAAGAATCTAGTTCTTTGCTAGATACAATAATATTAGAGCAAGCTACTCAAGAAGAAATTGTGTTAAAAAATCAAGAAACAGAAAATAAAAGAAACATTTTATATAAATCAATGCAAATTCTAAATGACAGGGAGAAAGAAGTGATTTATGCTAGAAAATTAAGTGAGAAAGCTATAACTCTAAAAGATTTAAGCAATAAATATAATATTTCTTTAGAAAGAGTTAGGCAAATTGAAGAAAGGGCTTTAGAGAAAATAACTGTATTTTTTAAAAATAATTATTATGAATAAAATTCTATTAGTTTTTGTTTTATTTACTACATCTTGTAATTTTCTTGTAAAAGATAGTGGTAAACTAAAAAGAATAGACTTGCCAAAAATCAGCTCTGTAAAAAAGGCTGTTGCAGTGGTTAGGGCATCAAGAACAGGCAGAATTTTGGGTAAAATAAAATTCACTGAAAATGAAGATAGAACTATCAATATTGCAGTTGATATTAAAAATATTGCAACAGGTAGGCATGGTTTTCATATTCATCAATATGGAGATTTGACTGATGAAAAATTTAATAATGTAGGAAGTCATTTTAATCCTAATAATCACGAACATTCAACTTTAAATATAAAAGAAAGGCATATAGGAGATTTAGGAAATATTGTTGCTGATGAATATTATAAAATATCAATGAATTTTAATAATTCAAATATAAAACTATCAGGTCCAAACAATATTATTGGTAGAACGATTATTATTCATCAAGATGAAGATGATGGAACAGGGAAGGTAGGTAATGCAGGAAAAAAAGTAGCGGGAGGAATTATTGGTATTGCTAAATGAAAATTGTGGGTTTAACAGGAGAAATAGCTTCTGGAAAAACTATTATTTCTGATTATTTGCAAGAAAAGAAATATAAAATATTTGATGCTGATAAAATAGTTGAAGAAATTTATACAAAAGAATCTTTTATTGTTGAGATAGAAAAAAAAATACCAGAAATTATTGAAAACAACAAAATTAACAAGCAGAAATTATCTGATTTGGCTTTTTTTGATCAAGGTATTTTGCATTTATTGGAAAGAATTTTACATCCTTTGGTTAAAAAAGAACTAGATAATTTTTTAAAAAAGAACATAGATGAAGACTTATTATTTTTAGATATTGCTTTGTTATTTGAAAATGGTTTGGATAAAAAATGTGATTATGTTATTTATATAAAAACTTCAAAAGAATTGCAACAAGAAAGATTCTTGCTAAGAAATAAGGGTAGTTTGGATAAATTAGCAGAGATTTTAAAAAAACAAAGAAAATTCAAAAACAAAGAAAATCTAGCAAATTGGGTATTGAATAATATTTATAAAAAAGATAGGTTATTTCGTGATTTAGAAAATATTATAAGTAATTTATTAAAAAAATGATACATACTCACTCAGAAAGTAAAATTTTAGATTTTTCTAATAAACAGCTTTATGAATTAGTTATGGAGGTTGAAAAATATTCAGAATTTTTACCTTGGTGCAAAAAAATAATTATTACAGAAAGAAAGGGAGAAGATATTTTCTATGCTAGAACTACGGTAGATTTTAAGGCATTTAACTATGATTATATTTCAAAAACGGTTTCTTCTTACGAAGATAATAACTATATTATAGATGTTGCATTAATTTCTGGTCCTTTTAAAATCTTAAAAACAAAATGGCAATTTCAAAAAATATCTGCAAATAAAACCAGAATTCTTTTTGATATAGATATAGAATTAAATTCTTTTTTTTTGAATAAAATTTTCTCTTTTTTTTTTGAAACTGCATATAGAAAAATGACCTTAGCATTTGAAAAAAGAGCTAATGATATTTTTAAAAAAAAGAGAGTAGAATAAAAAGTAAGACTCTTGTATAATATTAATAGCTAAAATATGTATAAAAATAAATTTTTTGATATTACTTTAAATGTAGATTTGTCAAAAATTCAAAAAAATTATAAAACTTATCAAGAGCAAGTAGCTCCTGCAAAAACTTCTACTGTGTTAAAGGCTGATGCTTATGGTCTTGGAGTAGGTAAGATTTTTTTGGCATTATTAGAGGTGGATTGTCAGGATTTTTTTGTGGCCACTTTAGGAGAGGGGATTTTTTTGAGAAATTTAAGTAAAAAAGGTAATATTTATATTTTAAATGGTATTAAATATGATGAAATAGAAGCTTTTGCAGAATGTAATTTAGTTCCTGTCCTTAATGATTTGGCTCAAATAAATATTTGGAATGATTTTGCTAAAAAACAAAATCAAAAATTCTCAGCAATTTTGCATATAGAAACAGGACTTAATAGACAGGCCATTAGTTTTTTAGAAGTCAAAAAAATAGCAAAAACCACAAGAAAAATCTTATCAAATATAGATGTTTTATATGTTATAGGACATCTAGCTTGTGCTAATCAAATAGATAATGTTAGGAATAAGGAGCAGTTAAATAGATTTAAAGAAATCATTAAGTTGTTACCTAATTATAAATATAGTTTAGTAAATTCTTCAGGTATTTTTTTAGGAAAAGAATATCATTTTGATTTAGTAAGACCAGGTGCTGGGCTTTTTGGGATTAATCCTACACCATATTTTAAAGCAAATCCTATGGAACAGGTTTTTAATCTTATGTCAAAAGTGATTCATATCAAAAAAATAGAAGAAGATGGTATGGTAGGATATGGCAATATTTGTCCCGTGGCCAAAAATATGGTTTTAGCAACTGTCCCCATAGGATATGCTGATGGATATTTAAGATCACTTTCAAATAAAAGCTATGTTTATATAAAAAATAAATCAGTGCCTGTTTTGGGTTATGTATCTATGGATATGATTATGATAGATATTTCATCTTTTAAAAAAAATGAAATAAAGATAGGTGATGAGGTAGAAATTATTGGAGAAAATGTTAAATTAAGCCAGCTAGCATCAAGAGCAGAAACAATTTCATACGAAATAATCGCCTCTTTGGGACATAGATGTAGAAGGAATTATTTATTTTAAAAATTCTATAATCATTTCTTTTAAATATTCATTAAAAAAATAAGCTAAGGGTAAAGATGTGATGGTGATAATTAATAGCTTTGGTAGTAAATAAATTTTTGTTATTTCTTTTTTATAGATTTTTTTAGTGTTAGTTTCTTTTTCTTTAATACAAATAGGCAAAGATACAAATAATAATATCCACCAAATTAAAAAATAGATCATTAAAAAACTAATCATTTTAAATTTTTATTAGATATGGTAATGATTTTAGCACATTTTTTAGCTATATCTTGAGAGTGAGTTACTATTATTGAAGTTTGATTTCTCTTTTTTAATTCGGAAAGAAAGATATTAAAAATATTATCTGCATTAGAGGGGTCTAAATTTCCAGTTGGCTCATCTGCTAATAATATTTCAGGCTTATGCACCAAGCCTCTAGCAATGGATACTCTTTGTCTTTCTCCACCTGATAAACTATGAGGCCTGTTATTCATTCTGTTTTTTAAACCCAAAGAAATCAATATTTCTTCTGCTTCTAATAATGATTCTTTTTTGCTTTTTTTATTAATCATTAAGGGCATAATAACATTTTCTATTGCTGTGAATTCTGGCATTAAATGATGAAATTGATATATGAAGCCAATTGATTCTCTACGAAATTTAACTCTTTCTTTTTCTGTAGTTACTTTTTTATCATTAAATAATATTGAGCCAGAGCAAGGAACATCCAAAAGTCCTAAAATTTGTAATAAAGTTGTTTTTCCGCTACCACTAGGACCAACTAAAGCTATGTTGTCTCCTTTATTTATTTTAAAATTAACATCTTTAAAAATTTCAACTTTACTATGTTTAATACCATAAAATTTAGTAAGATTTTTTAATTCAATAATAGCCATACTTTTTAATTTTTTTTTAAGTTAATTACAAAAATAATATAGTTTTTAATTAAATAAAAGTCTTTATAATCTTTTTTGATAAATCTTGTAGTTGCTGTTGTAAATTTTAAATCTGCAACAGAGGAAAGTCTGGACACCATGGAGAAATAGTGCTTGATAACTTCAAGTGGATAATTTTATTTAAAATTATTTAAGGCCAGTGGCACAGAAAATAACCGCCTATTTTTTTAGGTAAGGGTGAAAAGGTAAGGTAAGAGCTTACCGGTTTTTTGGTAACAAAAAATGCTAGGCTAAACCCCACTAGGTGCAAAATCAAATAGAAATAGCTACAAAATATCTAAAGATATTTTGGAATATTCTTCATATTCTGCTATTTGGGTAGATTGCTAGAAATAATTAGTGATAATTATTCAAGATAAATAACTACTTTACACAAAATCCAGCTTATAGATTTATCTCTATACTATATCCAGTTATTATTTGATTAAGTATTAAATTAATAACTAGAGATAGTATAAATACCCGCTTACTTCTTGTCTTACTTTGTCATTTTTTTAACATAACCCCCTTTAATGACTTATAATAAAAACATCTATCTGGCCATTATTATTTATATTTTTATCATAAGTTTTTTACTTATTAAAATAAATAATCCTACAAAAAAACAATATTTTTTTTCTTATCAAAAAAATAAACAATGGCAGGTGGTGCAAAAATTTAGTAATAAATTGATTTTGCAAAAAACTGATAAAAAATATCTTTTTTACTGTAAAAAACTCTGCTCTTTATATCATAAAAATGATGTTTTGCAATTTAGTGGCTATATTTTTCCTTTAAATCAGCCTTTATCAGCTAATGATTATAATGTTTCTTATGCACATCCTGATGTTAGTGCTAATGTTTCTGTTAAAAAAAATACTGAGGTAAAAATTATCAAAACTTCAAAAATCTCTATTTTTGCTAAAATAAAAGATAAAATAATCAGAAATGTCAAAGAAAAAAGTAAAAGTCCTCTTGCAATTTCATTGCTTACAGGAAACAAAAAAGAATTAGATAAAAAAATATATAAAGATTTTCAAGAAGCAGGTATCGCACATATTTTAGCAATTTCTGGTCTTCATATTGGAGGTATAGCACTAATATTTTTTCTATTATTTCACAAGTTTTTTAGTTTATTCAAGAATCTTTCAGAAAAATATGATAATAGAAAAATATCTTTATTACTCAGTTTGCTAGTTGCATATTTTTTTTTATTTTTGGCAGATTTTCCTATCTCTGGACAAAGAGCTTTTATTTTTCTAATGTTCTTTTCTCTTGCTTATCTTTTTGCTGTCATTCCATCTTTAATAAACATCACTCTTTTAACTAGTGCCGTAATTTTATTAATTAATCCTTATAATTTATTTTTAGTAGGCTTTCAGTTATCATTTACCGCAATTTGTGCCATTATTATAACTATGAAATATTTACCAAAAATGCATAATTATAACTATGCCATTAAAATATTTATTACCTCTTCTATAATTTCTATATTTGTTTTACCCATCAGTCTTTTTTATTTTTCTTCAGGATCAATTATCAGTCCATTTGCTAATATTTTTGCCATTCCTTTAGTGACTTTAATAATTATGCCTCTTGGTATTTTTTCAATAATAATGGATGGTTTTTTTTCTATAAATTTATTTTATATTTTTGATATTTGTTTAAATTTTTTAGGAGATATTGCCAGTTTTTTTGCTCAATATAATTTGGATTCTATCAAAATATTAAAACCTAATAAATTTTCTTTATTTGCTTTATTAATTATATTAGTTAGCTTAATTTGTTTTAAAAAAGATTATAAAACAATAATTCTTTCAATTATTTTATATGGCTGTAGCTTGTTTATTTCTAGTAATGATTCTGATATTATCTTATTTGAAAAAAATAATTTTTTTCTAATTAAAAGTGATAATAATAATTATTTGATCTCTAAAAAACCAAAAAGAGAATTTTTGAGAAAAAAAATAAAAAATCTTTTTGGAGAAACCAAATTAATTAATTTACAAGATAGCAAAATAGAAGAAAAAAATATAAAATTTAATTGCCAAGATAAAATTTGTTTCTATGAAAAAGAAAATATAAAAATATCTTTTATTAATAAAAAAATTACTTATATTCATTTGCAAGATATTTGCAAAAAAGTAGATTTAGTAATTTACAACCGAGTAACTTTTGATAATTGCTTTAGCACTACAACTATTTCACGGCATAATTTAAGGCAATTTCAAAAATTAAAAATTTTTATAAAAAAAGGTAAAATTTATTATGAGTAAAAAAAAATTAGATCTAGTCCACAATTATTTAAAAACACATATTATTGGACAAGAAGAATTAATCCAAAATTTAATCATTGCCTTAATCACAGGTGGGCATATCCTCCTTGAAGGAATGCCGGGACTGGCAAAAACTAGATCTGCTGAGGCATTGGCAAATTCCATTAAATCACAATTTAAAAGAATTCAATTCACACCTGATCTATTGCCATCAGATCTTGTTGGCACAGACATTTATATTGAAAAAACTGGTGGTTTTTCATTTTCTGAAGGACCATTATTTGCTAATATCATTTTGGCAGATGAAGTAAATCGTTCTCCTGCAAAAGTTCAATCTGCTTTATTAGAGGCAATGGGTGAAAAACAAATAACAGTAGGAAAAAAAACCTATAAATTGCCAGAAGTATTTTTAGTAATAGCAACCCAAAATCCAGTAGAGCAAGAAGGAACATATTCATTACCTGAAGCACAGTTAGATAGATTTTTGTTACACACAAAAATTTCTTACCCTAGCATTCAAGAAGAATTAGAAATTTTAAATTTAGTAGAAAATGAAAATGGCAAACAAAAAAAACAACCTTTAATTGAAATAAAAGATATTCTTAATATAAGAGAAGAATTTAAGAAAATTTATATAGATGAGAAATTAAAAAAGTACATAGTAACCTTAGTAAATGCCACTAGAGAAGCAGAAAAATATGATAAAACATTATCTGAATACATTAAATATGGTGCATCTCCAAGAGCCTCCATTTCTCTTAACATAACTGCAAAAGCAATAGCTTATTTAGAAAATGCTGAATATGTTACCCCCGATCATATTCAAAAAATTGCTGTAAATATTTTAAGACACAGAATCATCTTAAACTATAAAGCAGAAATAGACAATGTTACTGCTGAAGACATCATAGAAAAACTCCTAAAATTGGTCGCCGTTTAATCGTAAGCGGGGATCCAAGGTAGATTGCAGTCTTTTCAGACCTTTGCTACAATGGATCCCCGCTTTCGCGAGGATGACGGCGGAGGGTTTTTCTTGTTAAATGCACAAATTTACTAATAATATATACTAGGAGTTTTGTTTCAGAATTGTTAACGGCCATGAGGTGGAGACAAGTCTGGTAATCGGGAATTTTTAGAAAATTATTTAAAAATTCTTTTTTTATTAAGAATTCATTTTCTTGAGCATTGCAAAATGCTTTCTAATTTTCTTAACAATAATATTTTGCTCTTTTGCTATATCAAAATTTTTCTTTGCAATGAAATTATAAGTGTATAATAAAGGTGTTTTATTGAATATTGTGTAATAATATAAAATTATATTTTTATTATTAAATTTTAGAGCTAATACACCATCTTTATATCTTCTAGCATTATCTAAATAATATTTTTTGTTATAGTTTTTATAAATATCATCAAGATATTCTTTATCGCTTAATAATATAGGTTGATATTTTTTTTCATTAGGAAGTGCTATATATATTGCACCCTTGGTTTTGACATTGTTAAAAGTAAGAACTTTATTGTCTTTTTTATCTTTTTTTAAGTAGGTGTCTATGAATATATTTTTGACATACATACCATCTTTTTGTAAAACATTATTATATTTTTTTATAATTTTATTGTTTTTAAATTTAAGTAATCCTAGAAAATCTGGAACTTTTACTTTGTTTTTGTGAAAAGATATTTCAGTATATTGCTTGTTATCATTTGCAATAATAATAGATTTTATGTATTCTTTTTCTTTTTTATAGATGACTGCTAGTTCTGCAGTAGAGATCTGTTGTTCTAAAGGAAAGGTTCTAGTTACTCCTATGGATATGTAATTATTGCCGTTCAAAACTGTTTCTGCAGTAATAGATATGTTTTGATTTAAAGCATTTTTCTCTTTGCTAAAATGATAAACTCCAATTTCATCTTTTTCAGCTCTCACAATTGTTTTGTCTAATTTGTTAATTTGACTAGTTTTTAACTCTTTTTTTATGTATCTTTGTTTTTTGAATGATAAAGAATATTTAGAAAAGTTTTTTTCTTGCAAAAATTCTTTTGTTTTGTTGCTAACATCTTTTTTAAGTTGTTTAATATATTTTGGAGAATTTAAGATGATTGGATTTATTACCCCAAGTAATGAATTTCTAGAAGTAGAAAAATCATATTTTGCTAAAATTACCATTCTGCTAGGATATTCTATAATGTCGTCAAAGTATTTTTTCTTCTCTTTGCAGCTTGCAATGATTTGAATATATTCTATTTTTGGCACAGAACCAGTGAAAAAATGTAAGAATTCTTGAGATAAGGAGATATAGCCTCTTTCTTCTTTGATTGTTTTATCAAAAAAACATTCATTTCTTGTGATTGGAATGAAATATTTTTCTTTATTTATAGAAAACTCAGTAATAGTTTTTTTATTAAGATAATTTCTATATAATTTAATTCCAAATGGAAAAGATATTATTATCAATAATAACAATATAAAAAATAGTTTTTTCATATTAACTCCTCTGTTAATCTTTGTTTAGAAAAATAAGTTTGCTCTTGAATTAGTTTAAATCTTAATTCAGGCTTCCTACCCATTAGATGATCTATTTTTTCTTGAGAAATCTCAAAATTATTATCATCTAATATTACTTGATATAGCATTCTAGTATTGGGTTCCATAGTAGTTTCTTTTAATTGCTTAGGAGTCATTTCTCCTAATCCTTTAAATCTACCTATTTCGATATTCTTATATCTTTTTTCTAAATTTGCAATAATATTATTTCTTTCTTCTAAATCATTTGCATAATATGTCTTATTTCCTGCTGTTATTCTAAATAATGGAGGAACTGCTAAATATAAATGCTTCTTTTCAATTAACTCTTGCATCTCTTGAAAAAAAAAGGTCATTAGCAATGATGCAATATGAGCTCCATCAACATCAGCATCACACATAATTATTATTTTTTCATATCTTAATTTGCTAAGATCAAAGCTAGAACCCATAGAAGAGCCAAGGGCTATATTCAAATCGCTTATTTCTTGATTGGCTAAAATTTTATCTCTAGTGCTACTTGCGACATTCAAAATCTTTCCTTTTAAGGGTAATATTGCTTGAGTTTTTCTGTTTCTGGCTTGTTTGGCAGAACCTCCTGCAGAATCTCCTTCCACTAAAAATATTTCTGTGCCTGCTTGATCTTCTTGTGAGCAATCCGTTAATTTTCCCGGCAATCGAAGTTTGGATAAGATGTTTTTTCTACTTATTTCTTGAAATTTTTTCTTACTTAACCTCTCCGTTGCTTTGGCAATGAAAAAATCTAATAAAATATTAGCTTTTTTGACATTTTGTAATAAAAAATGCTCAAAACTATCTTTTACCACATCTTCTATTTTCTTGATAACATCTTTTGATACTAATTTTTCTTTAGTTTGTCCTTGAAATTGAGGTTCCCTAACAAAAGATGAAATAATCATAATTGAAGAATTCATAATGTCGTCTCCAATAATGTTAAGATTTTTTTTGTTTTGCAAAATGGCATAAGATTTGACAGCTTTAAAAAGAGCATTTTTCATTCCTGTCTCATGAGTTCCGCCAAGTGGGGTGGCTACTGTATTACAAAAACTCTTGCAATTACCATTGAAATAACTTGGCCATGCAATACACCATTCTACTTTTCCAATGGAATTTTTAAAATTTTCTTTTCCAATAAATCTTTCTTCAATAACTAATTCTTGATTTTTGCATAATTCATCCAACAAAGAAACAATTCCATTTTCAAAACAAATTATTTCTGTTTGAGGAATATTATCAAATTCTTTATATGATTGCCAAAATATTTGCACACCTTTATGCAAATATGCTTTAGATTTAATGAATTTATATAGTTTTTCTGCATCAAAATCAATTCTTTCAAAAATTTGTTCATCTGCTATAAAAGTAATTTTTGTGCCTGATTTTTGTTTGCTAGTAGAAATTTTTGTTAATTTTGAAGCTGTTTTTCCTCTGGAATAATCTTGGTTATAAACTTCTCCATTTTTAATTACCTCAACATTTAACTGTGAAGATAAAGCATTTACTACTGAAATACCAACC
Source organism: Rickettsiales bacterium (assembly GCA_965222515.1). Lineage (GTDB taxonomy): Bacteria > Pseudomonadota > Alphaproteobacteria > Rickettsiales > JABIRX01 > CBDCUE01. The sequence continues at coordinate 83,985 of CBDCUE010000021.1, read as the reverse complement.
CCATGCAATCCTCCAGAAGTCTCATATGCCTTGCCGTCAAATTTTCCTCCTGAATGAAGAGTGTTTAAAATTATCTCTAAGGCAGATTTATCTGGAAATTTAGGATGGGGATCAATAGGTATTCCTCTACCATTATCTGTAATTGAAATTTGATTTTTAGAAATTAAATTAACTTCTATCTTTCTTGCATAACCAGCAACCACCTCATCCATAGAATTGTCAAAAACTTCTGCGATTAAATGATGTAATGCATTTATATCAGTGCCTCCAATATACATTCCAGGTCTTTTTCTGACTGGCTCTAAGCCCTCCAAAACTTCTATTGAATGAGCTCCATAAGTTTCTTCCTCTGATTGTTCTTTATTTATATTTTTTAATAGATCGCTCATTAATGTTTGATTTTTAGGTAATTCTTGCTTAATATATTTATATTACTCTTTAAATTTTTTCAAGTATAAAAGCCAAAAGAACCTTCAATGTTTGATATTATTTCCTTTCTGCACAATTTAACTCAAAACAAATCGTCTCAAATAAGAGAATGGCTTGATAATGAGAGAAAAAACTGCATAAATTCTTTTATTTATAATTCTATTGATATTAGATATTCAGGAAAAAAACTTACTCCGATTGATACTAATATTTTTCCTGCTGGATTTAATAATTTATCAAAAAATGCTCAAATAAAAGCAGTAGAACAATTTGATCTATTTTTTAAACAACAAAAAAATAGCCAAAAAATAATTATCATTTCAGAATTTAACACTAGAAATAAATTTTATTTAAAAAATCTCAATATTTTAAAAAACATTATTATCAAAACGTGTAGACAGGTAAAAATTGCATTTGTAAATGATGAGATTAAAGAAAAGTTAGAATTAAAAGATGCTGATGAAAATCCCATAATTTTATATCCATTAGAGAAAAAAGATAATAAAATATTGATTAATAGTAATTTTATAGCAGATATTATTGTTTTAAATAATGATTTTACCTCTGCTAATCCAGAAATTTTAGCAAATATTAACCAGCCTGTTTTTCCTCCTGTGTCTATGGGATGGCATCAAAGATCAAAGCATAAGCATTTTTTATTATATAATGAAATTGCTAGAAGATTTGCTAAAAAATTTGATTTTGACCCATTCTTTATTAGCACTGAATTAGGATTTTGTCAAAATATTGATTTCAAGAAAAAACAAGGCTTTGAATGTATTGCAATTGCAGTAGAAAAAACTGTAAAAAAGTTACAGGAAAAATATAAAAAATATGGAATACAAAACAAGCCTTATGTTTTTGTTAAGGCTGATCAAGGAACTTATGGTATGGGCATAATGACTGCAAGTTCTGCTGCAGACATTATTAATATCAATAAAGATAACAGAAAAAAGATGAATATTATTAAAAACAACACTCAAAACACCCAGATTCTAGTACAAGAAGGCATTGAAACTGTTGAGAAATATGATAATCACACCACAGAATTTTTTATTTATTCAGTAAACGGTAAGCCAGTAGGAAATATTGCTAGAATTAATAAAGAAAAAGATAGTTTAGCTAATTTAAATTCTATGGGAACATTTTTTTTAGCTGCAGATGATATAGCAGAAGAAAAAATATCAGCTTACAATCTAATTGCAGAATTAGCATTTCTGGCAGTAAATCAAGAAACATATTAAGAATTTAGTATATATGATAAAAATTAATGATTTAGAAATACATATTATTCCTGCATTAAGTGATAATTATGTGTTTGTTATTAAAACAAAAAAAGAAGAAATTATTTGCATAGATCCCAGTGATTTTTCAGCAGTTGATCAGTATTTAATCAAGCATAATATTAAAAAAATAGATTATATTTTAAACACTCATCATCATTTTGATCACATAGGAGGAAACAAAGAATTAAAGAAAAAATATTCTTGTAAAATTGTGGCTTGTAAAAATGATAATCATAGAATAGCAGATATTGATATTGAAGTGGAAGATAATGATAAAATTAATTTGGCGGGATTAGATTTTCAGATTTTTTTGATTGTAGGGCATACTTTAGGGCATATTGCTTATTATAATCAAGAAAACGACATTGTTTTTGTTGGAGATACATTGTTTTCTAGTGGTTGTGGCAGAATATTTGAGGGGACAGCAGAGCAGATGTTTAATTCATTAGAGATAATAAAAAAGCTCCCAAGCAATACCAAGATTTTTGTGGCCCACGAATACACTTTAAAAAATATAGAATTTGCCCTGAGCTTAGAACCAAGCAATCAAGATTTAAAAGATAAGCAAAAAATATCTTTGGAATTAAGAAAAAACAATTTACCAACAGTGCCAACAACTTTGGAAAATGAACTTAAAACTAACCCTTTTTTAAGAGTTTTAAATCCAGAATTAAGAAAAAACATTGGCACCAACAACGATCACTACCAAGTAGAAGTATTCGCCAAAATAAGAAAGCTAAAAGATTTTTTTTAGGAGATAATTGTCCCCCCATAGATTAGCCAATTCTAATTATGGAAAAAACAGACAAAAGGCTCGGTGTTATAGCTCCCCGCTTTTTCGTGGATGACGGTTTTCGAGTTTTTTTTCTAAAAAATGCTATTTTTGCTATTGCGACACAGTCTGCAAGTGAAGGGAGATTTCCTATGTTTTTTAGTTTTTAATTCGAATAGTGGGGTCAAGTTAGAAGTCTTAACTTTTGAGGCTGGTATCAAACAGTCCCATATTTAGTCATAAAAAATAATTGACTTCATTTGTAAGGGTGCTTATAGTTTGTTGGATTTGTTTTTTTTATATATTATTATGCCAGTTAGTCCCATTATAGATGCAACTAAAGAGTTAAATGCGGTATTGGTGTTTGCAGATGGTAGATGTTTTTTTGGTAAGGGAATTGGTGCTTTTGGCAAGGTTTTTGGGGAATTGTGTTTTAATACTGCTCTTTCTGGCTATCAAGAGATTCTGACAGATCCATCTTATACAGGTCAAATCATCACTTTTACTATGCCTCATATTGGTAATGTTGGGGTTAATAAAGATGATAATGAATCAATGCAAAAATATGCAAATGGTTTAGTGGTAAGAGAAGAAATTAGCTCTGATGCTAATTTCAGATCAGAAAATAATTTTAATTATTGGTTAGAAAAAAATAATATTACAGGAATTAGCTCTGTTGATACTAGAGAAATAACTTTGCTTCTTAGAGAGAATGGGGCCAAAAATGCAATGATTTTTTATGCCAAAGAAGGAGAACAAATAAATATTAAGCAATTAGCCGAGCAAGTAAAAAAAATCCCTAGTTTAGAGGGGGTAGAACTATCATCACAAATATCAGTTACAGAAAATAGCAAATGGCAAAATTTATCCTACAAATATTTGGCTCCAACAAAAAGTTTTAAAAATATTTTTAATGTTGTGGTAGTTGATTATGGGGTAAAAAACAATATTCTTAATTGTTTATTAATTAATGGCTGTAATTTAACAATTGTTAATTGCCGAACTTGTGCAGAAGATATTTTGAAATTAAATCCTGATGGTGTGTTTCTTTCAAATGGTCCTGCAGATCCAGAAGCAAATTCACAATATAGCACAAAAATAATTCAAAAATTATTAGCTAGCAATATTCCAATTTTTGGTATTTGTATGGGACATCAGCTTTTGGCTTTAGCTCTTGGCTTAAAAACTGTTAAAATGGCTCAAGGTCATAGAGGGGCAAATCACCCAGTGCAGAATTTGGTCACTAAAAAGGTTGAGATAACTTCTCAAAATCACGGTTTTTGTGTGTTAGATGAAAATTTGCCAGATAATGTTGAAATAACTCATAAATCTTTATTTGATAATTCAATTGAGGGGATAAAATTAACTAACAAACCTGTTTTTTCAGTGCAGTATCATCCAGAAAGCTCTCCTGGTCCTAGCGATAGCAGATATTTATTTAAAGAATTTATAGAATTAATGAAAAAAAATGCCAAAAAGAACTGATATAAAAAAAATTTTAGTAATTGGAGCAGGTCCAATTAGTTATTGGTCAGGCTTGTGAATTTGACTATTCAGGAGCTCAAAGCTTGTAAATCACTTAGAAGATGAAGGTTATAAAATTGTTTTAATCAATTCAAATCCAGCAACAATAATGACAGATCCAGATATTAGCTGATCAAACTTATATTGAACCTATAACTAATAGAATTTGTTAGAAAAAATAATTGAAATAGAAAAACCAGATGCAATCTTCTACCAACTAGTGGGAGGTCAGACAGCTTTGAACGTTGTGCAATGGATGCTTTTTAATACATGGAATACTTAGAAAAACATCAGGGTGAAAATGATTGGTGCAAAAATCCGACAGCAATTGAATTAGCCGAGGATAGACAAAAATTTAATCAGATGCGATGAAAGAGATTGGCCTAAAAACTGTCCTAAAAAGTATAATGTTGTTAACTTCTGATTGAAGAATCAGAAAGCTGTATTAAAAATAAATTAAACTCTACCTCTTGATTATAAGACCAAGTTTTACACTTAGGAGGTACTGGTGGTGGTGTTGCCTATGCACTGATGGCTGGGTTTATTGCATTTATGTAATATCAGGTTTAAATGCTAGCCTCAACTATTAATCAAATACTTATTGAAAAATCTGTAATTCAGGTTGGAAAGAATTTGAGATGGAAGTTGTTAGAGATAATAAATGATAATTGTATCATTGTTTGTTCAATTGAAAATGTTGATCCAATGGGTGTTCATACTGGAGATAGCATTACAGTAGCTCCATGCCCTTAACATTAACTGATAAAGAATATCAAATTTTAAGAAATGCTAGCAATTGCAGGTTCTTGCAGAAAAATAGGTGTCGATACTGGCGGATCAAATGTTCAATTTGCAATAAATCCTGAAGATGGAGAAATGTAATGTCATTGAAATGAATCCAAGAGTTAGTAGATCATCTGCACTAGCATCAAAAGCTACAGGCTTTCCCAATAGCAAAAATTGCTGCAAAACTTAGCTGTAGGTTACACTTTGGATGAACTTGAACAATGATATTACTACAACCACACCAGCAAGTTTTGAGCCAACTATTGATTATGTTGTAACTAAAATTCCAAGATTTACTTTTGAAAAGTTTGCTTTTTCTAGCACAGAATTATCATCTGCAATGAAATCTGTGGGTGAGGCAATGGCAATGGGTAGAACTTTTATTCAATCTTTGCAAAAAGCATTAAGATCAATGGATACAGGGCTTTCTGGTTTAGATAGATTGAGTTATTTATCGGAAATAACAGATAAAAAGGAAAGAAAAAATGAAATTCTAAAAAATCTAAAAAAATTAATTCCAAATAAAATATTATTAATAGCAGAAGCTATTAGGGCAGGGATTTTGTTAGAAGAAATAGCAAAAATAACTTTTTATGATAAATGGTTTTTGGAACAAATAGAAAAAATTATTTTGTTTGAAGAAGAGATAAAAACCTCTGATTTAAGCGATGAATTTTCTATGTTAAAATATAAGAAACAAGGTTTTTCTGATCAGAAAATTGCAGAATTGCAAAATAAAACAGAAAAAGAAATTAGAAATTTAAGATATAGACAAAATATTACTCCTATTTATAAAAAAGTAGATTCTTGTGCTGGGGAATTTAGATCTTATGCCAATTATATTTATTCTTGTTATGAGGGTGATGGTTATAATCCAGCTCAATGTGAAGCTAATATATCTAATAAGAAAAAAATTATTATTTTGGGAGGAGGTCCAAATAGAATAGGGCAGGGTATAGAATTTGATTATACTTGTTGTCATGCTGCTTTTGCTTTAAAAGAAATGGATATTGAAACAATTATGGTAAATTGCAATCCTGAAACAGTCTCAACTGATTATGACACTTCGGATAGATTATATTTTGAGCCATTAACAGCAGAAGATGTGATTGCTATTGCTAAAAAAGAGCAGGAGGAAGGAGAGCTTTTGGGGGTTATTGTGCAATATGGAGGGCAGACTCCATTAAAACTTGCAAAATTTTTAGAAGAAGAGAATATTCCAATTATAGGAACTAGTCCAAAACACATTGATTTGGCAGAAGATAGAGAAAGGTTTCAAAAATTATTAAAAGAATTAAATCTAGTCCAACCTAAAAATGTTATTTGTCATAATGTATTAGAATTAAAACCAACCATAGATAAAATAGGTTTTCCAGTGATTATCAGGCCATCTTATGTTTTGGGAGGTAGGGCAATGGAGGTAATATATAGTGATGATGCATTAAAAAGATATTTAAAAACAAATAAGGAAATTTTAAAAGATAATATAATTTTAGTAGATCAGTTTTTGAATGAAGCGAAGGAATTTGATGTGGATGCTTTAGCTGATGGAGATGATGTTTATATAGCAGGTATTATGGAGCATATTGAGTATGCTGGAATTCACTCTGGAGATTCTGCTTGTTCATTACCTTGTTATTCTGCTACTCAAAAAGAAATTGAGGAAATAAAAGTAGCAACAACAAAGCTTGCAAATGCTTTGCAGGTAAAAGGCTTGATGAATGTTCAATATGCCTATAAAGAAAATCAATTATATATTATTGAAGTAAACCCTAGAGCATCAAGAACGGTACCCTTTATTGCCAAGGCAAAAAATATTCCTGTAGCAAGGATTGCGACAAAAATAATGGCAGGAGAGAAATTAGCAGATTTATTAAAGCAATATAATGTGTTAGAGAAAGATAAAAATAGCAAAAATCATTATGCGGTAAAAGAGGCGATTTTTCCATTTGAGAGATTTGATAATACTGATATTTTATTAGGTCCAGAGATGAAATCTACTGGAGAGGTTATGGGTATTGACAAAAATTTTGATTTAGCTTTTGCCAAAGCTCAAATTGCAGTTTATGGCTCATTGCCAAAGAAAAACGGCAATGTTTTTATTTCGGTGCAAGATTGTAATAAAAAACAGGCTATTATTGAAATTGCAAAAAAACTACAAAATATAGGTTTTAAAATTTTAGCAACTGGTGGGACAAGTGAGTTTTTGCAAAAATCAGGTTTACAAAATATAAAAATAGAAAAAAAAGTAAGAGAAGGAAGTCCGCACATAGTAGATAAAATAGCAAATAAAGAAATAGATTTAGTTATCAACACCACATCAGGAGAAAAAGACATATCAGACAGCTATTCAATAAGAAGAACAACTTTAATCAATAAAGTAATATACTTCACCACCATAAGAGGAGCAGAAGCTTTTATTAATTCATTGAAATATTTAGAAAATAACAATCAAGGGTTTGAGATAAAATTTTTGCAAGAATTTTAATAAAAAAGTTTGTGTATTAAATTTTATGGTGTTATATCTTTTGATAAAGATGTATGTTTTTTTAATAACATATATCAATTATAAAAAATAATTTAGAATAGGGGGTACTATGAATAATAATTTTAATAACAATTTTACAGCTTGGGTTTGCTTTGTAGCTTTTGCAGTTGTTACTTTAACTTTTATACCTTTAGATGCTCTAGCTACGTCTACTACTGATACTAGTATAGAAGCTGTATTGTGTAATATAGTTTCATTCGTTCAGAGTGGTATTGGAAAGGCGGTAGCCGCTCTTGCCATTATTGCTATGGGGTTTTCATTGTTCTTAGGAAAAGTTTCTTGGGGATTGATGGTCTCTACTGCTTTAGGTATTGGTATGATTTTTGGAGCTGCATCAGTGGTAGGTACGATTTCAGGACAGGGGACTTCATATGAATGTGATTCTGCGACGGTAGCACCGACGAGCTAATAATGAAATTATAATATAAATTATATAGCTAGGGTTTTATTTATATCTTTTGCAATTGTTTTTAACTTTTATGTCTTTAGATATTTTTGCTGTTGCTACTAATAGAGGATATTTTATACAATGTAGTGAATTTTGTTTAAGGTGGTGGTAAAAAAACAGTAGCTATTCTTGCCATTATTGCTATAGATTTTTTGTTGTTTTTAGAAAAAATACTTGGGGATTAATAATTTTTACTGTTTTAGTATAGTTAATAATAGAAATATTTTTTTAATTAGCATAATTTAATTTTGATAATTTTAATAGTTTGAAAAAAAATATATACTCTAAAATAAATGACAATTTTATCCCTTATGCTTGTCATTATAATAAAGATACTATTTTAACCAAAAATGGTAATTTATGTCAGACTTTGAAAATTACGGGATTTGAGTTTGAGTTGGTTGGCAAGGAAAAGAAAGATTTAAGAACTTCTATAAGAGAAATTATTAAAGAGCATATAAAAGATGATCATTTTGCTGTATATTTACATACTATAAGAAGAAAAAAAAATTTAGGTTTTGTTTATCAAAGTGATAATTATTTTTGTAATTATTTAAATGATGGTTGGAATAAATTGCATAATTGGCAGAATAAATATGTCAATGAGTTGTATATTACTATAATAACTAAAGAAAACACATATTCTCTTAAAAAACTTTCTAATTTTTTACTTTCTTTAAGTTTTTTTACTCTGAAATTAAAAGAAAGAAGTTTTTTGAAAAAAACTTGTAAAAAATTAACAGAATTAGTTGATGATATAAATAAATCACTAGCAAATTTTGGAGCAAAAAAATTGATTATAGCAAAAAGAGATTTGGTTAAGGGAGAGATTGAAAAAGATTCTAAAAAAGATATTTATTATTCAGAACCACTAAGGTTTTTTAATAAAATTCTAAATTTAGAAGATAAAAATTTTCCTATAAAAGAAGAAGATCTATCAACACAAATTTGTTATTCAAATATAGTATTTGGTAATAATGTCTTTAAAATAACTAATGATAAAAAAAAACATTTTGGAGCTATTTTATCTATAAAAGAATATAATGATTTACCTCTTATATTACTAGATAAATTTTTTAATGCACCAATTGAATTAATTGTAACACAAAGTTTAGATTTTGTGAATTCCGATAAAATAGAAGAGCTTTATAAAGAACAGAAAAAAATTATAGAAGCTAGTAAAGATTATAAATTTGCAGAAAATATAGGATTAGGTTTTTTGGATAAGGAGGGTAAAAAAAATATAAATGATTATGGTGAGCAACAATTAACTATTATGTTATTTGCCAGTGATAAAGAGAAACTGGAGAAAATTATTGAGAAATCGGCAAAAACATTGATGAATAATGGCTTAGTTGTGGTAAGAGAAGATATTTTTATGGAACATTGTTATTTTTCTCAACTACCTGGAAATTTTTTTTATTTAAAAAGAAAAAATTATCATCTTGTAAGTACTTTTGCAGGTTTTGCCTCATTACAAAACTATCCAGCAGGTAAAAAAAATAATAATAAATGGGGGGATGCAGTAACAGTATTTTATACCAAAAATAAAACTCCTTATTTCTTTAATTTTCATTATAAGGGCAATGGTCATAGTTTAATTGTGGGTAATTATGGCACAGGAAAAACGGTTTTATTGAATTTTTTAATAGCTCAAGCACAAAAATTCAAAAATAAATTATATTATTTTGATTTTTCTAATAGTTCTAAGATATTTATCAATGCTTTATCTGGAAAATATTATGATTTCTCATTAGAAGAAAAATTGTTTAACCCTTGCTCATTATTGAAGAAAAAAGATTTTTTTATACAATTTATATCTGTATTAATTATAGAAAAAGAAGATTTTATTAAAGGACAACATAAAATAGCAGAAAAAAAAGAAGAATTTCTTAAATAATTTATATGAAAAGATAAAAGATAAAGAAATAAATAGATTAAGTGAGTTAAAAAGCTATTTTCAAGATACTATTTATCAAAATTTCTTTTTAAAATGGTGTGAAAATGGTAAATATGCAAATATTTTTGATAATAAAGAAGATATTTGGCAAAAAGGGGGGATTGTTGCTTTTGATTTTACTGATTTAGAACATAATCTAGCTGTATTAGTACCTATTATATTGCATTCTATCTATAAAATAGAGGAAAATCTTACAGGTGAACCTACAATAATTGTGTTGGATGAGGCGTTTAAATTATTAGATAATGTGTTTTTAGCACCTGAGATAGAAGGTTTTTTGCAGAGGGTAAGGAAAAAAAATGCTATTGTAGTAATGGCTCAAGAATCCGTAGATGATATTAGTAATAGTCATATTACAGATTTGTTAATGAAAGAAATAAGTACTTCTTTTTATTTGGCCAATGAATCTGTTAGGGATATTTATAAAAAGATTTTTAGGTTAAATAAAGAAGAATGCAAAATGCTGGATTCAATAAAAAATGAAAGCAGGCATTTTTTATTAAAACATGGTAATGATTCCTTGGTTGCACAGCTAGATTTGCAAGATTTGTTAGATGCAGTATTGATTTTATCAAGTGATAAAGAGGCGGTAGAGCATTGGCAAGAAATAAAAGAACATACAGGCAATAAGTTAGAAGAATGGTTTCCAAAATTGCAAGAATTGTTAAACAAAACAAATGTTTGATTAAAAATTTTTAAAATTTATTAAATTTGAAATTAGCTGTTGAAAAAAATAGAGTTGTAATATAGTTTGTGTTTAGGTTTTAAGTATGTAAGGGTTTTATTACAGAAAAACATTCGAGGCAATTGCTCCCCACTTGAGGGGGAGCCAAAACCACGAAGTGGTTTTGGTGGGGGGGCTTCACTTTGCATAGCAAAGTGAAGCAAAGACCTAATAAGACTGCAATCTTCCTTGGATCCCTGCTTTCGCAGAGATGACGATTTTCAGAATTGTTTTTTTAAAACACTATTTTTGCTATTTCGTTACAGTCTAGAAGAAGGGAGTTAGTTAACCCCGAGTTCTTTGCTTTCCTTTGCTACACAAAGGGATCCCCCACAAAAATCACTTTGTGATTTTGGCTCCCCCTCAAGGGGGGAGCAATTGCCTCGATCATAATTTCTTATTTCGACACAGTCTGTAAGAGGAGAGCAATTGCTCCGAGCATAATTCTAAAAAAAATAAAAATGTTAAAAGATATTGAAAAAAGTAAAAGAGTTTTGATAAAATTATCAGGTGAGGCTTTGATGGGAGAGGCAGGCTATGGTCATAATCCAGAGGTTATTGCTAAAATTTGCCAAGATATAAAAGATATTTATGATAAAAAAATTCAGATTTGCTTAGTAGTAGGAGGAGGTAATATTTGCCGAGGATCTAGCTTTGCAGAATTAGGAATGGAAAGAACTAGTGCTGATTATATGGGGATGTTGGCTACTGTAATTAATTCTCTTGCTTTACAAAATCTTTTTGAAAAAATATCAGTTCCAACTAGAATTGCATCAGCAATTCCAATGACTGCAATTTGTGAACCATATATCAGAAGAAAAGCAATTAGACATATGGAAAAAGGAAGAATTGTGATTTTTGCAGCAGGAACAGGAAATCCTTTTTTTACCACAGACACAGCAGCTACCTTAAGAGCAATTGAAATGAATTGCGATGTATTATTAAAAGCAACAGGAGTTGATGGAGTTTACGATAAAGATCCTAAAAAACATAAAGATGCTAAACGGTATAAAACTATTTCTTATAGTGATGTGTTAAATAAAAGATTAGCTGTGATGGATGCATCAGCAATTTCTCTTGCCAGAGAAAATAATATACCTATTATAGTGTACTCTATTAAAAAAGATGGAGAATTAAGTAAAATTTTTAATAAAAAAGGAAATTTTACAACAATACTAAACTAATAAATAAATAAATAAAATGATTGAAAACATACTTCAAGATCTAAAAAATAAAATGGATAAGAATATAGATGCTTACAAGCATAATTTGTCATCAGTTAGAGCTGGTAGGGCAACATCTAGTTTTTTAGATCAAATTCAAATAGAAGTATATGGCAGTTTGATGCCAATTAATCAAGTTTCCACTATTTCTGTGCAAGATAGTTCTATGCTTTCTGTGCAAGTGTGGGATAAGGGAAATGTAGCTGCTACTGAAAAAGCAATAAGAACATCTAATTTAGGATTAAACCCATCATCTGACGGAAATTTGGTTAGAGTTCCTATGCCAAAATTAAGTGAGCAAAGAAGGGTGGAATTAGCAAAATTATGCGGGGAGCATAGTGAGTTTGCTAAAATAGCTATTAGAAATTCAAGAAGAGATGTGTTGGATTCATTTAAAAAATTACAAAAAAACAATGAAATTAGTGAGGATGAATATCATACAAATAGTGATAAAGTTCAAAAAACCACTGATCAATATATTAAGAATATAGAGGAATTATTTTTGGCTAAAAAAGAAGAGATTATCAGTGTATAATGAATGATCACAATATTACTCATTTAGCAATTACTATGGATGGTAATAGAAGATGGGCAAAAAAAAGATTTTTAACAAGAAAATTAGGTCATTTAGCAGGAGCAAAAAACCTTAAAAAAATTATTAAAGCTAGCACAGAATTAGGTATAAAATATCTTACTTTATATGCTTTTTCAACTGAAAACTGGAATAGGAGCGAGGATGAAATAGCAGAATTGATGATATTATTAGAAAATTTTTTAGATGATTATAGTAAAGATTTAAATGAAAATAATATAAAAATTAATATTTTAGGTGATGTTAGTAAATTTTCTAGAAAATTACAGGATAAAATTGCAAAAACAACAAAATATAGTAAAAATAATCATTTTGTAGTAAATGTTGCCTTGAATTATGGTTCAAGAGAAGAAATTATTGCAGCCATAAAAAAAATACCTAAAGAAGAAATTAATAATTTAACAGAAAATAATTTTAATAATTATTTATATAGTAAAAATATTCCAGACCCTGACTTATTAATTAGAACTGGAGGAGAGCAAAGATTAAGTAATTTTTTATTATGGCAAATAGCTTATAGTGAGTTATATTTCAGCAAAAAAAACTGGCCTGATTTTAAAAAAACAGATTTAATAAAAGCAATTAACAATTATCAAGCAAGAATTAGGAATTTTGGTAAATAGTATTAATAAATATCAAAAAGTAAAAGAGCTAATAAAATTAATTACAAATTTAATTTAAATGAATCAGAAATTAGAAAAATTTATCAAAGATCATCAATCATCATTTCGCTTTGATTGTGATTTAAAAAATATTAATTGGTTTAGAGTAGGGGGCAAGGCCAAGATGATGTTTAGGCCAAAAGATAATGATGAGTTACAAGAATTTTTGATGGCAAGAGGAAAGGAATTGGATATTTTTGTTATGGGAGTAGGTTCTAATATAATTATTAGAGATGGTGGTTTTGATGGTTGTATTATAAGACTTGGTAGGGCTTGGACAAATATTTCTGTGTTTGAGGATAAAAAAATAAAAACTGGAGTAGCAAATTTAGATTTGAATGTTGCAATTTTTGCTCAGCAAAATGAAATTGCAGGATTAGAGTTTTTAAGTGGCATACCAGGGGGCATCGGAGGAGCTATAAAAATGAATGCAGGTAGTTATGGAAGTGAGATGAAAGATGTTTTTGTTGAAGCAACTGGGTTTGATTTAGATGGAAATAAGGTTAGTTATAATTTATCTGATATGAATTTTTCTTATAGAAAATCTAATTTAGATAAAGAAATTATTTGGACAGAGCTAATTTTGCAAGGAAAGAGGGGGAAAAAAGAGTTAATAGAACAAGAAATAAAAGCAATCAAAGAAAAGAGAGAAAACACTCAACCTATTAGAGAAAAAACAGGTGGTAGCACTTTTAAAAATCCAGATGGTTATAAGGCTTGGAAACTTATTGATCAGGCAGGTTGTAGAGGATTGATTGTTGGAGATGCTATGATGTCAGAGAAACATTGTAATTTTATGATTAATAGAGGAGAGGCATTAGCAAAAGATTTAGAAGATTTAGGAAAATTAGTAAGAAAAAAAGTTGCAGAAAAAACTAATATTATGTTAAAATGGGAGATAAAACTAATTGGTCAAAAATTATTATGATAAAAGGTATTGGAACGGACATCGTTAAAATTTCTAGAATAGCAGAAATGTATCATAAATTTTCTGATAAATTTATAGTAAAAATATTATCATCAGAGGAGATAAAAAAATTTAATGGTTTTTCTGTAAAAAAAAAGAAAATATCATATTTAGCAAAAAGATTCTCTGCAAAGGAGGCTTTTGTTAAAGCATTAGGAACAGGATTTAGAGATAATATTACTTTTGCTAAAATATCTGTATTAAATAATAAATTAGGAAAGCCACAAATAACTTTAGCAGATGATATTGCTTTTTTGATAAAAGATAGAAAAGTATTGGTGTCTTTATCTGACGAAGAAGATTTAGCAATAGCTTTTGTTACTATTGAGAAAATTTATAAAGAAAATAGTGAGTTTTTTTAAAAGTCTTATGGCAAAAAGGACGGGGTAGTAATGATGATTTTGAAGGTTTTCCTAGGGCGGTTCATTATTAGTAATTTTAAATTTAAAGAAAAGCTCGGAGCAACTGCTCCCCCCCTTTGAGGAGGAGGGAGCTATACACCGCCTTTTTTCTATTTTTGAGCTACAAAGAGGTTTGTTGTAACATTATTTTGAGTTAAAAACCAGTTCTAAACCTGATGTTGAATTTTATTACAAGATCATTTTTGCCATCTTCAGTTTGGATGTTATTTTTATCTACTCTAATTGCATAATCTAAACATTTAGAAACAATGTTTAAAGCGATGTATTGATTTACTAATCCTTTTTTGTTTCTAGTATCTTTATCTTCTAAGTTTGTTCTAAGACCCGTGGAGATTTTGATGTTATCTTTTACTTTGTAAATTAGATTGGTAGTTAAATAATCAATCTTTTCGGCACCATCTACAATAGAAGAAAATTTATGTTTAGCATAAGAAATATTGGCAGTTACTTTTGAAAAATTAAAGGTAAACCAAAATTGATTGTAATATGGTGAAAGATCATGAGAGGACATTTTCCAATTATAGACAAATGCAAAACCATTTTTTTCTGTTGAAACTTTATTATATCCTAAAATATCTGAAAATTTTTCTTTTAAGCCTGATACTCTATCAAAATCTTGATCTTGAAAGTAATATGATTCTGCTAAAAAAGATTCCATCCAAATTCTTTTATATTTTGTTTTGCTTAACAAGGATAAATTAATCCTAGCCCCTTCTTCCAAAACATCATAACCACTTGTTTTATTAATATTATCAGCATTAGCAAGAAGTAATTCGGTAACTGAACTATCAAAATTTGCAATATTGTTGCTATTAATATTTGTAGGAGAGGCAATAAATGAAATTTTAGGAGTCATCACTTGCTTAAAATCTTTGCCATATTTCATTATAGGTAGATAAAAAGAGCTATATATTGTTGGCACATAATTGACATAATCTTGCTTAGCCATACTGCTATTGTTATAAGCTCTCAAGATATTTTCTACACCATATTCAGATCTTATTCCTGATTTAAAATCTATTTTATAAAAAATATTATCGTTGTAAGTAAATTTATTTCTTGTTTTAGAAGCACCCAAATCTTGGCTTTTGGCATTTAATTTATATTCATAATAGAAATGATTATCAGTTTTACCCAATCTTTGCCAAGTAATATTTGGTAATTCTTTAAGTTTATTTTGTTTGTTGTTTAATTCGTTAATTTCACTATAAGCTAAGTTAAAAAGAACTTTGTTACTGACATAATGAAGATTACTATAAGATTTAAGATAAACATTATAGTTATTTTGGTATCTTTCCAAAATTGTTTTATCAGACAATAAAAACACATCACTTTCTAGATAAAAATCTTTATTTGCTAGTTTTATTTTAAATAATTCATCAAAATCTAGAATCCATTTGAAATTATTGTCATCTCTTGAATTGATATTTTTGCTTTGCAAAAATTTTTGTAGATTGTCATTCTCATTAATAAAATGATAATTTAATTTCAACCTTCCTAATTTATTTAAATAACGATATTCTAATTCATTATAAAGATTATTTTCTCTAAAAAATGTAGGTTTGTATGTTATATCTTGATTTGAAGCAATGTTTAAAAAAATAGGTGTAGTTATTTGATGACCTAAAATTCTGTGATATTGATAATTAGGAATTAATAATCCTGATACTTTTTTTAATTCTGGATTAGGGTAGTAAAAAATAGGAGAATAAAATACAGGGATATTAAATATTTTTAAAACAGCATTATTAAATTTTATTCTTTTCTTGTTTTTAGCATATTGCATTTTACTGCTTGAGATTTGCCATTCTGTTATCTTCCTTTTCCCTGTTTTAGAGCAAATATTGCAAGAGGTATAATTTCCTTTTTTAATAATAAATTCTTCTAAGTTTTTTTGAATTTCTTTTGCCCAAAAATTATTACTATCACTGACTAATAAAGAATTTTTAGCAGTTATATTGTTAAATTCATCATCACTAATAATATTATCTGCAAAGATTTTATATTGATCTAATTTATTGTAATATTGAACATTATCTTTTAAAAAAATCTGCTTTTGTGATTTTTGATATTTTATATATTCAGATTGTAATTGATGCTCCAAATAATTGGCTTTAATGTTTTTTTTTCCTATAATATTATTGTTTTTATCTAACACAATTTCATCTGCATCAATATCTATTTTTGCTGCTAAACTAGTAACAGAAAGAAAAATAAAAAATAAAAAATAAATAAATGATCGCATTATGATATTTAATATATTTTACAAAATTCTTCTTTTAACATTTGTTTAGCTTCTTCTACGGAAATATCTATGTCTAATTCTTTTAATGAAGTTATGCCAAAAGATTTTATCCCACAAGGAACTATTTTATCAAATTTAGTTAAATCAGGAGAGATGTTGATAGAGACACCATGAAAACTTGTCCATTTTTTTAGTCTTACTCCAATTGCGGATATTTTTTTTTCTTCTCCTTGATGCTCTACCCAAATACCAACTCTACCATCACAAACAAAGCCTTTTATGCCTAATCTTGCTAAAAAATTAATTACTATTTGCTCTAAAGATAAAACATATTTTCTGACATCCATCATATTTCTTCTTTTTAAATCTATCATAGCATAAGCAATTAGCATACCTTTGCCGTGATATGTGATTTTTCCTCCTCTGCCTGTTTTAACTAATTGGATATTTTTGTCTAATAAATCATCAGCAGAACCGCTAACCCCACAAGAATAAACATCTTGATGTTCCAGGAGCCACAATTTATCTTTTGCACCATTATTTATAATCTTTTGAACATATTGCTCCATTGCAGAAATAGCTTGTTTATAATCAATTAAATTATTGCTTTCTTTAATATACATAAAGTTAGTGTTTTTTTCTGTGATGGTCTGAGATCAGAATTACCAACAATCTCAGATTCGTGTAGTTTATATTAATACATAAATAAAATCAAATCTTTATGCAAAAAGCTAGCAATTTTATAGGGTTGTTTGGATAAGGGGGAGCAGTCGCTTCAAAAAAACTACTGATAAATCCCGATTACATTTAATCTTTTAAAGAAAAGCATTTTTGATGTGCTGGAAATAAAAAGGTAAACTGATAAATATGACATCATATCTAATGTTGCAATTGTTATGATTGTATTTTTGTAAAAAAACATTACTAGTTCTTATTATTCTTTTTTTTTGTGCTGGATGGATTGCTTCCAAAAAATCTTCTTTGTTTTTTCTTTGTTTTACTTCAAAAAAAATTATTATATCTTTTTTTTTGGCGATGATATCTATCTCTCCTAATTTAATTTTATATCTTGATTTGATTATTCTGTAACCTTTAAGCAATAAGATGATTTTTGCAAGCTGTTCTGCTAATAAGCCTTTATAATAATTTTTCACTTTTTTTCTATGAAAGAGACTATTTAGTTTCTTTGTCTAGCTCTTTATATAATTTATCAGTTCTTTCTTCCAAACTCCTCTTGTCTTTTTTTTCTGTTTGTTTTATCTCTAGCTTGGTAGTAATTTTTTGCGAACAAGATATTGTAATAAAGCCAGATAGTAATAATACTAAGCTAATAAATATCATCATTATTTTTTCAGTTCTGCATCAAGTTCTTTGTATAAATGCGCAACTGCTTTTTCTGCTTTGTTTATTTTACTGCTAGATAATTTTGAGTTTCCTAGAGCTAGCTTATATAGTTTTTGAGTTTCTTGGAAATGTCTTAAAACCATTGCAGAATCTACTGACATTTGGATGTATAAAGTGCCATCTTTTGGATCTTGATACATTCTTGTTCTTTTAGCTCCTCTTAATGGAAGTTTTTTGATAACAGATTTTGTGGCTTGAGTAAAAACGGTCTCTATTTCTTCAGTGTCTCCAACTCTAGCAGATCTTAATGCTTCTTTGGTAAGTCTTGAAACTTGTGTTTCAATTTGAGCTGCGATATTTGCTCTACCATCTGCTTTTGCTCTTGGTAGTTGAAATTGCAAACCACCTCTAGTTTTAGGAGCAATACCAACTGCAGAAATTGTGCCATCAGCTTCAGGTGCAATAACCCATTTTGGTAAATGCCCCAAAGCATCTGTTAAAGGAGCTGCTATGCTAGCTGTTGGTTTTTTAGAACAAGAAGTAAAAATTAATAAAGAGCTTATTAAAATTATAGAAAAAGTTTTTATGTTAAACATTGTATTTGGTTTGAAATTATAAAATGATTATTAATATTAATAATATGCAATAATTTTTTATACAAGTTAAATATATAAAAAAAAACAATGGTGGGTCTGGGTAGAGTTGAACTACCGACCTCACGCTTATCAGGCGTGCGCTCTAACCACTGAGCTACAGACCCTTTTTAGGGTGTGCTAATTCTAATAAAAAAAACTCCTATCTGTCAAGATAAAAAATTATGTTTTAATTTAATCTATATATGATTATATTCATTTTTTGTAATATTAATCAATTTCAAAATCTATAATGAAAGAAAAAAAACAAGATGTAAATAAGCAGGCTAGCTCTACATATAGGGCAGTAAGTGAAAAAATAGAAAATATTTTATATGATCAGTATTCTGTGTTAGATCACGGTTTTGTAAGAGTTATAGATTATATGGGAAATGATAATGCTATTGTGCAAGCTGCAAGAGTTTCTTATGGAAAAGGAACTAAGCAGGTTAATCAAGATAAAGGGCTGATTAATTATTTAATGAGGCATAGGCACAGCACTCCGTTTGAAATGTGTGAAATTAAATTTCATATAAAATTACCAATTTTTATTGCAAGACAATGGATTAGGCATAGAACTGCCAATGTTAATGAATATTCGGCTAGATATTCAGTTTTATCAAAAGAATTTTATATACCAAAAAAAGAAAATATTGCTCCTCAGTCAAATATTAATAAGCAGGGTAGGGGAGATGTTTTGAATGATGAGGAAGCAAACAGAGTTTTGGAAATATTAAAGCAGGATTCTAATAATGCTTATGATCATTATGAAGAAATGTTGAATGAAAATAGTAAGGGTGAAGTGTTTGACGAAAATAAATCAGGGGTAGCAAGAGAATTAGCTAGAATGAACTTAACTTTAAATTATTATACAGAATGGTACTGGAAAATAGATCTTCACAATCTTTTTCATTTTTTATCATTAAGATATGATTCTCATGCTCAATATGAAATAAGAGAATATGCAAAAGTAATGCTAGATATAGTAGAAAAATGGGTGCCAATAGCATATCAGGCTTTTGTAGATTATAAACAAAATTCAGTTCACTTATCGCAAAAAATGCTAACTGTGGTAAAAAGACTTTTGCAAAAAGAAGGTGTTACAGAAAAAAATTCTTTGTTATCAAAGAGAGAGTGGCAAGAATTTTGCAAGATGTTTGATTTAAAATATAATTAAGTTGATCTTTTTGTAACTACACTGTTACAGTGGGGGAACAAACTGCCAATAGGCATATCGGACTCTCTTTATTGAGAGCCTAATAAATTTCTTATTTTTTATCTAGCATACACAGTTTAGTTTGTAAGGTTTTAAACTGATTGCTTGTAAGTTTTTCAAGTCTACTCATTAATCTTTTAGCATCATACAATCTTAATTGAGAAAGAATCACACATTGAATTCTATTTTAAAGCTTAGTTTTATGATAATAATGAGCTTTTTTTATTTTTGTTATTGATTTGTTGTTTTAGAGTATTCCAATTATCAAAATCTTTATGCATAATTTTTTATAATTTAATTAAATACTATTTTAGTTTTATAATTGACCTATAGCCTTCAATCTGCTCAGCATAAATTGTTTTTTTTAATAATCTGTTAGCTATGGCTAACAAATAATTAAAAAAAACAATTTCTACTAAACATCTTTTTGGTATAGGTCAATTATAAAGCTAAAATAGTATAAGTAAGAAAATACTTTAATTTATGATATAATATTACTTTGATAACATCAATGTATTTCGTTGCTCATTTATTGACAGAAATAGTATAAAGGTTAGTTTGCTTTGCAAAATAAATTCTACAAACCAAATTCACTTTAGTATGCTAAATGAAAAACATTTTTTAAAAGTGAGTTCTTGCTTTTTACTTGAAACTCATTAAAATGTTTTTACATTAGCGGATGTGATGGAATTGGTAGACATGCTAGATTTAGGATCTAGTGCTAAAAGGCGTGGGGGTTCAAGTCCCTTCATCCGCACCATTATAAATGTTATAAATTGATATTTTAGAATTATGCAAATAAATGAAACAAGCAATAAAGGATTAAAAAGAGTTTATGAAATTACTCTGTCAGAAAAAAAGCTAGCAGAAAAAGCTCAAGGAAAGGTTGAAGAACTACAAAAAAAAATGAAACTGCCAGGCTTTAGGGCTGGTAAAATTCCTGTATCTTATATTAATCAAAGATTTGGTAAGCAAGTAAGAGAGGAGAATGTTAATGAATTAATCAATGAGGCTTGTCAAAATCTTATTAAAGATCGTAAATTAAAATTAGCAGATAAGCCAAAATTAGAAAAGAAAGAAGATAAAGAGGCCGAAGGTGTTTCCTTTGAGTTTTCTTGTGAATTATTGCCAGAAGTTCCAAAAGAATTAATTGATTTTTCTAAAATTAAATTAACCAATTATAAAATTAAATCAGAGCAAGGAGATTTTGATAAAGTTTTGGAAATAGAGGCTAAACAAGATAAAGAATTAAAAGAAATCCTTAACGAAAAAACAAAAATTGTTCAAGGAAATATGGTGAATATTAGCTATAAAGGATTTATAGAGGATAAGCAATTTGAAGGAGGAACAGCAGATAATCATGACTTAGAAATAGGATCAAAATCTTTTATAGATAATTTTGAAGATCAGTTAGTTGGTTTAAAAAAAGGAGATGAAAAAACTATTAAAGTGAAATTTCCAGCTGAATATCATAATGAAGAATTTAAGGGCAAAAAAGCAAAATTTGAAGTAAAAATCAATAAAATATCAGAAATCATTCCTGCAATTATTGATGATGAATTTGCAAAAAAGAAAGGTGCAAAAAATTTAGAAGAATATAAAAAAGGAATATCTGATCTTGTTAAGAAAAGTCATCAAGATCAAGTAAATAATCAATTAAAAAAAGATTTATTTGATTATTTGGATGATAAAGTAAAATTAGATTTACCTGAATCTACCGTAGATCAAGAATATAAAATGATTATGGATCAATATTATACAGATCATAAATATAAAGATGAAGAAAATGCAGAAAAAAATGATAAAAACTTTAAAAAAACAAAAAAAGATAATTTAGCTCTTGCTAAAAGAAGAGTAAAAATTGGTATTTTAATAGCAGAAATTGCTCAAATGAATGATATTTTAGTATCAGAGGATGAGGCGATAAAATCTTTGCAAGAACAATTAGCTCAATATCCTGAAAATATGCATGAGCAATTATTATCTTATTATAAAAGTAATCCTAATGCTATTGAATATCTTAAAAGTCCAATTTTAGAAAAAAAAGTTATAGACTTTATGAAAACTAAAATTATCTTAAAAGATAAAGAATTGACATTAGAGCAATTTAATAAAATTAACAATAAACAATAAATTTATACTATGGTGACTGATATTTTACATAAATGGACTAATACTTTAGTTCCAATGGTGGTTGAACAAACTCCAAGAGGAGAAAGATCTTTTGATATTTATTCAAGACTTTTAAAAGAGAGAATTATCTTTATAAACGGTTCTGTTGAAGATAATATGGCTACTTTAATAGTGGCTCAATTGTTGTTTTTAGAGTCCGAAGACCCTAACAAAGCAATTTATATGTATATTAACTCTCCAGGGGGAGTTGTAACATCTGGTTTATCTATTTATGATACTATGCAATATGTAAAACCTCCAGTATCTACTATGTGTATGGGGCAGGCTTGCTCTATGGGATCTTTATTGCTTGCTGCGGGTCAAAAAGGTCAAAGATTTTCATTGCCACATTCAAGAATTATGATTCATCAGCCATCTGGAGGTTTTTCTGGACAGGCTACTGATATAGAAATTCATGCAAATGAAATTTTGAAATTAAAAAAACAATTAAATGGTTTATATGTTCATCATACAGGGCAAAAATTAGACAAAGTGCAGAAATCTATGGAAAGAGATAATTTTATGTCTCCTATCGAAGCTAAAAGATTTGGTTTGATTGATGAAATTGTGGAGCATAGAAAAAATGAAACAAAAAACGATAAAAAATAATTATGACTGATAATAATAACACTATATATTGTTCATTTTGTGGTAAAAGCCAATTTGAAGTAATTAAATTAATTGCAGGTCCTGCAGTTTTCATTTGTAATGAATGTGTAGAACTATGCATAGATGTTATAAAAGAAAGCAGTGGTTTTAAAATAATTGATCACGAAAAAGGAGAAATATCTGCTCCTGATAAAATATGCAAAACATTAAATGATTATGTTGTTGGTCAAGATTATGCTAAAAAAGTATTATCTGTTGCGGTTTATAATCATTATAAAAGACTTCATTCTAAAGATATTGATGCAGATGTAGAATTAACTAAATCTAATATTTTATTATTAGGTCCTACAGGTTGTGGAAAAACTTTATTAGCACAAACTTTAGCAAGAATTTTAGATGTTCCTTTTGCTATGGCAGATGCTACCAGTTTAACAGAAGCTGGTTATGTTGGTGAAGATGTTGAAAATATAATTTTAAGATTATTGCAAGCAGCAGATTATAATGTAGAAAAAGCTCAAAGAGGAATAGTTTATATTGATGAGATAGATAAAATATCTAGAAAATCAGATAATCCATCAATCACAAGAGATGTATCGGGGGAAGGTGTGCAACAGGCATTATTAAAAATTATTGAAGGAACAGTTGCATCTGTGCCACCTCAAGGAGGAAGAAAACATCCTCAGCAAGAATATTTACAAGTAGATACAAGTAACATTTTGTTTATTTGTGCAGGAGCATTTGATGGTATTGAAAAAATAGTATCTAATAAAGATAAGGGAGTAACTATTGGATTCTCTGCGGATGTAAAGAGTTTAACAGAAATTAAAATTGGTGATGCTTTAAGAAATTTAGAGCCTAATGATTTAGTTAAATATGGATTAATTCCTGAATTTATTGGTAGATTGCCAGTAATTGCTCCTTTGGCAGAATTAAGTAGAGATGATTTAGTGGAGATCTTAACAGTTCCTAAAAATGCCATTGTTAGACAATATAAGAAATTGTTTAAAATGGAAGATGTTGAGCTAGTTTTTACCGATGGTGCCTTAAAAAAATTAGCTGAAAAAGCAATTAAGAGAGGAACAGGTGCTAGAGGCCTTAGAGCTATTATGGAATCAATTTTGTTGGACACTATGTATGAACTTCCTAATAAGAAGGATGTAAAAGAAGTAATAATTAATGAAAAAGTAATTGTTAAAGGTAGTAAACCATCTATTGTGCAGAAAAGTAATGTGAAAGAAAAAAAGAAAACAAGAAAAAAAAATGAAGTAATTTTAAAAAATAAAAAGATAGTCTAATGACAAAAAACATATTATCAGTAGGAGAACATCATATTGCTACTTTGCCACTTAGAGATGTTGTTGTTTTTCCAGGAATGATTTTTCCTCTTTTTGTAGGAAGAAAGAAATCTATCAATTCTTTGCAAGCATCTTATAAAACAGGTAAAAAGGTTTTTTTAATAACTCAAAAAAACTCATCTGTTGATAATGTTTCTAAAAAAGATTTACATAAAGTGGGTGTGGTAGGGTACATAATTCAAATGCTAAAACTTCCAGATGGAACTGTAAAAGTATTAGTGGATGCTAAACAAAGAGCAGAATTAGTTTCTTTAGATAATGAAAACTTGTTTATTGCTACTATCAAAATAAAACAAGAAATTTATACAAATGCTTCTGAAGATAATGCTTTAGTTAATTTAATAAAAGAAAAATATAGAGAATATGTTAAGTTAGAAGATAGGCTTCCCGAGGATTTAATAGATGTAATTTTTGAAATGACAGATGTTTCAAAATTAATTGATCACATTATATCCAGTCTTTCTCTTGATTTAAAAGAAAAACAGTCAATTTTAGAAGAATTTAATATTAATAAAAGGTTAAAAGAAACTTATAACATTGTAAATAGAGAATATGATGTTTTATCTGCTGAAAAAAATATAAAAATTCAAGTAAAGCAGCAAGTTGATAATAATCAAAAAGAATATTATTTAAATGAACAATTAAAGGCTATCAAAAAAGAATTAGGAGATGGTGAGGCTGGGACTGAAGCAAAAGAATTTGAAACTTTAATAAATAATAAAAAACTTTCCAAAGAAGCCAAAAAAAAATCTGAAGCAGAATTAAAAAGATTTAAAATGATGAATCCTATTTCAGCAGATGCTGGGATTGTTAGAACATATTTAGAGTGGTTATTATCTTTACCTTGGGGAAAAACAAATAAGATAAGAATAGATTTAGACAAAGCTACAAAGATTTTAGATGATGAACATTATGGTTTGGAAAAAGTTAAGGAAAGGATTTTAGAATTTATAGCGGTAAATCGTCGAGTAAAAAAACTAAATGGTTCAATATTGTGTTTAATTGGACCCCCTGGAGTTGGAAAAACATCTTTGGCAAAATCTATTGCAAAATCAATGGGCAGAAAATTTGCTAAAATTTCTTTAGGAGGAATGAGAGATGAGGCAGAAATTAGAGGGCATAGAAGAACATATATAGGTGCTTTGCCAGGAAAAATAATTCAGTTACTTAAAAAAACGGAAACTGATAATCCATTATTTTTATTGGATGAAATTGATAAAATAGGGAAGGATTTTAGAGGAGATCCAGCTTCTGCATTGCTTGAAGTGTTGGATCCAGAACAAAATACAATGTTTAATGATCATTTTTTAGAAGTAGATTATGATTTGTCTAATATTATGTTTATAACTACGGCAAATAGCTATGATATTCCTTATGCTTTAAGAGATAGATTAGAAATAATTAAATTATCTGGTTATACAGATGATGAAAAATTAAATATTGCTAATAAATATTTGATTAAAAAGCAATTAAAATTAAATGGTTTAAAAAAAGAAGAGTTTTCTCTTAATGATGAAACTTTATTAAAGCTAATTCATAATTATACTTATGAAGCCGGGGTAAGAAATTTAGAAAGAGAAATTGCAAATCTATTTAGAAAAATTGTAAAAAAAATAGATACTGGCAAGGAAGAGAAACCTATTGTTATAAATAAAGAAAATTTAGAAGATTTTGCTGGAGTTCCTAAATTTGATTATAGAAAAATAGAAGAAAAAAATTTGGTTGGAATTACCACAGGCCTTGCTTATACAGAAGTAGGAGGTGATACTTTAGTGATAGAGGCGGTAAAAATTCCAGGAGATGGAAAAATTACTTTTACTGGTAAATTGGGAGATGTGATGAAAGAATCTATGCAAGCAGCTTTTAGTTATTTTAGATCTCAATGTCAAGAATATGGTATTACTCCTGATGAATATAAAAAATATGATATTCACATTCATGTTCCAGAAGGAGCAACTCCAAAAGATGGTCCATCAGCAGGAATTGCTATTTGCACATCAATAGTATCTGTAATGACAAATATACCAGTAGATAAATTTGTTGCAATGACAGGAGAGATAACTTTAAGAGGTCGAGTTCTGCCAATAGGAGGTTTAAAAGAGAAACTATTATCGGCTATTAGGGCTGGAATAAAAAAAGTTATTATACCAGAAAAAAATGCCAAAGATTTAAAGGAATTACCAGAGAAAATTGCAAAGGAATTAGAAATAATTACTGTTGATAATGTGTCTAAAGTTATACAAATAGCATTAGCAGGTACCCCAAAAAAGCTTTCTTTAACTAAGAAAAAGTCTAATAATGAACAATTAGTCTCTCATTAGGAGAATGATTTCTTTGAATTTTTCTTTTAGTATCAGGGCTTTTTGATGCAGGTTGCTTAATGTGCAAAAAACCCCTCGAAGTAATTGCTTCTCTTCAAGAGGACTGTGTTGCAATAGGAAAATTATGCTCGGAGCAACTTCTCCTTCCTTCAGACTGTGTTATAATAGAAAAAAATTTTCCTTCACTTGTGAAGGGGTGGATTTTAAAGGCTTTAGCCTTCAAAAGACGGGGTAGTTTCATAGAAACCTGTAATTTGTGGAGATAGTTATTGGCTTCTTTTCTCAAAAAAATCTACTTTTTGCTATTATAATACTATTTTAGTTTTATAATTGACCTATAGCCTTCAATCTGCTCAGCATAAATTGCTTTTTTTAATAATCTGTTAGCTATGGCTAACAAATAATTAAAAAAAACAATTTCTACTAAACATCTTTTAGTATAGGTCAATTATAAAGCTAAAATAGTATAACACAGTCTCTTGATGGGGAGCAGTTGCTACGAGCATAATTTCTTATTTAACATAGTTTGCAATAGGGGAGGGAAGAAATTACTCTAAGAATTTGGATAGATTCCAGCAACCTGCATCAAACAGCCCTAATTTTAGTATTAGATGAAGAGAAGTTTTTTCTAGTTTTTTTATTTAGTTAGAATAGTATTAATAAAAAACAATAGGTAAAAAATATGAAAATGTATCAAAAAATCTTTTTAGGATTAATTCTCGGTGCTGTGGTAGGTCATTTTTTGGGAGAGAATAGTAAATATTTAAAACCTATCGGAGATATTTTTATTAATCTTATTAAATTAGTAGTTATCCCTTTAATATTTTTTTCGGTATTAACCTCAATTATTTCTTTTTCAAAATCTAGTTCATTAGCTAGAACTGGTGGAAAGGCTACACTTTTTTATTTTTGTACTACTATAGTAGCTATTGCTCTTGGCTTGATATTTGCTAACCTATTCAATCCATCCGAAGGTCTTGGTGATCTTAATATGTTTAATATAGATAAATCAAAAATTGATATATCTGGTGCTAAATCTATTAAAGATACAATAATAGGAATTATTCCTACAAACCCTGTTAAAGCATTTGCAGATGGTAATGCCATACAATTAATAGTGCTAGCTGTTTTTATTGGTTTAGCAATCAATAGTTTAGGAGATAAAACAAAAAATTTAGTGAGAATTATTAAAGAAATAGATTCTATAATTTTCTTTTGTATGGATAAGGTGATTGCTCTTGCTCCAATTGGAGTTTTTGCTTTGATTGCATTTGTTGCAGGAACTCAAGATCCTGATGCTTTGCTTGCTTTAGTAAAATTTGTAGTTGTGGTGATATCTGCTTGTTTATTTCATGTTTATGTAATCTACCCTATGGTTATTTATTCTTTTACTGGATTAAATCCATTTATCTTTTTTAGAAAAATAATTAATGCTCAGATTTTTGCATTTTCAACTTCAAGTTCATCAGCTACCCTGCCTACTACAATGAAAGTAGCTAGAGAAAAATTAGGAATTTCTGATAGATCTACCGACTTAATTTTGCCCTTAGGTGCTACGATTAATATGGATGGAGGAGCCATTTTTTTAGGTATTTGTACAGTTTTTGTTGCAGGTTTATCAGGAGTGGATATTTCTACTAATGGTTATATTTTGATAGTTGTAAATTCTTTATTAATATCAGTTGGAACAGCAGGAGTTCCAGGTGCATCTCTTATTTTGATGTCTATCATATTCAATATGTTAGGATTGCCACTTGAAGCAATAGGCTATATTATTGGAGTAGATAGAATCTTAGATATGTTTAGAACTTCTACAAATGTTACAGGAGATTTAGTGGTAGCAACAATTGTCGACCATTCAGAAAAAACTTTTAATAAAAAAATCTTTTATGGTAAATAAAAAATATTATTTTTGATACAAAGTTTCTGTTTGCTCTGCTCTGCTCTGCTCTTGCTCTTTTTGTTCTTGTACTAGGTTTGTTTAAAGACAAAGTTATTAAACTTTCTATAGAATTTGGTTTTTTCTCTACTTTTGCTGTATTTTCTAAAAAATTAAATTTTGCCAATAATAAACTTATATCTTGTTGTGTTGATTTCTTTTTTTTTATAATCATATAAAATTTATAAGCATAAACCAAGTAATTTGTAGTTGCCTAAAGAACATAATGTAAAATATGCTGGTTCTTAACTTCCAGTAGAACCAAAACCACCAGCTCCTCTTTTGGTTTCTTCAAGATCTTCTACAAATTCTATTTCTGCTATTTCGTGTTTTGCGATGATCATTTGGGCTATTCTCATTCCGTTTTTCACAGAAAAATTTTCTGTTCCATGATTAATTAAAATAATTCCTATTTCTCCTCTATAATCAGAATCAATGGTACCAGGGGTGTTTAATACTGTGACAGAGTGTTTTAAGGCAAGCCCACTTCTTGGTCTTATTTGTGCTTCATAGCCGTTAGGTAGGGCAATTGATATTCCTGTTGGAATTAAAGCAGTTTTTCCTTGAGGTATAATTATATCATTATTATTATTTGCTTTTAGGTCTATTCCTGCACTTCCTTTGGTAGCATAAAAAAAATCTTTTTCTGTTATATTTCTCTTTAATGGTTTTACTTGTAATTTCATAATTTTTTTATTAAAATGGTTTGTTTTATACTAAAGTGAATTTGGTATAAAGATTGTTTTAATATAAATTAATAAATTTTAATGTCTATCATAGTATCTGCTATTCAACCGACAGGAAATATTCATCTTGGTAACTATCTTGGAAGCATAAAAAATTGGATAGATCTTGATAAACAAGGGCAGTGTTTTTTTTCTATTGCAGATTTGCATTCAATCACTGTTAATCTTGATAATACAGATTTTTTGCAGGAAAACTCTTATAATTCTTTGGCTACTTACTTAGCTTGCGGTTTAGATGAGAAAAAATCCGTGCTATTTAAACAATCAGACATTCCATATCACAGCGAATTATTTTGGTTATTATCTTGTTTTTGTCAAATTGGCAAATTAAATAGAATGATTCAATTTAAAGATAAGGCAGGAAGAGATAAAGAAAAAGCTTCTTTGGGGCTTTATGCTTATCCAATATTAATGGCATCAGATATTTTATTATATAATGCAGATATTGTGCCAATCGGAGAGGATCAATTGCAACATATTGAGCTTGCTAATCAAATTGTTGCTAGTTTTAACCATAAATATAAGCAATATTTTTTCAAGAAAATAGAACCTCAATTAAATAATAGTAGCAAAAGAATTATGTCACTTAGAAATGGCAACAATAAAATGAGCAAATCTGATAATTCTGATATGAGTAGAATTAATTTATCAGATAATAATGATTTAATTATCAAAAAAATTCAAAAAGCAAAAACAGATGATCAGCAAGGGTTTGATAATTTAGAAAATAGACCAGAGATAAAAAATTTAGTGAATTTATATTTTTCGTTTGCTAAAAATATGAGTGTTGTAGATATTCAAGAAAGATATAATGATTTAGGAAATCAAAAATTTAAGAAAGATTTAGCAGATATTATTATCAATGAAATAGAACCAATTTCTAATAAAATTAAAGATCTTATGAAAAATAAAGATTTTTTAGATAAGATTTTTCTTAATGGAAAAGAAAAAGCAGAAAAAATTGCTTTGGGAAATATTAATAAAATAAAAACAATAATGGGATTTTGATGACTGATATAACATTAATTAACAAAATAAAAGAATTAAAAAAACAGAAAAATGCCGTTATTTTGGCACATTATTATCAAAATGATGATTTGCAAGATATAGCTGATTTTATTGGAGATTCTTTGGATTTATCAAAAAAAGCAAAATCATCTAATGCTGAGATAATAGTTTTTTGTGGAGTAAAATTTATGGGAGAAGTGGCTAAAATTCTAAATTCTAAAACTAAGGTAATAATACCAGATATGAAAGCAGGTTGTTCTTTGGAAGAATCTTGTCCTCCAAAAGAATTTGAAAAATTTTGCCAAGAAAATAAAGATCACACAGTAATTAGTTATATTAATTGTTCGGCAGAAATAAAAGCCTTGTCAGACATTGTTGTAACCTCTTCTAATGCAGAAAATATTCTTAATTCTTTAGACAAGGATGAAAAAATAATTTTTGCACCTGATAAACATTTAGGAAAATATTTAGAAAGAAAAACAGGTAGAAAAATGAAATTATGGAATGGTTCTTGTATTGTTCACGAAAGATTTTCTCATAAAAACCTAATAGAATTAAAAGAAAGGCACAAGGAAGCAAAAATTATTGCTCATCCAGAATGCCCAGAAGAATTATTAGATGAAGCAGGGTTTATTGGTTCAACCACTAAATTATTAAATTATGTTCAAGATAATAATGGTAAAGATTTTATTGTTTTGACTGAGCCAAATATTATTTATCAAATGAAAAAAAACAGTCCAAAAAGCAATTTTTATGCAGTAGCGGGGTTAAATAAAGAAATTGCAGAATGTAGCTATTGTAATAATTGTCCTTATATGGCATTAAATACTATGGAAAAGCTATATAATGTCTTGCTTAATGAAACTAATCAAATAACATTGAATGATAATGTGCAACAAAAAGCAAAAAAATCTTTAGATAGAATGTTGCAATTATCATAAAAAAACTCTTTTTAAAAAATGTCTAAAGCTTTAATAGAAATTGGTTCTCAATTCAAAAACATTAGAAAAGGAAAAATGCTCTCGCAAGAGCAAGTCTATAATGATGTAGGTCTTGCAAAAAAGATATTGCACAAAATAGAAGAAGGCATATTAGATGATGAAGTATCTTACATAATTGTTACTAGATATTTAAAAATATATTTAAAATATTTTGATATTAATCAAGATCAATATATTAAAAAATATTTAGCATATTTTGAAAAAGATAAAACTGATGATTCAAAAATCATTTTGGAAAAAAGAAGCATATTTCCTAATAACTATCTTAAAATATCATTTAATTTTATAGTAATAATATTTGTTATAATCTATGGTTATTTTTATTTTAATAATGATGAAAAATTATTATCGGAAGAGTCTAGTGTTTTGTTTAGAAACTAAAAAATATCAAAAATGTTAAATAAGATCAAATTTTCTTTTGAATTTTTTCCACCTAATAATAAAAATTTAATTTCTGATTTTTATAAATCTGTTGATAAATTATCTGATATGAATCCTGAATTTGTTTCCATAACTTATGGAGCAGGAGGAGGAACTAGGAATACAACCCAAGGAGTTATAAAAAGAATTGTTCAAAAAACTGATTTAAAAGTTGCTTCTCATTTAACTTGCATTGGTTTCTCTAAAAAAGAGTTGACCAATATTGCTAAAGAATATTGGGATATGGGGGTAAAACATATAGTTGCTTTAAGAGGAGATATTTCAAATGGTTATAATCATCATAAAGATGAGTTATTATATGCTAATCAATTAGTTGCATTTTTAAAAAATATTAATGATTTTGAGATTTCTGTTGCTGGCTATCCAGAAAAGCATCCTGAAGCAAAAACTTTATCAGAAGATATTGATAATTTGCAGAAAAAAATTGATGCAGGAGCAGATAGAGTAATTACTCAATTTTTCTTTGATAATAATAAATTTTATGATTTTTGTAATGAAATAGCAAAAAGAAATATCAGAATTCCTATTATACCAGGTATTTGTCCAATATTTAATTTTCAAAACATAGTAAAATTTGCTCAAAAATGTCAAACCTATATTCCTAAAAATATACATTCTTTATTTGATAAAGAAATTGATATAGATGAAAAAAACCAGTTAGCTATTGATTTTGCTGTTGAACAATGTCAAGATTTAATAAAAAATGGCTTTTATAATCTACATTTTTATACTTTAAACAAACCTAGTTTGATAAAAAATATTTGTGATAAGATTACTCCCAGTTTTACAAATTGAGCCGACATTGTTTTTGGCAATGTTGGTATAAATGATAGTAACTTTTTTCTAGTTAATTTAATGCTAAATAATTTTTGACCTGCATCATTTACTTCATGCAGATGAAAAGAGTTTTTTACTAAATCTATACCTAAACAGTATAAATTTAAAAAAATATTGAAATTACAAATAAACTTCTTATTTTAATAGGGGAATTCTTGCACAACCGTATTTCGTCCATTGTTTTCTATATTATACCAAAGTGAAAGTAGTTTGGAGGATTTATTCTTTCTATAGTATTATAACTAGTAAAATAGTATTAGTATATATAAATTATCAAGTTGAAATAGTATCAAAATCAATTACAAAACCATTTGCCTTGTGCATCTTGGCCCCAATATTCAATTTCTTCATTATTATTTTTATAAAAATGATATTTATCTAAAAATTTTTGATTATTCTTTAATAAGAAAATATGGATGTGTTGCTCAAAGTTTTTTAAGAAATTAGGTTGATTGTCTAGTAGTTGATTAGTGATTAAAAGTTTATATTGACTATTTATATCTAATTCAGAAGAAATATAGATATTTTTACGATGCTCTTTGTCATCTTTTTTAGTGCCGTGTGGTAAAAATTTATTGCTAGAAAAAACCCATAATAATCTATCAAAAGCCTCTACTTGTTGCTCATTTTCTAATAATAAATAAATATCTTTATGTAATTTTTCATAAATTTTATATAAAAGTATTGGTAGCTGTTGCTCTAAAGTTCCTACACTTAATTCGTAAAATCTTCGCATTTAGTTTTAATGTAAATTATGTTATGTAATAATAAGAGCCTTGTAAAAAAAGCTCGGAGCAACTGCTCATCCCTTGAGGGGTAACAGTTGCTTTTGTGGTTTTTCCTGTTAAGGCACATTTGGGCTTAAAATAGTATTACAAGAAGACTTATAATGATTTATAAATATTAATCGTTTTTTCTTGCATTTTAGCTAGAGAAAAGTTTTCTGCAATATATTTATGTGCTTTTTCTCCCATAATCTCTTTTTCTTCTTCACTCATGTCAAGAACATAATTTATTTTATCTGCAAGATCGTCAATATCATTGGGTTTTACTAAAAAACCTGTGTTGCCATCTAATATTGTCTCTGTTGCACCGCCGTGATTTGTGGCAATGATAATTTTTTGCATATTTCCTGCTTCTATCATAATTCTACCAAATGCTTCTGGTCTAAGAGAACTAGAAATGATTACACTGGCAAAATGATAAATATTGATGATGTCAGGAACTGCATTATGCAATAAAATTCTTTCTGATAAATTTAATTCTTCTATTAATTTTTCTAATGTTCCTTTATAATTACTATGGTCATCATCATCACCGATAATTACTGCATAAAAATCATCTCTTTTTAGTTTAGCTAATGATTTGATAAAAATATGTTGTCCTTTCCAATTTGTTAATCTTCCTGGTAAAAGAATAATTTTTTTATTTTCTGGTATTCTAAATTTTGTTAAATATCTATTAGATTGATTAATACTTACTTTAGATTCATCAAAATAGGATAAATCTACTCCACGATGAATAACTTCTATATTGTTATTTGTGTAATGATATTTTTCTTTGATATGATTTTTTATAAAATTAGAAACGGCAATGATTTTTTTGCCCCTTAGCATAATTTTATTGTAATGTTTTTTTAATTTGGAGTTTCCTGAATAAACACCGTGAAAAGTGGTGATGAAGGTGATGTTTTTATTTTTGCTAGCAAAATATGCTGACCAAGCAGGAACTCTTGACCTAGCATGAATGATATCTACTTCATAGATATCAATTATTTTCTCTATTTTTTTAATGTTTTGCCAAATTATCCAAGGATTCTTTTTGTCAACTGGTAGGGTGATGTGGGTTGCTCCTTGCTTTTTTAATAAAT
This sequence comes from Rickettsiales bacterium, assembly GCA_965222515.1. GTDB lineage: Bacteria > Pseudomonadota > Alphaproteobacteria > Rickettsiales > JABIRX01 > CBDCUE01. Next base: position 49,906 of record CBDCUE010000021.1, on the reverse strand, counting down.
ATTCTAATTTTCCTCCATTTGAAACAATAATGGATTTAAAACCTGCATCGATGATAGCTTGAGAAATTTCTATGGTACCTCTTTCAACACCACCAGAGTTTAATCTTGGTAAAATTTGTAAAATTACTTTCACTTTAATTTATTTTGCTTTAACTTGGATCTTTGTAAAAAAAATTAATTATGGAAGCACAAACTCTAATTGACAAGAAGAATAATAAAATTATTTATGATGAAGTGCAAAACAATCATAAAAAAACTATTATTTTCTTATCAGGCTTAAAATCTGATCGAAAAGCTACAAAAGCTAGTTTCTTTAAAAAATATGCTATTCAAAACCACTATCATTATATTTGCTTTGATTATGCAGGGCATGGAGATTCTGATTTAGAATTCCAAGATTGTAATATTGATATTTGGTTAGAAAATATAAAAGAGATAATAGAAAATTTAGCAAAAAAGGAGGTTGTTTTGATAGGATCAAGTTTAGGTGCTTGGTTGGGTCTCAAAATAGCTGAATTAATGCCAGACAAAATTTCTGCTTTCATAGGAATATCATCTGCTCCTGATTTCACAGAAGATTTATGGAGAGTTTTTTCTGATGAGGTTAAAAAAAAACTAGAAAAAGGAGAAATTTATAATTTATCATCAAAATATTGTGAAGGAGAATATCCCATAACTCTACAATTAATTGAGTCAGGAAGAATAAATTTGTTGTTAAAAGCAAAAGAAATAAATATAAATAAACCAGTCAGATTGTTTCATTCTATGCAAGATGAGGATGTTGACTATAATTATTCCATAAAAATAATGGAGAAATTAACAAGCAAAGATGCCGAGTTAAAACTTTTTAAAGATGGTAATCATAGCCTATCTGATGAAAAATATCTTGTGCAAATTATCGCTAGTTTAAATAAATTTCTATGAAATCAATTTTTATCAAATCAACAGAAACTATAATAAAAGTTATAGATAAGATTTTTGCTTCTAGAATTGTGGTAAAAAACGAACACAATATTCCCAAAAACCCAACATTATTTGTAGCAAATCATTTTACTAGAAGTGAAACATTTATTTTACCTTATATTTTATATAAATTAAACAATAAACATATTAGATCTCTTGCTGATAACAATATTTTTGTAGGAATGTTTGGTAAATATCTAAAATCTATGGGAACCATCTCAACCACAAATCCCAACAGAAACAACATTATTTTAAAAGATTTAATTACAGGAAAAAATGATTGGTTGATTTATCCTGAAGGAATTATGGTAAAAAACAAAAATATTACTAAAAACAAAAATTATATAATTCATAAAAACAACAATCTTTATAGGGTGAGAACAGGAGCGGCAACTCTTGCATTAAAAGCAGAATTAATCAAAAGAGAATTTTCTCAAATAAAAAAACAAGAAGATTTATTTGAGCTTAAAAATAAATATAATTTGGCAAAACGATCCAGAATCTCTGAACAGAAATTATCTGTTGTACCAATAGCCATAAATTATTATCCGATTAGAACTGGAAAAAATAAATTCCTTAACCTTGCTAAAAGATTTTTGAAAAAAATACCTAATAGAGTTTTGGAAGAATTAGAAATAGAGGGTAATATTTTAGATAGATCAGATATTATAATTAATTTTGGCGAGGCAATAGACATTAGTGATTATGTAGATAAAAGCTATAATTTGGCAAAAAAAATACCCTTATTTTCTGATGAAAAAAAATTAGATATGTTAATAAATCATCATAGATTTAAGTTAACTAATTTTTTTATGCAAAAAATTTATTATGATATAGAATTAAATATTGATCATTTTTTTTCTTTTATACTGCTTAATTATGCTAAAAAACATATTAATCGTGATACTTTAAAAAAGCTAATTTTTATTAGTAGTTTTGAAACAAGAAAATTAGATATAGATTTTCATAAATCTCTTAACACGGGCTTGATTTCTATGTGGAGCAAGAAAAAAAGTTATTTTTCTGATATTTTATCATTTGCAGAAGAGCAAAAAATTTTGATAAAAGAAGGTGATGATTGCTATATGATTAATAAAGAAAAACTAAAGGGAGATGAATTTTCTTTTCATCAAATTAGATTGCATAATTGTTTGCAAATATTTATTAATGAATTAAATGTATTTCCGATAACAAGTAAAATTATCAAAAAAAACAGTAAGTTAAGTGCAAAACAAATAGATAGAATATTTTTTAAATATCTTTTGGAAAATGATCAAGAGGAGTTTTTGCTAGATTATAAAAAATATTTCTCTCAAGAATTCTCAAAGGAAAAAAATATAGGCAGACCATTTTTGTTAGAAAGTAAAAAACCTACAAATGTTGGAATTATTTTGTCGCACGGTTATAAATCAGCTCCCAAAGAGGTGGAAGTTTTAGCTAAATATTTGCATAAAGCAGGTTATAATATTTATGCTCCTAGATTAAAAGGTCATGGAACGGCCCCTCATAATTTAAAAGATGTTAAATGGCAAGATTGGTATGATTCTTATTATAAAGGATATTTATTGCTTAAATCATTAGGGTGTAAAAAAATAATTGCGACAGGATTTTCTACTGGTGGATTGCTTGCTTTGCTTACAACAGCAAATGAAGAGTTGGATATTTCAGGAATTATTTCTATAAATTCAGCAATAAAATTAAATGATATTAGGGTGAATTTTGCTGGTTCTATGAATTTTTGGAACGAGTTTTTGGGCAAGATAAATCTTGCTAATTATAAAAAAGAATTTGTTGAAGATAATTCAGAAAACCCAAAAATTAACTATCAAAGAAACTATATAAAAGGAGTAGAAGAACTTGCTAAATTAATGAAGGAAACAGATAAAAATTTGCATAAAATAACAGTGCCAACTTTAATAATTCAAGGAAAAAATGATCCAGTAGTAAATCCCAAAAGTGCAGATATTATTTTTGATAAAATTTTGTCAAAAGAGAAAAAAAAGATTATGCCAGATTTTGATAAACATATTATCATAAAAGAAAAAGACAATGCATTATTCGCTCAAATAGTAGAGTTCATTGAGGGTTTGTTGGATCAAAATAGATAAGAGTTGAAAAATTGTGTTTTTTATTTATACTAAAATGAAAAAGGGGTTTTGTTAGCAGTCATTTATAAAAAATATTCGTGTAGATGTTATGTAGCTTGCCTACCTGTTATCAAACAAACTTAACTTTAAAAAATAAAAAAATGAAGAAAAATTTATTTTCTGTATTTACTATCATTACTATTTGCATTACAATATCTCTTGGATTTTGGCAGATAAAAAGATATTTTGAAAAAACATCGGCAAATGAGGTTTTGCATAATTCTTTCAAGAATCCAAAAAAAGATTTTTTTGGAATAGGGATAAAAAAGGAGTTTGAAACTGTGTTATTTAAAGGAAGGTTTATAAATCATAAACAATTATTAATTGGTCCAAAAAAATTTCAGAAGAAAATTGGTTTTTTTGTTTTTAATATATTAAAGACAAGAGATAGAAATGTTATTGTGCATAGGGGTTTTATCAAAGAAAAAGATTTGCATAGCATAGAAAGAATTGGATTAACGAAAGAAGTTTTAGTAAAATTAATTTCTAGAAAGGAGAGTAAAAAAAGATGGTTTTTGCCCAAAAACACTCTTTTGCAAAATAAAAATGGCTTTGAATCTTTGCAACATATCTATTTAAATGATATTGCTAATTTTTTTGATATAGATTACAATGATAAATATTACTATTCAGCTCTTGAGCAAAGCAACAAAATTAAGCCCATAATTGATGAGAATTATGAATTTTGGAATCCACATTTGGAATATACAGGGTTTTGGTTTATAATGGCCTTTGTGTTGCTTGTGATGTTAATAATTTATAGAAAAAAACAATAAAAAAATGTTTACAGAATTAAAAATAAAGATCTATAAAAGGTTTTAATTTTAGAAAAGATAACAAAAATGCAAAAAATGATTATATTCTAATATCTACATATAAATTCTTAAAAAACATTATAAAACAATAAAAAATGACAAAAAAATTAAGATCAGAATTATTAGTTCCTGCAGGATCGTTGGATAAATTAAAAATTGCTATTCTATATGGTGCAGATGCCATTTATATGGGAACTCCAGATTTGTCGCTTAGAACAAAATCTGATGTTACTTTGGAGCAGTTGGTTGAGGCTGCAGAATATACTCATAAATATGGAAAAAAGCTATATTTGACTTTGAATTTATTTTCTCACAATAAAGATATTGAAAAACTTCCTGTTTTTATAAAAACAATAAAAAAGGTAAAACCTGATGGAGTGATTATTGCAGATCCGGGAGTTTTTGCTTATGTTAAAGAAAATGCTCCAGAATTAGAAATACATATTTCTACTCAAGCAAATGTTTGTTCTTGGTTATCTGTGAATTATTGGAAGGATCAAGGTGCATCTTTATGTGTGATGGCAAGGGAGGTATCATTTGAAGAATTGACGGAAATCAGAAAAAAATGCCCTGACATAAAACTAGAAACATTTATTCACGGAGCAATGTGTATGACTTATTCTGGCAGATGTTTATTGTCTAATTTTATGGCAGAAAGAGGAGCTAATCAAGGAAATTGTGCTCATAGTTGTAGATGGAATTATAAATTGCATTTGAGATTGCGAGATGGCACAATTCAAGAATTAGAAATTAATGAAAATAATCAAGATATGTTTGAGTTTTTGATTGAAGAAGAAATAAGACCAGGAGAATTAATGCCGATAGAAGAAGATAGTAAGGGATCATATATTTTAAATGCCAAAGATTTATGCTTGATGCCTAAATTGGATCAATATTTGGAGTTAGGAATTGATTCACTAAAAATAGAGGGTAGAAATAAAAGTGAATATTATGTTGCTTTAGTTACTAAAACTTATAGGCAAGCAATGGATGATTGGCATAAGGACAAAAAAAACTGGGATAGTAAAAAATATATAAAAGAGTTGGATGCCTTGGCCAATAGAGGTTATAGCTTGGCTTTTCACGAGGGAAGATTGACTAATCTAGCTCATAATTATGATTCTGCAAAATCTGCTTCACAATATGAGTTTTGTGGAATGATAACAGAAATAGATGATGATAGTTTTGTGGTGGAAGTAAAAAATAGATTAGTGGCAGGTGATGTTTTGGAATTTATTGTGCCAAATCAAGAAAAGCCTATTTTACTTAGAATTTATGAATTTATAAAAATCTCAAGAAAGGGAGAGAATAAAAAGAAGTTTTTTAGAAGAGGAGAAAAAGATGATTTATTTGTCAAAGAGCCATCAGAAGAAGCAAAAAAAGTGATTAGAGATGATGAAGTGGTAGTAAAAAGAATAAATCCAGGCTTTAGGCCTATTATCAGAATTCCATTTGCTTTATTTGATCAAGAAGATCCAAAATATATCAAAAAATCATTACAGAAATATGTGGTGATGAAAAAAGAAAAGGCTTTGAGTGAGACTGAAATTGCTAGATTAAAGTTGGATTTAGAAGCAAGAAAATTAGAGCAGAAAAGAGGAGGTTCAGAAAAAAAATATCAAGAAAAAAAAGAAACATTGCAATCAGCAATCAATGATAATCTAAAAATCAAAACTCCAAAAACACCAAGAATAGGTGAGGAGGGTTGTTGCGGTAAAGGTTGCAATGGTTGTTTGATGTTTTGGAATGATGAAAAATATGAGCAAGCACGAGAATTAATGGCCAAGAAAAAAATTGGGGAAATGCTTTAAAATAGTATTAGATATATTTTTAAATTTAGTTAATAATTACTTAGTATTAATAATAATAATAATAAAAAAATGGTTTGTATAAACAAATATTTATACTTATTATTTTTATAAATTAATAAATTATAATTAAATATTTATACAAAATGAATTTTCTACAAATATTAGATAAATATAGAAATTTATCAATTTCTGAGAGGGATAAAGGAAATAAATTTGAAGTTCTTATAAAATATTTCTTTAAAACAAACCCTCAATATAACTTAAAGGATATTTGGTTATGGAGTGAGTTTCCGTATAGAGAGCAATTAGGAGGGATTGACTTAGGGATAGACTTAGTTATTTTGAATAATGATGGACATTATTGGGCTGTTCAATGTAAATGCTATGCATCAGACAGCTATATAGACAAGAAAGGGGTTGATAGCTTTTTATCAAACTCTGGTAGTTTTTTTATAGATGAAGATAATAATAAATCTATATTTTCTCAAAGACTCTTGGTTTCAACTACTAATAATTGGAGCAAAAATGTAGAGAAAGCTTTAAAAAGCCAAAAAATACCTGTTAATAGAATCAATTTATCAGATTTAGAATCAGCTCCTATTAATTGGTTGAAATTAGAACAAGGAATTATTGGAGAAGAAGCAAGAGTACCCAAGAAATCTATTAGAGAACATCAAAAAGAGGCCTTGGATAAAACTCATGATTATTTAAAAAATAATGACAGAGGAAAGCTAATTATGGCTTGTGGAACTGGAAAAACTTTTACATCTTTAAAAATAGCTGAGAATGAAACCAAGGGAAATGGTATAGTTTTATTTCTTGTGCCATCTATTGCTTTATTAGGACAAACTCTAAATGAATGGACTGCTGAATCTCACTATAAAATAAATCCTATTTGTATTTGCTCTGATGCTAGAGTTGCCCAAAAAAATGAATTAATAGACTTAGCAATTCCAGCATCAACTAATGAAAAATCCATTATAAGGCAACTAGATAATTTAAAAAATCTAGAATCAAAATTTACAGTAGTTTTCTCAACATACCAATCTATTGAAGTAATAGCAAAAGCACAAAAAGAGTTTACTAAGAAAAGTAAAGGGGCTTTTGAATTTGATTTAATTATTTGTGATGAAGCTCATAGAACAACAGGGGTTGCCTTAAAAAAAGAAGATTCTTCTCATTTTATAAAAGTGCATGATAATGACTTTATACAAGCCAAAAAAAGGCTATATATGACAGCAACACCAAGGTTATACGGAGGAGATTCCAAAATCAAATCTAAAGAGAATGAAGCGATTTTATGCTCTATGGATGACGAAGCTCTTTATGGAGCAGAAATATATCGTATTGGTTTTGGAGAAGCTGTAGAAAAAAACCTTTTGACAGATTATAAAGTTTTGATACTAACATTCAGTGAGAAAGATGTTTCTCAGGATATTCAGAAGATGTTAGCAAATGATAATGAGGAGATAAGTAGTAATGATGCTTCAAAATTAATAGGCTGTATAAGTGCTTTATCAAAAAACATTTTAGGAGATAATTCTCTTTTAAAAGAGACTGACCCTAGTTTTATGAAGAGAGCCGTAGCATTTTGTCAAATAACAGGAAATACAATTTCTAAAGGTGATTTTTCTGGCACAAATTCAAAAAAAATAACAGAAGCTTTTAATAAAATATCAGAGACTTATATAGATTCTTTAGATGAAGATAAAAAGACAAATTCAAAAAAAATAACAGAAGCTTTTAATAAAATATCAGAGACTTATATAGATTCTTTAGATGAAGATAAAAAGAAGGCAGTAGTTAATGTTACCAGTAAGCATGTTGATGGAACTATGTCAGCACCTGAAAGAAATAAATTGATATCTTGGTTAAAAGATGAATCTACAAAACAAAATGAATGCAAGATTTTAACTAATGTTAGATGCTTAAGTGAAGGAGTAGATGTTCCGTCTCTTGATGCTGTGTTGTTTTTATCAGCTAGAAATTCTGAAATAGATATAGTTCAATCAGTGGGAAGAGTAATGAGAAAATCTGAAGGTAAAAAATATGGCTATATTATAATTCCTGTTATGATTCCATCAGGGTCTTCTCCAGAAAAAGCACTTTCTAATAATAAAAACTTTAAAATAGTTTGGAAAGTATTAAAAGGATTGAGAGCTCATGATGAAAACTTTAATTCCATTATAAATAAAATTGATTTAAATAAACAAAAATCCAACAATATTTTAATTGCTTCTAATGCATTTGGAGATGGAGCTAATGAAGCTCTTAATGAATCGTTACAAATGGAATTACCATTAATATTTGAACAAACTCAATCTGTTATATATGCAAAAATAGTTGAAAAGGTAGGAGAAAAGAGATACTGGGAACAATGGGCAAAGGATATTGCAAAAAAAGCGGAAGAACAAATATTAAAAATAGGCAAATTAATTGAAAATAAAGAAGAATATAAAATAGCTTTTGATGATTTTATAGACGGTTTAAAGAAGAATATAAATCCTTTAATAGAAAAAGAAGATGCTATTGAGATGCTTTCACAACATATTATTACAAAGCCAGTATTTGAAGCATTATTTGAGAATTATTCTTTTGCAGAAAATAACTCTGTGTCTATTGCTATGCAATCTATTTTAAAATTATTGCAAGAAGATGATATAGATAAGGATATAAAAGACTTTGAGAGGTTTTACAAGTCAGTTAGAACAAGAGTAGAAGGGATTGATAATGCAGAAGCAAAACAAAAGATTATTGTAGAATTATATGATAAATTTTTTAAAACAGCTTTTCCTAAAATGGTTGATAAATTAGGTATAGTTTATACCCCAGTTGAAATAGTAGATTTTATTATTAATTCTACCCAAGATATTTTAAAAAAAGAATTTAACAGGGATATTACAGATAAAAATGTTCATATTTTAGACCCATTTACAGGAACAGGAACTTTTATTACAAGATTATTACAATCTGGGTTAATAAAAGAAAAAGATTTAGCAAGAAAATATAAAAATGAAATACATTGTAATGAAATAGTCCTGCTTGCTTATTATATTGCAGCTGTAAATATTGAGAATTCTTATCATGATATTATAAAAGAAGATAATTATGAATCTTTTGATGGAATTTGTCTAACAGATAGCTTTCAATTAGGAGAAACAGGAGAAGATAAAAAATTATTCTCAAAAGTCTTTCCTCATAATTCAAGAAGAGTAATGGAGCAGAAGAAATCACCTATTAAAATAATTATAGGTAATCCTCCATATTCAATAGGGCAAAAGTCAGCGAATGATGATGCACAAAATCAAAACTATCCAAAATTATCAAATGCTATTGAAGATAGTTATGTAAAAAAATCAAATGCAGGTTTAAATAAATCTGCTTATGATTCTTATATAAAAGCTTTTCGTTGGGCAAGTGATAGATTAGATGAAAAAGAAGGTGGTATAATTGCTTTTATTACTAATAGTCGCTGGCTTGATTCTATTTCATTAGATGGCTTTAGAAAATCTTTAGAAGATGAATTTTTAAGCATATATTCTCTTGATTTAAAAGGTTATATTAGGGCAAAAACTGGAGATATAGCAAAAAAGGAGGGAGGTAATGTTTTTGATATAATGACTGGGGTTGCCATAACAATTTTAGTAAAAAAGCCAAATGACAAGAAAAAAGGGAAAATATTTTATAATGATATCGGAGATTATTTATCAAGAAAAGATAAATTAGAAATAATAAAAAATGCAAAATCTTTTTCTAATATAAAGTGGCAAGAAATAAAGCCTAATAAAAAGGGAGATTGGATTAATCAAAGGTCAGAAAAGTTTAATGAATTTATACCTTTAGCACCAGTTAATAAATATAAGGAAAATAAAACTATATTTAATTTAAATGGACCAGCAGTATCTACTGCTAGAGACTCTTGGGTTTATAATTTCTCTAAAGAGAAACTTATGAGCAATATGAAAAATATGATTAGCTTTTATAATCAGCAAAGGGAAGAATATTCTACATTAGAAAACAAAGAAAACAAAACAACAATAGATAAATTTATTTCTTTAGATGAAACAAAAATTAAATGGACTCGTTATTTAAAAAAATCTTGCAAGAACAATAAAAATTATTCTTTTGATAGTAATAATATAATGAATTCATTTTATAGACCATTTTGTAAACAAAAGTTATATTTTGAAAAGAATTTCATAGAGTCAATAGGATTAAATACAAAATTATTCCCTAATCAAGAGCTAAAAAACAAAGTAATTATTACCACTGGAAAAGGAGCAAGGGGGAAATTTTCTGTATTTATTAGTGATATGATTATTGATATAAATTCTATGGAAGCAGGAAGCCAATGTTTTCCATTATATTATTATGAAAAAGATGAAAGTAATAATATGAACATTTTTGAAGATGGGGATTATGCAAAAAAAGATGCAATATCTAATTTTATTTTAGACAAAGCAAGAGTTTTGTATCAAAAAAAAGAAATAATAAAAGAGGATGTTTTTTATTATATTTATGGTTTATTGCATAGCAGAGAATATCAAGATAAATTTGCTAATGAACTAAAAAAAGAATTAGCAAAAATCCCATTGTTAAAAAAACATGATGATTTTGTAGAATTTAGTAATAAAGGAAGAGAGTTAGCAGATTTACATATAAATTATAAAAAAATAGAGCCTTATAAAGATATAATTATAGAAGAAAAAGAAGATGCTTTATATGAAGTAATAAAAATGAAATTCCCTAAAAAAGAGCAGAAAGACACTATTATTTATAATAAAGATATTATTGTTAAAAATATACCATTAGAAGCATATAATTATGAAGTAAATGGCAGAAGTGCAATAGAATGGGTGATGGATAGATATCAAATAAGAACTCACAAAGATTCTAAAATAAAAAACAACCCAAATGACTGGGCAAAAGAAGTCTCAAATCCAAGATATATTCTAGATTTATTACTTTCTGTAATTAATGTTTCAATGAAAACATTAGAAATAATAAATAATTTACCTAAAATAGATTTTGAGAATGTGTAATATAACTAAAACAAATTATGATTCAATTTTGAGGTTTTTTACAAAATTTTTGATTTTTTAAGATTTTTAGCAAAAATAAGCTGTTTTGATAAAATTATCAACAGATCCAAAATAGATTGTTATTGAAGATAGGTAAAATAAGAATTGTTAATATGTATTTATCTTAGAAAAAAATTATTCTCATTTATCTTGATTTTTAAACTGTAGAATTTTATATTCTATTTAAAAATAGGGCTATTGATATTTTTAATTATCAACAATCCTAAATGTTAGAGTTGTAAAAATTCTTATCTTAAAACAACCGTGTTAATAGCAATTCAAATTGTAAAATTACACCTAGCAACCTTAGTCTTCAAAAATGTTAAGATTTATCAAAATTATTAGAAGTTTTTTCCTACTGGACATTATTAAAGGTTTAACAAAAACTCTTTATTTTATGTTCAAGGCAAAGGTAACCATTAATTATCCTTTTGAAAAAGGTCCTTTAAGTTCAAGGTTTAGAGGAGAGCATGCTCTTAGGAGATATCCTAATGGTGAAGAAAGATGTATTGCTTGTAAATTATGTGAGGCTGTTTGTCCTGCTCAAGCTATCAATATTGAGGCAGAAGAAAGAGAAGATGGATCAAGAAGAACTACCAGATATGACATAGATATGATAAAATGTATTTATTGCGGTTTGTGTGAGGAAGCTTGTCCAGTTGATGCTATTGTTGAAGGGCCAAATTTTGAATTCACTAAAGAAACTAAAGAAGAGCTTCTTTATGATAAAGAAAAACTTTTGGATAATGGAGATAGATGGGAAGAATACCTATTTAAAAATATTGAAGAAGATAGAAAATATAAATAGGGGATTATGAATTTATTTGTTTTTTATATTTTTAGTGTTTGTTTGGTAATGTTTAGTGGCTTGGTAGTTCTTGCTAGAAATCCAGTTCATTCAGTATTATTTTTAATTGCTTGTTTTTTTTGCAGTGCTGTTATCTTTTTGTTGCATTCGGCTGAATTTTTAGCAATGATTTTAGTTATAATCTATGTTGGGGCAGTAGCTATATTGTTTTTATTTGTGGTGATGATGATGAATATTAAATTGAAAATCTTTAATAAATCTATAATTAAAACTATGCTTGTTGGTTTAGTTATATCTAGTATCTTATTATTCCAACTATATTTACTTAGTTTTTCTGTAGAAATTCCTGAAGCTAGTAAAAATGTTTTTTTTAAGATTAATGAAAATAAAGAAAACATCAGAAATATAGCAGATGTTTTGTATGTAGATTTTGCTTTTCATTTACAAATAGTAGGAATTATTTTATTAGTTGCAATTATGGGGGCGGTTATTTTAACTCATAGAAAAAGAAATTCAAAAAAACAGAATGTTACTGATCAAATTTTAAGAAAAAATTCAGTAACTTTGGTTAATGTTAAATCTAAGCAAGGTATTTGAAAATGTTATTTGACCCAGAAATACTTGCTTATCAAGAAATACCTATCTCGCATAGCATTTTTCTTTCCTCCATCATATTTGTGATAGGAATATTTGGAGTATTCTGTAATAGAAAAAATGTTATTAGTTTTTTATTAGCAATAGAATTAATTTTATTGGCAGCAAATATAAACTTTATTAGTTTCTCAAATTATTTAAATGATTTATCTGGGCAAATTTTTGTAATGTTTATTTTGGCAGTAGCAGCTGCAGAAATAGCAATTGGCTTGGCTATTTTAATTGTATTTTTTAGGCAAAAAGAAACCATTGATGTTGAATCTGTAAATACTATGAAGAATTAAAAATGACTTACACAAATTTAGTATGTTTAGCATTATTTTTACCATTACTATCTAGTATAGTTTCTGGGTTATTTTCTTTAAAAGAAAATAACCAAACAGTCACTTATATTTCAGTGTTGTTACTAGCTATTTCTGCTATTATATCTTGTGTTTTATATTACTACATTGTTCTTGATCATAATATTATCCATATAGAATTGTTGAGATGGATAGATGTAGAAGGATTTAAAGCTAATTGGGGAATTAAAATTGATAATTTATCAATTACAATGATTGCCGTGGTGCAAATTGTTTCATTTGCGGTTCATTTATATTCTTTGGGATATATGAAAGATGACAAAAATCTTAACAGATTTATAAGCTATTTATCATTATTTACTTTTTTTATGTTAATTTTGGTTAGCTCATCTAATTTATTGCAATTATTTGTAGGCTGGGAGGGAGTAGGGCTTTGTTCTTATTTATTAATTGGCTTTTGGTATAAAAAAGAATCAGCAAATTTGGCAGCAGTGAAAGCTTTTATTGTAAATAGAATAGGAGATTTTGCTTTTATGATTGGCTTGATTGCTATTTATGTAGTATTTGACACAATTTATTTTGATGAAATTTTTGCCAAGCTTGATCAGGTAAAAAACCTTTCTGTTTCTTTGTTTAATTTAAAAATAAACTATATAGATTTTATTTGTATGGCTTTATTTATTGGTTGTATGGGAAAATCTGCTCAATTAGGATTGCATACTTGGTTGCCAGATGCAATGGAAGGCCCAACACCAGTATCTGCATTAATTCATGCTGCTACAATGGTTACTGCTGGTGTTTTTTTAGTGGTAAGAATGTCTCAGCTTTTTGAATTATCTCCTTTAACCCTATCTTTTATGACCATAATTGGGGCATCAACAGCAATTTTTGCAGCAACTATTGCTATTACTCAAAATGATGTCAAAAGAGTAATTGCCTATTCTACCTGTTCTCAATTAGGTTATATGTTTTTTGTTTGTGGCTTATCTGCTTATTCAGCAGGTTTGTTTCATTTAGTAACTCATGCTTTCTTTAAGGCACTATTATTTTTAACAGCAGGAAATATCATTATTGCCAGTCATCACGAGCAAGATATGAAAAAAATGGATAATTTATTAACCAAACTTCCAGTTACTTTTATATTTATGTTAATAGGATCTCTTGCCATAATAGGATTTCCACCTTTTTCTGGCTATTATTCTAAAGATGCAATTTTGGAAGTAGCTTTAGTATCAAAAAATGCAGGGGCAAGCTATGCTTATATTCTAGGTATGATAACCGCTTTTTTAACCGCTCTTTATTCTGCAAGAATTATTTATTTAATCTTTTTTAATAAAAATAAAAAAGAAGATCAAGCTAGTTATTTAAACAATATAATAAAATTTAAATTGGATGAAATACCAAAATCAACAATTTATTCATTAATTATTTTGGTAATTGGATCATTATTTGTTGGTTATATAGGTTATAATGTTTTGCATATAGTAGAGCCAAACAGTAATTATTTTGCTGGTATTATAGAAGTTTCTAAACATAATAATCCTTTATATGATATACATTATATTTCATTTTTAGAAAAAATTATGCCTGTAATAATTTCAATTGTTGGTATAATTTTGGCTACTTCTATTTACATTTATAATAAAAACATAGGATTGTTCTTTAAAAATAATTTTTCTTATATTTATAAATTATTTAGATCAAAATGGTTCATAGATGAAATTTATAATTATCTTTTTATCAAAACTTACTACAAATTAGCAAAGATTTTGGGAATGTTTTTTGATCACATAATTATTAGCGGAACTATTAAAGGCTTAACTAAAATTACTTATAACTTTGCTAGAGGAGTAAATTATGTGCAAACAGGATTTATTTATCATTATGCTCTTATTTTAATAGTATCAATGGTGCTGTTTTTATCTTTTGTTATCATTAAAAATTTTTTAGTTATCTGAAATGAATTTTCCATTTTTAACATTATTAATATTTATTCCAATAGTTGGAGCTTTATTTATTTTGCTTTTTTCTAAGGAAGGAACTAGTTTTAATCAAAGAAACAGTTTTAATATGGCATTTTGGATTAGTGTTGCCACTTGTTTGATCTCCATTTTTATGTGCTATTCTTTTGATTTTTCTCAAAAAACAGGGTTTCAATTTTATCAAGAAAAAATATTTATTTCTTCTTTAAATATGGGCTACAGAGTAGGGGTGGATGGTTTGTCACTACTTATGATATTAATGACTAGCATTTTAATGCCACTATGCCTTTTATACAGTAAAAAAATATTAGAAAAAAAAGTAAAAGCTTATTTAATCAGCTTTTTACTTTTGGAAAGTTTTATTATGGGAGTATTTGTTAGCTTGGATATCTTGTTATTTTATTTCTTTTTTGAGCTTACTTTAGTCCCAATGTTTTTAATTATTGGAATTTGGGGTGGTAAAGATAGAATTTATGCTTCATATAAATTCTTTTTATATACTTTTGCAGGATCAGTGTTTTTTCTTTTAGGAATAGTAGCAATAATTGGTTATTTAGAAACAACTGATATGATGTTAATTACTAAAACTTTGCAAAATACTGTTCCAGATAATATAGAAAGATTATTATGGCTATCATTATTTATCGCTTTTGCCATTAAAATTCCAATGTTTCCTGTGCATAGTTGGCTTCCTGTCGCCCATGTGCAAGCTCCAACAGAAGGATCAATGATTTTGGCTGCTATCTTATTAAAAATGGGTGGTTATGGTTTTTTAAGATTGTCTCTTCCTATGTTACCTGATGCTAGTTTATATTTTCAAGAATTAGTGTTTATTATAAGTGTGATAGCTATTATTTATACCTCAATCGTGGCTTTTATGCAAAAAGATATGAAGAGATTAATTGCATATTCTTCAATTGCTCATATGGGATATGTTACTTTAGGGATTTTTACTTTAAATAATATAGGTGTTCAAGGTGCAGTATTTCAAATGATAAGCCATGCCATTATTTCGGCAGGGTTATTTTTGTCAGTTGGAGTTATTTATCAAAGATTACAAACTAAAGAAATTGCTATGATTAAAGGATTGGCTAATGTAATGCCAAAATTTAGTATTTTATTTGTTATTTTGGTTTTAGGATCCGTTGCACTTCCTAGCACTAGTGGTTTTGTAGGAGAATTTTTGATATTGCTTGCTACTTATAAAGTTAGTATTAGCTATATGATATTAGCTAGTTTAGGAATTGTTTTAGGAGCAATTTATATGTTATGGCTTACTAAAAGAATTATTATGGGTCAGATAGTTAATAATAATATCAAAGAAATATTAGACTTAGACAAAACAGAATTATTTATTTTAACTTTTTTTGCTGTTTTAATTATATTATTTGGAATATATCCATCTTTAATTACAGATGTTATAAAAGGAGCAATTAACAATATAATAATTTAGCAATGATTATAAATTTTATAAAATCCATAGATATTTTTAATTATATTTTTGCTAGTGAGGTTTTTTTAACTGTCTCTGCTTTGTTAATTTTGTTATTGGGAGTAAAATTTTCTAATAAATCAACAAAAGCAGTATCTATTGCATCGGTTATAATTTTGATTATCTCAATATTTATTACTTTATCTATAGATCAAAACAGTTACAATCCTATTAATAAATTTTATTTAATTAATGATTTATTAAGTTCTGTAAAAATTATTTTAATTGTGGGGACTATTATATCTTTATTATTATATATAGGTCATTTGAACTATAATCTAAAAAACAGCAAAACAGAATATCCTATATTATTAATATTTTCTTTAGTTGGTATGATGATAATGATATCATCCAAGGATTTTATTACTTTATATTTAGGTTTAGAATTGCAGTCTTTGGCAATTTATATTTTGGTTTCTTTGAATACCAGCTATATAAAATCTTCAGAAGCAGGTTTAAAATATTTTGTGCTTGGTTCATTGGGAACTGGAATTTTTTTATATGGAGTTAGTTTTATATATGGTTTCTCATCTAGTATATTTTTTATAGATATAGCTTCTTCTTTAAGTGGTAATGCTAATTTAGGGATTTTGATGGGAATGATATTTGTTTTTATTGCTTTGTTCTTTAAAATCTCTGCTGCCCCTTTTCATATGTGGACACCAGATGTTTATGAAGGTGCTCCAACTCCAGTGGTTAGTTACATTGCCACTGTGCCAAAAGTTGCAGCTTTTATTGTTTTATTTAGAATTTTAACAGAATTATTTATTTCTGTTTATGATGATTGGATTTTAATTTTGCAATTTGTAGCTGTTATGTCTTTAATTGTCGGAGCATTAGGTGCTATAAGACAAAATAATTTAAAAAGACTTCTTGCTTATAGTTCAATTAACCATGTAGGTTTTGTTTTGCTTGCTGTTATTGCTTTTAAAACTTTATCAGCAAAAGCAGTGTTAATCTATTTAATAATTTATATTCTACTTACTTTTGCAGCCTTTGCTTTTTTAATGCTAATCAAGCAAGCTCATAATTCGGCTGATGAATCTAATAAAAAACATTTGGAGGACATTAGATCATATTCTGGATTATTAAAATCTATGCCTATGCTTGCGATTGCAATGGCAATTACAATGCTTTCTATGGCAGGAATTCCACCATTTGCAGGATTTTTTGCAAAATTCTATATTTTTAAATCTTTGATTTTGGGTGAATTTTATTATTTAGCAATAATAGGGGCAGTAACTTCTATCATCTCAGTTTATTATTATTTAAGAATTATCAAAATTATGTTTTTTGATGAAGAAAAAGAAACATATAATAAGCAAACATCTTCATTGATCTCATTTGTTTTTGCTATTTTGGTAATAATAAACATAGCCTTTTTCTTCTTATTTGACTATGCTCTTAATTTTATAGAATATTTATAAAAAAGTATTAGATAAATTTATAAAACCTCTCAGACACAACTTATCTTTAGACAGTCTTTCATAATTTATTACTTTTTTTGTGTTTCTAATATTTTTATATCTCTGTCTAATTCTTGCAAAGACTCTAATTTTTCTATTTTTTTTTGTTTTTCTTTATATTTAATATTCTATACCTGCTTTTTCTCTTGCTTTATCAGCAGTTATTTTTCCTGCATGTTTTAGTAATTCTCTATCATTTAATTGTAAAATATTATCTAGCTTTTTTATCCAATCTTGTATATAAATTTTTTGATGCTGCATAATCATAGTTTCTGCAAAAGCTAAATATTGTTCCACTAATAAACCTAATAATTTAATTTTTTCTTAATTTAGATAATTTTTAGCAATAATAATATCATCTTTTCTAACATTTCTTCCCGACTTTGTCATTTTTAAAAATAAAAAGGTCTCTAAAGCCTTGAGTTAGAAGGGTTTGCTATTTTTTAGGCACTACATTATTTTATAATATTGTGGAATTAATTTAGGTAAATTTGAGCATCTCTATTTCTAATAATATTAAAAGTTTTATAAATTTTAGCCATTTTATTATTAAAATACCCTGGAACTAAATATCTATCTTTAGTTTTTTTGTGAATATAAATTGAAGACTCAACTTTTCTTAAACAACTAATAATTTCTTTAGGGCTAATTTTTTGAGTTAAATTACATTGATATTCTATATTTCTAATAATTGAAAAACTCATATAACACATTGCTATATGAGATTCTATTCTCTCCTTCTTAAAATGAAAAATAGGTCTCATTTTTAAATCATGCTTATTTATCCTAAATGATTCCTCTATAACCCATAAGTTACTGTATCTAGATACAATCTCACTCGCTTTCCCTGTTTTATCATTAGTAATAACCCCAGTTAT
The DNA here is from genome assembly GCA_965222515.1 of Rickettsiales bacterium. Taxonomy (GTDB): domain Bacteria; phylum Pseudomonadota; class Alphaproteobacteria; order Rickettsiales; family JABIRX01; genus CBDCUE01. The sequence continues at coordinate 31,507 of CBDCUE010000021.1, read as the reverse complement.
GCTTTTTTTAACTTATAACTCCTTGATTTTTGAATGTTAAAGTTAATTTTAGGTTTATTCTGTTTAAAATCATATGCAATTAACTCAGAAATAATATTCATAAAGAAATTGACGGGAGTTTTGTATTTATGAGAAATAATGCTAAAAAACCCTTTTATGGAATCTATAACAGTTTCTACAATACCTCTTTTGGATAATAAAAATCTATTTTTCTTGCTTATTTCTTGTTTTTTCATATTTTTTCTTGTTTTTGTAAATAATTCTAATCCCTGAGATAATAAATTATTTTTAATTTTTTTGCTTATATATCCTTTATCTCCAAACAATTTTCCTTTTAGTGTTTTAGCTAAAGCAAGCACTGTATCTAGATCTGAACCATTACCCTTTGTAATAGACATATTAACTACTTCTGCTTTATGATTTATAAGCAAGTGTAACTTGAAACCAAAAAACCAGCCCATAGTTGACTTTCCTCTTGATGCTAGTCCTTTAAATGTTTTATGCCTTCTTATCCTTTGATTTTTACATACTGGAATGTATGTTGAATCAATATAATAGCACCCTGTTTTTTCATTTTTATTAATTATTTCTAATAAAAAAGAACTAAGTGGCATAAATGCTATCTTTTGAATATGTGTAAACCTTGCATAACAAGGCATATTAGGAAAATACTTTTGTAAATTAGGCTTTGCAAACTCAATATAATAATTTTTAAAACAATCATAACTACTATTATTATACAATATTAATATACACATTATATCACTAGATTTAAGCCTGTCCTTCCGTTCTTTCCTTAATTTACTACTCTTTTCTGATATTAATTTTTGATTGAAGTACTTAAAAAATAATTTACAAAAATCATCTATTTGACAATATAGTTTTATTAGTTCAATATCACTTACTAGCATAGCTTTTTTTATTTAGGTTAAAAAAAATATTAAAATGTCTATGCTAACTTTTTGCAAGGCTTTTTATTAAAAAAAAGCATAACTGGGGTTATAATAGTAATTTTCTTACAATCTGTCTACAAAAATCTACAAAAAACTGACTGAATTTAGGGGTGCATCATACAAATAATTTATAAGGTTTTTTGAGTCAATTAAAAAGGTCTATTTATGGGACTTATTATTCATGTCTTAAATTTATAATTTCTTTTAAGTAATTTCTCTGTGTATCAATTTTTTTATCATTAACTGAAAACATTGTCTTAATTTTTTCATCTAAAGTATCTAATCTATGCTCTATGTAAACATATGAGATAGTAAATATTATTACTACTAATATATAAATAGTTGGTATGCTTTGTATAAAATACTTAATCTTATCTGTATGTTTATCTTCTTTTTGAAATGAGTCTCCTGATTTTATTATTGTATTATCACTCATTTCTAAAATAAATCAGTTACTAGTTTTAAATCTTTAGCTCTAAAACATACTGCTAGTTGAGAAGTCTTAAAATAATCAGATACATATTCTACACTATCTAATTTATCCCACTGGTACTTAAATTCTTTTTCTGGCATTAATAACATAGCAGAAAATCTATTAGCTTCTTGCTCTTTTTTATCACTAGTGTTATAAATACTCTTTCTATAATCATATTTAATGTTCTCATTATCTTGTCTATGCTCTAGTACTATATGTCCTATTTCATGTCCTATTGTAAAATTTTGTCTTTTTCTTTTATCATTAGGATTAACTAATATTTTTTTATTTTCATAATCTACTGCCCCAGATATATCTCTTGTATTCGCATTAACTTCAAAATAATATATACCATACCTAAGATAACTTGCTACATCTATTAAGGGAACGGGGAAACTATTAATATTCAATATATTAAATATTTCATCTACTTTTTTCTCTATAGCTTCTCTGTTATTCAAAATTTTTATTAAGTAATTTATTTATATTCTAGTAATAGATAATAGGTTAATTATTGATAATGTCAATATTATAAATTATAATTTATTTCTTGTTATAAGGGTATAGTTACTAAAGATTAAATAATAAATGGATTATCAAAAAATAATAGAGGAGTCTACATTAATATCTATTATTAACTAAGAAAAACTTAATATACTATCATCTTGTGGATTTATGTATATAATTCCCTTAATTTATCTAGCTTTTTCTTCATTTATGCTCATCGGCACCTTTGCTTGTTCCGCAAGTTTGTTATAAAATCTTTTTATAATAATATCAACTATTTATCTTATATTTTATAAAAAAAGTCTTTATCTAAAGTGTGAAGCTGATAAAATTAAAAAAAATGCTTTTTTGATCATTTGTACGATCGGTTTTTTTATTGGTGATCTATATTTTATGGTTTTAGTATAATAATTATTTATTTGTGTATAAAAATATTTCTACTATATTCTTGATAAAAAAACAAAAAAACAATGCCACATATTATATTAGAACATTCAAAAAACATCCCAGATAAAATTAATTATCAAAATTTTTTTAAAGAAATAATAGATGTTTTTATTTTTTTGGAAATAGTAAAAAATCCATCTGGCATAAAATGTAGATTTATAGAAGCTAAAGAAGATTTTCTATGGGATAAGGATAGGGTTTTTATTCATTTAACAGTTAGTTTGTTAGAGGGTAGGGATGTTGAAAAACTAAAGGCTTTAGGAGAGGCTATTAATGAAGAAGTTAGTAAGAAATATTTCTGTAAATCAAGAGAGAAATACGGAGACTCTTGCTTTTCTTTAGAAATTAGAGAGATGAATAGTAAGATTTATCAAAAATGAAGAAGAAAGAAGTTGTTATAGATAAAAGTAGTAGCAAGTTTTTATTAAAAAGAATTTTTAAGGAATTAGTATGGCCTTATAAAAAAATCTTGTTTTTTGCAATCATATTTATGATCATTGTGGCTGGGGCAACGACTTTGCAAGCTTGGATTATGAAGCCTTTATTGGATAAAATATTTATTGAAAAAGACAAAACTTTATTATTACTAGTTGCTTTTTCTTTGTTTTGTATTTCTTTTGCTAAAGGTGTGGCTAGTTATATTCAGCATATTTTAGTTAAATATGTAGAGACCTATATGTTAATAAATGTGCAAAGAAGATTATTTAAGAAAATAATCAATGCAGATTTAGTTTATTTTAGTAAATTTTCTCCTGGAAAAATAGTTTCTCATTTTACCAATGACATCAACACCTTAAAAACCAGTATTTCCGCCACTCTAACTAATGTAGCAAAAGAATTTTTAAGCTTGGTTTTCTTGTTAGCTTTAGCATTCTATCTTATTCCAGAACTTGCTCTTGTTACCTTATTTGTTTTTCCCGTAGCAATTTATCCTGTATATTATTTAGGCAGAAAAATAAGAAAAATATCAAAAAAAACTCAGATAGAATTAAGTGTTTTTGCAAGTCAGATTGATGAAACCGCTCAAGGTATAAGGGTGGTAAAAGCATATAATGCAGAAAAATTTGAGAATAAAAGAACATTTCAATTAACTGAAACTTTACAAAAACTTTACAAAAAACATATTAGATTAGATTATTTGACCTCTCCTTTAATGGAAACTTTAGGTGGAATAGCTCTTGCTGTAACAGTTTATTTAGGAGGATTAAAAGCAATTTCTGGAGAAATTACAGGAGGAGATTTTTTTGCATTCATTACAGCAATTCTGTCAGCTTACAAACCTATGAAAAGTTTAAGTAAATTAAATAATCAAGTGCAACAAGGATTAGCAGCAGCAGATAGGCTTTTTCAGTTATTAGATAAAAAAGAAAAAATTGTTTCTAATGAAAAAGACAGCTCTAATCTTGTCAAAAATGGTCATATTTCTTTTGACAAAGTTTCTTTTGCTTATAACGAGCAAGAAATAGTTTTGTCTAATATTTCTTTTTCTGTAAAAAAAGGAGAAACCTATGCTTTGATTGGAAAATCAGGCAGTGGTAAAAGCACTATTATGAATTTATTATTAAGATTTTATGAGGCTAGTGATGGTAATATCAAAATTGATAATAGACAAATCAAAAATTATTCTTTATATAATTTAAGAGAAGCTATTGCTTATGTTTCACAAGATATATTTTTATTTGATGATAGCATAAGAGCAAATATTTGTTATGGATCAAAAAAGAATGTTAGTGATAAAAAACTGCAGGAAGTAGCAGAGCAGGCTGAGGCTTATGAATTTATTAAAGATTTAGAAGATGGTTTTGATACTAAAATAGGTCACAGAGGAGGTAAATTATCAGGTGGTCAAAAACAAAGAATAGTTTTGGCTAGAGCATTTTTGAAAGATTCCCCCATTCTATTATTAGATGAGGCAACATCTGCTTTAGATCCAATTTCTGAACAAAAAGTACAACAGGCTTTAGAAAAATTAAAACAAGGTAGAACTTGCATAGTAATAGCTCATAGATTAGAAACAATTAAAAATGCAGACAAAATAATAATTTTATCCAAAGGAGAAATTATAGCAAAAGGAAGTCACAAAGAATTGCAAAGAAATAAATTTTATAATGAACTGCAATTAAAATCTAAGATTTAGACTTATAATTTCTACTTTTTTCTTAATAATACTGTGACGAAATAGAAAATTATGCTCGGAGCAACTGCTTCTCCCTTGTATTAGATGGTTTTTATGAGGTTAGTGAAGAGAAAATAATTTATTGGACACAGTGGTTAATGCATCTTTTAAAAATAGCTGTCGAACCAAGTTCAGCAGTAGCAATGGCAGGAGCTTTTCAATGGTTAAAAAAACAAAAAGCCAGTCAAACAATATTGATTATTATCAGTAGGAAACATTGATCAAAACAGTTATAAAAAAAGTGATCAAATCTTGAACCATTTTTTAAAAAGTCAAAAATCAAGACTTGACCCCTTTTGACCCCTTTTCCTCCAATTAAAATTTTAAATCTAAATTAAGTCCAAAATTTATACCATCTTTTATCCCGTCAAGATTTATATAAGAAATATATTTTGCTGAGACAAAAACATCAATATCTTTTATAAAAGATAATTTAAAAATTAGTCCATAACCAAGGTGAGGGGCTCTTTTGGTTTTTTCTGTACTGTCTTGCACTATGCCATTTGCTAAATATTCTATTTCATAGTCAAATTGACTGTAACCTGCTATGACTAATAAAAATAAACCATCTATTGAGTTTTTAAAAATTTGATGTTTTAGTGAAATGTCTACTTCTATTATTTCTAATTTTGTTTTGGTTTGTAATTCTCCTAAATTAGTTCCTCCAGTAGAAAGCCAATATATGCCTGTGTTGCTGTTTTCTTTATCTCCAGTAAAATATTTTATTTTGCTAATTAAAGAACTATTTTTAGTAATAGGCCTTTCGTAAAAAATACCAAAACCTAATAATTCCGTAGGTTGAATTTCATTGCTATCTATTTTGACAACTCCACCTTCAGCAACAGAAAAACTTTCATCACTACCATATTTAATTGTTTTACTAATAATTTCTAATCCATAGCTTGAGAGGGTTGTTGGTTTTTTTGTATTTCTTAGATAAGGTGCATAAGAGTTGCCAGTTTGTTTAGGATATTGGAAATCCTCTTGTTTAGCTTTATTATTATTTTTAATGCCTCTTATTGCTTCTAAATATTTTTTTCTCTCTATTGCCTTTTGTAATGCTATTTGTTGCTTTTTTTTTTGCATAAGCTGTCTTCTTGCTATTAATGCTGTTTGCCTTTTTTCTCTATTTATTTGCCTTCTTTTATATAATTCTTTTTTTTTTAGGGCTATTTCTTCTTTATGATTTTTCTTTTCTTTGCTAACTTTATTCTTTTCTTTTATATCAGCAAATAAAGAAAATAAAGTTTTCTGCTTTTGGGCATAGCTGTTTGTAGAAAAAACAAAGAAAATAATAAAAAACAGATTTATTTTAAAAACTTTTACTAATATTTGCATATAATTCTATAATATTTTGATAATTGGAATCTTTGAAATAATATTTTTTATAAACACTATTAAATTTAAAATTGAATTTTTTATTTATTTTTCTTTGCCATAAAAATTCAAAATTATCTTGGTCAAAATCTTCAAAATTTATATTAGCTGTTTTTGTTAGAATAATATTATTTGAATCTATGCCAACTGGAATAGTTAAATTTATCTCTCCTTGATTTACTAACCAAGGTTTTGAATAAATAAAAGCAAATTTATTGTTTTTATCAGCATCAAAAACAGCACTTGCTAAATAAGTGCTGGTTCTAAATTTTTTATCCCCTGTAAAAAAATCACTTTTATAATTTGGTTTTATTTCACTAAAATTTGCTGACAATAAAAAATTGAATTTTTTTCTGAATTTACTAAAAAAACTAATATTTACTCCGTTGTTTTTAGAAGAGTTTGCTAAATCAAAAGCTCCATCCCCTGTTATCCCTGCAAAAGCATTTTTTTCTTGATAGAGGTTAAGTGAAGAACTAATATCAAAATATTTTTGTTTGATATTTATCCTGCTAATAAAACCATTTAAACTAGCTTTGTTATTATTAGATTCTGCATAAATAAAATGACTTTGTAAAATAAATTTCTTTTTGAAACTATATTTATAATCAAAATTATAAAATTCAAAATCTCCGTTCTGCTCATAAAAACTCAAAAAATTATTCTTTGTTTTTAGCTCTACACCATTTAAATTCTCACTAAAAAAACTGCTGTTTTGAATCGCAGGCAAATAGCTAGATCTACTAAAACCAAATTGGTTATTATCGTTGTTTCTTAGATTAAATCTTAAACTAATGTTATCTAATAATATTGTGTTATCATCTTCTTGAGGAGCATAAAAATTTGCTAATCTTTTATTGATAATTTTCTTTTGATTATAGCTGTCAATATTCATATTGTTTAAGTTAAAATTTAAAGGAGAAAGAGAATTCTGCTGATCAAACTGATTAACAAAATTATCACTAGAATCTCCATAGCTAGTTATTTTCTCATTATAATCAATAGAGTAATCTCGATTATATTGATCAAAAAACACCCCCTGAGCCAAAAGATTTTTTAGTTCAGGATTGTTTGACATTGCTTGTAGATTTTGTGGAATGGTAAGTTTTGTTTGTGCTGTGTTATATTTTTGAGAAGTGGGAGTGAGAATGCTACTACCTTCTCCTTCGGGCAGAACTGCTTGATAAAGATTTAACAAACCATAACCATAAATTTCATCCCAACCAGTAGCCCCTAAATCTGTTGCAGTATTTAATAATATATTTATTACTTCTTCTCCTGTTAAATTACTCCAGGCAGCTTGCAACATAGCAGCAGCCCCTGAGACTATTGGTGCTGAAAAAGAAGTTCCTTGTGATGTGTCATATCCACCTCCAGTTTTTAAAGAATATATTTGATGACCTAAATTAGCATCACCTCCAGGAGCAAATAAACATCTTCTAACAGCTCCGCATCTATTACTATAACTTGTTTCTGTATTATTTGCATTTAAAGCACCTACTGAAATTACTTGTCCACCATAAGCAGAATTATCTGCATCTATGGCTGGAAAGGAGCTGTTAATAAAGCCATCATTACCTGCTGCAAAAACCAAGACATTTTTGTTATTATTATTTGCAATTGAAGTAATTGATGATTGGATAGTTAATCTGTCATCATTATCTCCTCCTGCCAATGCCCAGCTATTATTTATAATCGTTGCTTTTGTATTAATTATTGCCGAAGAGAAATTTGATACACTAATTCTAGTGGTAATACTATTTCTAGTGCTAAAACTATTAGTTGGCACGGAAGTAATAGTGGCATCATATGCCACCCCATGCATACCAACTCCATCTTTGGCTGCTGCAATCACTCCTGCAACGAAAGTCCCATGTCCTTCAGAATCACTCCCCCCCAAAGTATGGCTATCAGCACTATTGTATCTACTACTTAATTCACTATGAGTGCTATCTACTCCAGAATCAAACACAGTTACTGTTATTCCTTTTCCTGCAGGCTCTTTGCTAATAGATTGCAAATAACTATAAGCCTCTGCTGCTTTGACTTGTTCTAAAAAATTTTGATGAGCAAAATTTCCTGAATAATATTCACTAGTTACAAAATTTGCTTTTAAGGTGCTACCAGAATTAGCACTGCTTTTTCCCATAGGGTTATGAAAAGTAACTACAGAGGCATTGTCGTCTGAACTATTAAAGCAACTAGATAATAATAAAATAGATAATAGTAAAAATATTTTTTTCATATAAACTTATATATGATAAGGATCAGAAATGTTGAGCTTTTCTAAAATCCCTATTTCTAGATTTTCCATAATTTCTTGTTCTGTTTGCTCAATATGATTATAGCCGATCAAATGTAAAATGGAGTGAGTTAAAAGATGCAAAAAATGATTCTTTATAGTTTTTTTCTGCTCTTGTGATTCTTGTTCCAAAGTTTGATAAGAAAAAATTATATCTCCTAACTCTAATTCTGCAAGCTCTTCTTTTTGTTTTAAAAAATTATAATTAGCAAAAGAAAGAACATTAGTTGTCTTGTTTTTATTTCTATATTGCTGGTTAAGATTTTGCACAAAACTATCTGTCTCAATCACAATAGAAAATTCTAATTCTTGTTGATTTTTAAATAAATCTTTAGTTTGTTTTTCAATTTCTTGTAATAAAAGATTAATATCTGGTAATTCAAATTTGTTGATATTATTAATATAATTATAAGAAAACTTCATCTTGCTATTCCCCCAATGCTATGCCATCTCTTCTCGAATCAGTTCCCGAGAAAATACCTTTTTTAGTAATATGAATTGCATTTATACCGCTAGTTAAATTTCTAATATTAACATTATGACCAATGTTTTCTAATTTTTCTTTAAAATCTTCAAAATAAGTTCCTTCCTCTAACTCTAAAACATTGCTAATTTTACTGAAATTAGGGAAATTAACCGCCTCATTTATAGGGATATTCCAATCAAGCACGGAAATAATTGTTTTGGCAACATAGGGTATAATTCTTGCTCCACCAGGAGAGCCTAAAATTAGGACAAGTTTGTTTCTTTCGTTAAAAACTAAAGTTGGAGTCATTGAGCTTCTAGGCATTTTTCCTCCTTCAATTCTGTTGGCAACAGGCAAACCATCAATATGAGAAACAAAAGAAAAATCAGTTAATTGATTATTTAATAAAAAGCCATCTACCATTAAACCTGAACCAAAGCTATGCTCAATTGAAGAGGTAAAAGAAACAGCATTACCATCTTTATCAATAACTGAAATATGGGTGGTAGAATCAGGCTCATTTTTTTTCTGATAATATGATGTTCCATTAGAGAACTCTCCTGGTGCTACTTTTAACAAGGTGGCATCTACATTGATTAAAAAACTTCTAGTTTTTAAATATTTTTTATTTAATAATTTTAGGGATGGCACGGCAACAAATCGTTCATCTGCTAAATATTTGTTTCTATCGGTAAAGGCGATTCTAGTTGCTTCTGCAATAATGTGGGTGGATTCGGCAGAATTTGGTTCTATTTGAGAGAGATCAAAATTTTCTAAAATTCCTAGAATTTGTAGCAAAGTAATTCCTCCTGAGCTTGGTAATTGTGCAGAGCAGACTTTATATTTACGATATTTTGAGCAAATTGGTTCTCTTGTGCTTGCTTTATATGAGGATAAATCAGATAAAGTTAAGTTGCTGGGATTTATTTTAGTTTTTTGCACAGCTTGGACGATATTTTGTGCTATTTTGCCATTATAAAAATCATCTATGCCATTTTCTGCTATTTCTCTAAAAACATTTGCTAATTTATGATTAAAAATCATAATTTCTTCATCTTCAGCAGATTTCTTGCCTACAAACATTTTTCTAGTATTTTTGAATTCTTTAATATGCGGAGTGTTATTTGCTAAATATTCAATTCTAGGAGTTAGGCTAAAACCAAGTGAGGCAACATCAATAGCATCTTGAAAAAGCTCAAACCAAGGTAATTTTCCATATTGCTGATGAGCTAAAAAAAGCATTTTTAATAATCCAGGAACACCAACGGATTTGCCACCTTTTATAGCATTTTTAAAATTTATTGGCTGTCCTGCTTTATTGATAAATAATTTGTGATCAATATTTATCGGAGCTGTTTCTCTGCCATTAAAAAAAGTAGTTTTATTTCGTTTTTTGTCAAAATATAACAAAAATCCTCCGCCACCAATGCCAGATGCATTAGGTTCTACAATATTTAAAACCATTTGTGCGGCAATTACTGCATCTATGGCATTACCACCCTTTTTTAGAATTTTATAACCTGCTTGAGAGGCCAAATAATGACCTGAGACAACCATAAAATCTTGAGCAATAATTTCTTCTTTTTCATCTATAATATAGTTTTCTTCAGGTGCTATTAAATCTTTTTCAAGAGCAAAGCTGTTTTTTGCAATAAACAGAGTTAAAAATAAAAATATTAAAAAAAGACTTTTTTGCATTATTTTCTATTAAAGAAAAATTACTAAATTACTAATTGAATCTAGATTACTTCTATAATAATATATTTTTTAAATAAAATCAATTATTAAAACAGACAAAAAATGGAACAAAAAAAAATAAAAGCAGAAATAGCAAAAATGTCTTTTGAAGAGGCAGTGCATAAACTAGAAGACATTGTAACAAAAATGAATTCAGAAAATATTCTGCTAGAAGAAAACATCAATAATTATCAATATGGAGCATTGCTAAAAAAACACCTAGAAAGCCAGTTAAACAATGCTAAATTAAAAATTGAGGAGATTGAGCAAGAAAAATAATTTTTTTATTGAATATAAAAATTAATTAATATATTGTGATTTTTAAGTATTAAAAATTTATTAACTAATTATATATATAAAAATGAAAAATTTAAAAACTTTAGCTTTAGCAACAGCTTTAACCGTTGTTTTAACAAGTGCTTTTGCTGCTGAGCAAGATTATAGAACATCTAGTGTGCAAGGCTATAAAACCTCTAGTGAAGGTTTGGATAAAGCAAATTCTTATTTTAAATTGAATTATGTGAATTATGATATAACTGTAAAACAAGATGAAGGTGGTAATGCTCAATTTAGTTCTTCTGGTAAGATATCTGGTCTTGGTTTGGCATATGGATATAGGTTTGATATTCAGAATAGTAAAAAATTTTATATCGCTCCTGAAATAGGAATTGATATTCTTGGTGGTGATTTAAAAGGTGATGATGGTGATTATTTAAGGAGTGTTGGATATAGTAAAAAAACTTTATATAAAGCACTTTTTGCATTTACTTTAGGTTTAGAAGCTACTTATGTTATAAACGATAAATTCGATGTTTTTGCTAACATAGCAAGATCTACAACATATTATACAAGTCAAAACAATATTTATAGCTTTAGTTCTAGAGATGAAGACGAATCTTATTTGTTTTCTTCTACCGCTACGGTCTTAGGAGCTGGTCTAAGTTATAGCTTGTCAGATAAAGTTTCTATACAAGGATCTTATGAGTTTTCTGAGGGTGCTAAGTTTGATTTGGCAGAGGATGTAACTGTTAATGGAGTAGAACGAAGTATATCAGGAAAACATGAAGCTGACACTAATATAATTAGAATAGGATTGGCATTTAATTGGTAAAACTAATTTAGACAATGCAGAAAATAAAACAAATTGTATAATTTGTTGCTTTTTTGTTTTTTTTATCATACCTTGAATTAAAGTTCATTTACTAATTTTTAAATTAAAATCATGAAAAAAATAATTATATTAATCTCGTCATTAATTATTCTATCATCGTGTGCAACTCAAAGATTTTCTGTAAGCGATAAGCCTATGGAAGTGTCCCACCGTAAACCTAGTTTTTCTAGATGGGGGCATTTTTTTATACATGGGATATTTCAAACTAGTTATTCAGATGTAGGAAGTGTTTGCAAAAGAAATGGTGGAGTAGAGGCTGTTGAAACTAAATTAACTTTCGCACAAGGACTTATTTTAGTATTTACACATGGTTTATATACTCCAAGACAAGAGAATATTTACTGCAAAAGATAGTTTCTGCTAAATAAACATTATTAAAATTAAAAAGGCTAGAGGTTTTCTTATAACTTTCAGCATTTTTTTGTTTTTTTCTAAAATATCACTTGAAAAAGATGATTATCACTTTTATATTATAATAATTATTAATTATTTAAGGTAAAAAATATGAATTTTCCTAGATTTCAATCGCACACAGTTAAGCAATCAAATATTGCTTATGATGAGGGCTTAAAAAAACATATGCTTAGTGTGTATAACTATATGTTTTTAGGATTAGCAATTACGGGAGTAACAGCTTTTTTGGTTGGTAGCAATCCTGCTTTATTGAATATAGTTCACAACACTCCTTTAAGATTTGTGATAATGTTTGCTCCGCTTGTAGTGGTGATAATGCTATCTTTTAAGGTTCACAAAATGAGTTTTTCAGCAACTCAAATGACTTTTTGGGCTTTTGCTTTTTTAATGGGGCTTTCTTTATCTTACATTTTTGCACTTTATACTGGAACATCAATTGCTAGAAGTTTTTTTATCACGGCTTCTATGTTTGGTTCTATGAGTATTTATGGCTACACTACTAAAAAAGATCTAACATCTATGGGATCATTTTTAATAATGGGTCTTTTTGGTATTATTATTTTAGGTATAATAAATATTTTTACTCAAAGTTCTGCTCTTGCTAATATGATAAGTTTAGCTGCTATTGCAATTTTTGTTGGTTTAACCGCTTATGATACTCAGAAAATAAAAGAAATTTATTTTCAATTAGCAGGACAAAGTTCAGAAATTGTAAAAAAAACAGGAATAATGGGAGCTTTATCTCTATATCTAGATTTTATTAATATTTTTATCCATTTATTACATTTAATTGGGGATAGAAAATAATTCTTTATTAACGGTTAGCCCGCGCCTAGTTCTCCACAGGGCTGGCAAGTTATCTTTTTAAATTCAAAGAAAAGCTCAGAGCAACTGCTCCCCCTTGCAGACTGTGTCGCATTAGTAAATTTGTGCATTTAAAACCCCTCCGCCGTTATCCTCACGAAAGCGGGGATCCATTGTAGCAAAGTCCTGATAAGACTGCAATCTGCATTTACTACCTGCTTTCGCAGGGATAATGTTTTTCAGAGTTGTTTTCTAAAAGCACTATTTTTGTTATTTCGACGAAACTTGTAAGGATGGAGTAGTTAGTCGCACCTAAATAATTACATTTTTAGTTAAATTAACAATTATTAAATAATAAAAAGTGTGTTTTTTCTTAAAAAAATACTTTTTATTACAAAAATTACCATTTGGATTTTGGCAAAAAGATAACTATCTATGCAGTTTAACAGCTTTCTTAAGTTAAATCCCATAGCAGTTGCTATTGCATTCATATTATCTCCCATTTTTCCTTTAAGATAACATCTTGCCCCCCTTGAGCCATCATTTTTAATATGACCTATCACTGGCTCTATCGCATTTCTTCGTTTTTGATATTTCTTTTGCAAAATAGATAATGTTTTCTTTCTTGTTCTTGCCACAATAACATTTTTATCTTTTATTCCATGATCTTTATAGCCTTGATCAACATAAACCTTCCTAAAACTCTTGCCACTCAACCTTTCTGCTTGTTCCAAATTAGATTTTAATGTATGTCCATCATACGGATTGTTATCAAATGATTTTGCTCCTAAAACAAAATTTGACCTAGAACTTACTACAAAACCTACTTTACAACCAAACTCATATTTCTTGTGAGCTTTTCCCTTACTTATGCAACTCACATCTTCATGCCATGAATAAATCTTATTCTTATTCGTTCTTTGCTGATTGTAAATTAACTTTGCTCTTAGCAATGCTTGAAATAATTTACTATTGTTTTTCAAATCTCCTTTCTTATTATCAATATCCCTTATTACTCTACCCAAATAATTCTTTACTTTCTTCTGTTCTGCTTTTCTACCCTTTCTTGACATACTGTATCTCGCTGACATAAAAAGACTCTTTTTACCAACTATTCTATAATTCTGCCTCAATTTTATACCCTCTGCTTCTGCCAACTTTACCAAACTCTCCCTTGCTTTATGGCACAGCTTAGTATCTGTAGGATAAGTTATTGCTTTTTTTGAACTGTGTTATCCACTGTTATCCTCTTAAAATCAGCTGATTTTAAAACTTTTGTATTTTTTGCTATTTCTATTGTTTCTGACAATAAATATTCCATTCCTTCTTCTCCTATTCTTTTTCTAAAATATACCAAATTCTCTGGAACTGTTGGTAACTTATGCTCAAAATATCTACTTCCACAAAAATATTGATAATATGGATTCTCTACCCAAAGCTCACATATCTTTTCATCTGATTGCTTTTCTATTTCTTTTAACATCAATAATCCACACATTAACCTTATGGGAAGCCCACCTCTACCTAAATTACTATATTTTAATGAAAATTTCTCTTCCATGCTTCTCCAATCTACTAATTTTGATAATATTACTAGTTTATGCTTCATATTTATGATATTTACTAATTCATTTCTGAACATATCCATATCATTTCCTGTTTGGTGAGTTTTGTGTAACATTTTTGCAAGGTTTTAAGAGTTATTGGTAATAAGCTTGTGTTTTTACTATGCAAATTATACAAAAAAAACCTTATACTGCAAGGCTTTTTATAGTTTTTTAGGGACGACTAAATAAGCTAAAATTAAACAACACTTTTTGGAAAAGAATTATAGAGACCTAGTGTAACAGTTGATTAATGTTACATCGTAAATAGGATGTTCTACTGAATTTAAAGAAGGTGAGGAAGAAAATAACCAGCCATTAAAAGCATTTGATTTTTTTGATTTATCCTTTAAATCAAACTCATTTATTTTTAAGAAAATTACATCTTGGGGTAAATCTTGAGGATCTGCTTTGTAACAAGCTTTGCTTATTATTTCTATATTTTTGAAATTCAATTTACTGCCAATCGTTATTTTGTAATTATAAGTAAGGCCGTTTATTTTGTCTAAAATTTGTATTTTGGCATAGTGAGCTTTGATTAAATTTTTTTCCTTAGGTATAATGATATTATTATTTAAATATTCGGTAGAAACTTCCTTTTCTTGTAATTTAAAAATGTTTTTAGTGATTCTGTAATTAAATTTTTTATATTCTAATGTTGCATTATCTGCATTATCTAAAAAACCTAGTTTTTTGTAGATCACTATTAGGTTATGGTAATATTCAGCTAGTTGTTTTTGACTTTTTCTTTTTTTTGCAATTTTTAATGCTTTTTTTAAATATATTTTACTTTGATTTAAATCACTTTTATAATAAATATAAGCAATTTTGCTATATAATTCTCCTTGTTTATTGCTATTTTTTTTTGTAAAAATTAATGCTTCAAGCAAAGGGGTGATGGCTTGCTCATTATTTCCTATGTAATTATTAATGGAGGAAATTTTTGTTAATAAATTAATATATTTTGTATTAAATTCTTCTAAAGCTAGGTAAGGTTTTATTATCTCTAAAGCATTTTCATAAGTCTCAATAGCTTGATCGTATTTTTGTTCTTCAAATAAGACTTTTGTTCTTGCAATAAAATCAGCTGTTTTTTTTCTAACTTCGTTTAAATCTTTTATGCTATAAACCAATTTTTGGGGGGCTTCTAACTTTTCTTCTATAGCTAAATCTGCAAAACTTACTTTTGTATAAGAGGTAATAAAAAATAGAATAAAAAAGAATCTAAACATTTTTATTTTTTATCTTGAAATAAAAACTTGCTAATTAAACCCTCTAAACTGATTGATGATTGAGTGTAGATGATTTTACTTCCTTCTTGTAAGGTAAGATCTTCTGCTCCTATCTCTATTGATATATATTTTTTTCCTAATAAACCGCTAGTTTCTATCTTAGCCCTTGAATCTATAGGAATTTTGATGTCTTCATTGATATTCAAGGTGGTTATTGCATCATAAGTTTCTTTGTTTAGTTCTTGTTTTGTTACAGAACCAACTTTTATGCCAGAGACTCTAACATCACTTCCAACAGAAATTCCATCTAATTTACTAAATTCAGCAATTACTTGATAACCACTTCTATCTATTTGCACTTCTTTTTTAACAAAAAATAAAAAAGTAAATAAAGTAAAGATAATTACAAATCCTACTATGGTTTCAATATTACGGGTGTTTTTCATAAGGTTTATTAAATTTGAGGCTTCCAAGAAAGATAGGTTTTTGTTGCTCTTTTAGGAGTGTTATTAGGGTTATAGGAGTATTTTGTTCCTGTTAAATTAAAAAGATGCGGTTTTCTCCAATTTGGAATTTCTTGCATCGAATTAACAGAACTTGGTAGATTGTCTGTTACATAGTGTAACCAACGAGACCAATTTGGAGGAATCTTGCTTGTTTCACAAACTCCATCATAAAGAACCCATCTTTTTTGTTTTTTCTTGCTTATGTTATAGCAGTAATATTTATTGTTAAATTGATCTTTACCAACAAATTTTCCGTGAAAGAAACTATATATTAAGGTTGAAATATGCATATATATACTTTATAAATCCTCTTTTTCCTAGGATATAATTAAAATTATTAACATTTCAACGATATAAACCCTTTTATAAAATGCAAGAAAAACTATTTAATCTATCAACAGAGTTTAAGCCAGCAGGAGATCAGGTGTCTGCTATTCCTACTTTGTGTGAAGGTTTAAAGAAAATGCAAAAAAACCAAACATTACTTGGAGTTACAGGAAGTGGTAAAACTTTTACTATGGCAAATGTTATTGCAAAAACCAATAGGCCTGCATTAATTCTTGCTCACAACAAAACCCTTGCCGCCCAACTTTATTCTGAAATGAGAAGTTTCTTTCCTGATGCTGCGGTAGAATATTTTGTTTCATATTATGATTATTATCAACCAGAAGCATATATTCCAAAAACAGACACTTATATTGAAAAAGATTCATCCATTAATGAACAAATAGAAATCTTTAGAAACTCCACTACCAGAAATCTTTTAACTAGAAAAGATGTAATTGTAGTATCATCAGTATCTTGTATTTATGGTTTAGGTTCAAAAGATTCTTATCAAGAAATGAGTCTTGATTTGAAAAAAAATCAAAATATCAGTTTTGATAAATTAACTGAAGAATTTGTTAGACTTCAATATAGCAGAAATGATTTAACTTTTTCTAGAGGAGATTTTAGGGTAAAAGGAGATATAGTAGATATTTTTCCTTCTCATATGGAAACTAGCTGTTATAGATTATATTTTTTTGGTAACGAAATAGAAGATATTTTTGAAATTGATCCTTTGATTAACAAAAAACTAAAAAAATTAGATAAAATTAATATTTTTGCTTGTAGTCATTATGCCACACCTGAAAAAACCTTAAAACAAGCACAAATTACCATTAAAGAAGAATTAAAAGAAAGATTAGCTTATTTAAAAAAAATTGGTAATAGTCTAGAATATGCAAGATTAGAAGCCAAAACTAATTTTGATTTAGAGATGATGGAAGAAACAGGAGGATGTAAAGGAATAGAAAATTATTCAAGACATTTAACTGGTAGAAAAGAAGGCGATCCACCTCCAACTTTATTTGAATATTTACCCAAAGATGCAATTTTGTTTGTTGATGAAAGCCATGCTATGTTGCCTCAAATAAGGGCTATGTATAATGGAGATAGAGCAAGAAAAACTAATTTGGTAGAGCATGGTTTTAGATTGCCATCGGCATTAGATAATAGACCATTAAAATTTGAAGAATGGGATGAAATGAGACCAAACACAATTTTTGTTTCTGCAACTCCTGCTATTTATGAATTAGAATTATCAAAAAATCAATTTGCTAGACAAGTGATTAGACCAACAGGATTAGTGGATCCTGTTTGTGTGGTAAGACCTTTAAAAAATCAAGTAGATGATGTAATTGAGGAGATTCATAAGGTAATAAAACAAGGTTTTAGAATTTTGGTTACTACTTTAACTAAAAAAATGGCAGAAAATCTTGCTGATTATTTATCTGATCTAAATATAAAAGTAGAATATTTGCATTCTGATGTAAAAACATTAGAAAGAGTTGAGATTATTGGTGATTTAAAAAAGGGAGTAATTGATGTTTTGGTGGGAGTTAATCTTTTGAGAGAGGGGCTTGATATTCCTGAATGTGCCTTGGTAGCAATTTTGGATGCTGACAAGGAGGGTTTTTTGAGGTCAGCCACTGCTTTAATCCAAACAATAGGAAGAGCTTCAAGAAACACACAAGCAAGAGTTATTTTATATGCAGATAAAATGACTAATTCTATGACTATAGCTTTAAATGAGACAAATAACAGAAGAGAAATACAAATAGCTCACAATAAAAAGCACAATATAACTCCCAAAACTATTATAAAAGATAATTTTGAGCAATTACAATCTTTAGTAGGGGTTAAGGTAAAAAGAGGTATTAAAGAAGTTGATGAGGTAATAAATTTAAGCAAATCAGAATTAGATAAAAGAATAAAAGATTTATATAAGGAAATGATGAAATATGCTAATGATTTAAAATTTGAGAAAGCAACAGATTTAAGAGATGAAATTCAACATTTAGAAAAATTATTGTTGCTTGAATAGTATTAATATCCTCTATTTGAGAAAGCATCTCTTATTCCTTCGCCGATAAAGATAATTAAGGTTAAGATGGAGGTGATGGTTAGAAAAGAGCTGATGCCTATCCAAATAGCTTGTGGGTTGGCTTTGCTTTGGGCTAATAATTCACCAAGTGATGGGCTTCCTGCTGGCATACCAAAGCCTAAAAAATCAAGGGCGGTTAAAGAAATTATTGAACCACTTAAAATAAAAGGAATAAAAGTAAGACTGGCAATTAGGGCATTGGGCAAAATATGTTTAAAGATAATTTTCATATTAGAAACACCAATTGCTTTTGCTGCTAAAACAAATTCTAAATTTCTAGCTTTTAAAAATTCTGTTCGGACTGGATAAACAAGCGACATCCAGCTAAAAGCTAGTAAGATAATAAGCAGGCTCCAAAAACTAGGGGTAATAAAACTTGCCATAATAATTAGGATAAATAATGTTGGCATAGATGACCAAACTTCCATAAATCTTTGCATAAATAAATCAAATTTTCCAGCAAAATAGCCTTGTAAACTACCTAAAAAAACACCAATTATAGAGCTAATTATGGTGAGTAAAAAACCAAAAATAAGTGAGATTCTAAGACCATAAATTAATCTAGCAAAAATATCTCTTGCACCATCATCTGTGCCTAAAATATTCTCAAATGATGGTGAGGTAGGAGGAGGGGAGGAGAGTTTATAATTAATAGTGTCATAATTATATTGAAAAAAAGGCATAATGAAAAACCCTTTTTCTTTTATTTTCTGCCTAATAAAGGGATCTAAATAATCTGCTTCAGTTTGAAAATCTCCGCCAAATTGAGTCTCGCTATATTTTTTTATGATGGGAAAATAGAAATTATTATCATATTTAATTAAAATTGGTTTATCATTAGAAATTAGCTCAAAAATTAGGGAAAAGCTAAAAATAGTAAGAAAAATTATTAAAGAATAATATGCTCTTTTAGTTTTTTTATATTTCTGCCAAAATGAAATTTTTTTATACATTGAAATTTAAAAATAAGATTGTAGAGTTTTCTTATCTTAATAACTTTAATTAAAAAATAAAATGAAATTAAAATTATTTATTTTAGTACAAGTTCTATTACTTAGTTCTTGTTTAGACATTCCTATTATACCAGGAATCTAAATCTAATACCCCATTAATTGCTAATTGGTGTTTTTTGGGGTAACTTTTTTTAAAGTTAAGCTCGTTATTAGCAATTATACAATCTAAAAAACATTTTTTTTAATTAAGCTTGATATTAGCAATTATGCAATATGAAAAACATTTAAACGAACTTCTGATGTTGAAAAAAGTAGGTTTTTTTTGAAAAGTATAAAATAAGATAAACAAAATGATAAAATTATTATTACAAAAAAAACCGTGTAAATGTGTTGCAGATAACAAATTGCACCTATCAACCTTAACTAAAAAAAGAAAATGTTTATGCCGCATTGGCCGCCTTTTTATGAAAATAGTGGTAGAATTGAAGAGATGTTGGATGTTTTGGGTAATCCTCAGGATAGAATTCCGGAGGTGATTCATATTACTGGAACTAATGGTAAGGGTTCGGTGATTGCATTTTTGGTAAATATTTGTAAATATCATAATGTTAAAGCTCATAGTTTTACTAATCCTCATATTTTAGAATTTAATGAAAATTTTATTTTGGCGGGGGAAAAAATTAGTGATGATTTTTTATATCAATTGATTGAGAAAATTAGAATTAAATTAGAAGAAAAGAATCTAAAACCTAGTTTAATTGAGTTTCAAACTGTTCTGGCCTTTTTGGCTTTTAGTAGAAGGGAGGCTGAGATTACTATTATAGAATCAGGTATGGGGGCAAAAAATGATCCCTCAAATGTCATAAAAAATCCTATAATTTCAGTAATGACTGCTATTTCTTTTGATCATGAAGAGTTTTTGGGTAATAATTTAGAGTTAATTACTATTGATAAAGCTCATATTATTAAAAATAATAAAGTTATTATTGCACCGCAACCACAGATAGTTCAGTATTTAATAGAAGAATATGTTAAATTCAAGAAATCTAAAGATGAAAAAGATATAGAATTATTTTCTTATCAGGAAGATTATGATTTTTTTGTTGAGAAAAAGAATTTTGTTTATGTGGATATAAAAAAAGAGGAAATGGAATATTATGATTTGCCATCATTGTTAGGAGAGCATCAATTGGAGAATTTGGCGATTGCTTTGACTATTTTAAAAAAGCAAAATATTTTTCAGCTTGATCATAATTTAACTAATCAAGCTATTAAAACTACAAAAAAAATAGGGAGGTTAGAAAAGGTAAAGATTTTTGATAAAAAGCATAAAAATATAGAATTATTTTTTGATGGAGCTCATAATATGGGGGGAGCATTAGTCCTTGCTAATTGGTTAAAAAAAGAAAAAAAGAAAAAAACATATTTGATTTATGGTAGAACAGCAGGTACTAAACATAAGGATTTTTTGAAATATTTTGTAGATAAGGAAAATATAGAGATATTGCCAGTTAGAGTAAAAAACGAATTTTTTTCAGAACCTATTTCAAAATTAAAAAATTTCTTTAGAGAGAATCCCAGTAAAAATGTAAAGATTTTTGAGTCTTTAGAAGATGCAATGATGAATTATTTGATGATAAAAAAAGAAAAAATTAGAATAGTAATTTGCGGTTCTCTTTATTTATATAGAGATATGAAGGAGTTTTTGAAATTATAATGCTCAAATTTACTAATTTCGTCACAGGCTCAGAGGAAAAAAATTTTTCTGAGTTTTTCTATTGAGATTCATTTTGAGATCCGTAATTTGGGGCTTCTCTAGTAATTTGGATGTTGTGAGGATGACTTTCTTTTAAACCTGCATTAGTAATTTTTATCATATTGCATTTTTGTTTCATATCAGAAATACTTTTTTTACCACAATAGCCCATTGAAGATCTTAGACCTCCTATTAATTGATATATTATGTCAGACATTAGGCCTTTGAAAGGAACTCTTCCTTCTACACCTTCTGGCACTAATTTATCAGTTTTTTTGTTTGCTTGAAAATATCTATCAGCAGATCCAGAAGACATAGCACTAATTGAACCCATTCCTCTATATAATTTGTAAGACCTACCTTGATATAAAATTATTTCTCCAGGAGATTCTTCTGTTCCAGCAAACATTCCTCCAATCATAACACTATCTGCTCCTGCTGCAATGGCTTTGGCTATATCTCCTGAAGATTTGATACCTCCATCTGCAATTAATGCGATATTTTTCTTTTTGCAAATAGTTGCAACATCCATTATGGCAGATAATTGTGGCACTCCAACCCCTGCAATTACTCTTGTTGTACAAATAGATCCAGGACCAATTCCAACTTTTACTCCATCTGCACCAACTGCAATCAAAGCTTCTGCTGCTTTACTTGTTGCAATGTTTCCTGCAATAATATCTATTTTTTTGCCATATTTTTGCTTAACTTTCTTAACCATTTCTATTACAGATTTAGAATGGCCGTGAGCTGTATCAATTACTAAAATATCAACTCCATTATTAATCAAGGCTTCAGCTCTTTCAAAACCAGTATTGCCAATGCCAACCGCTGCTGCTACTCTTAATCTACCAAGTTCATCTTTACAACCATTAGGATATTTCTCAGCTTTTTCTATGTCTTTTACTGTGATTAAACCTGTACATTCTCCCTTGTCATTTACTACTAATAATTTTTCTATTCTATGTTTATGCAATAATTCTTTAGCTTTTTTGTCGCTAATGTTTTTCTTTACCGTGACTAAATTATTTTTAGTCATTATATCTTTAACTAAAATATTTTTATCTTTAGAAAATCTAATGTCTCTATTAGTTAAGATGCCAGTTAGCTTATTTTCTTTATTTATAACAGGAATACCAGAAATATTATATTGTTTCATAATTTTTATTCCAATTGCAAGAGTATCTGATTCAAGACAGGTGATGGGATCAATAACCATTCCTGATTCAAATTTTTTGACTTTTAAAACTTCTTTGGCTTGCTCTTTTATAGATAGGTTTTTGTGAATACATCCAATACCGCCATTTTGTGCCATAGCAATGGCCATTTTACTTTCTGTAACTGTGTCCATTCCAGCTGAAATTAGGGGAATGTTTAGTTTTATGTTTTTGGTAATTTTACTTGAAACATCCACCAAATATGGCAGGATTTCTGAATAGTCAGGGACTAATAAAACATCGTCAAATGTTAGATATTCTTTGATAGTGGTCATAGGCAAAAGTCTTTTAATACAATTCTAATAAAATAAATTTTATTTTCAATTGAATTTTACAAAAAACATTATATATTTTTGACATTCAAATATGGAGGGGCGCTTAGCTCAGTTGGTAGAGCAACTGACTTTTAATCAGCAGGTCGAGAGTTCGAATCTCTCAGCGCCCACCATTCTCCTTTTTCTATACTAATCTGCAGATAAAATCAACATTTTGAGATTAGATAGTATATACTAAAACAAAATTAACTAAAAAGAATAAAAATGGCTGTATTGAGTGATAAAGAGATTAGAGAAAGGGTAAAACAGCAAAATATGATTGACCCTTTCATAGATCGTTTGCATAAAAAAAACCAAAAAAAACAAGGAGTTATCTCTTATGGTGTATCTTCTTATGGTTACGATGCTCGAGTATCTGATGAATTTAAAATTTTTACTAATGTAAATTCGGCAATTGTAGATCCTAAAGATTTTTCTCAAGATGGGTTTGTAACTAGAAAAACTGATGTATGTATTATTCCACCAAATAGTTTTGCACTTGCTAGAACGGTAGAATATTTTAAAATTCCAAGAGATGTATTGGTTATTTGTGTGGGTAAATCAACTTATGCAAGATGTGGAATTATCGTAAATGTTACCCCTCTTGAACCAGAATGGGAAGGGCAAGTAACCTTAGAGTTTTCTAACACTACTCCACTTCCTGCAAAAGTTTATGCTGGTGAGGGAGCTTGTCAATTTATCTTTTTAAAAGCCGATCAAATATGTGAGACTTCATATAATGATAGATCTGGAAAATATATGAAACAAACAGGAGTAACATTGCCCAAATTATAATAAAGCTGTGTTGCAATTATAAAACTAAAATAGTATTAGAAAGAATAAATCCCACAAATCAATTTTGTTTTAGTATACTTAAAGAATTTCTTATTTTATTAGCTAATTTTAAATTTATTCCTTTGGTTTTTACCAATTCCTCTAAACTTGCTTTTTTTATTTTGGTGATAGAGCCAAAATAACTTAATAGAGACATCTTTTTTATTTTTCCTATTCCCAAAATATTATCTAGCTCTGATTTTGACATAGATTTTACTCTTTTTTTTCTGTGAGTAGTTATGGCAAATCTATGCACTTCATCTCTGATATTTTGCAAATAATAAAGTAGTTTTTGATCTTCAATAAAAAAATAATCACTATCTTTAGAACAAAATCTTTCTTTACCTTTGTTTCTTTCTACTCCTTTGGCAATACCAAAAAAAGGAATATTATTTATTTTTAGTGCATAAAAAATTTCTGCCACCGCTCCTACTTGCCCCTTTCCTCCGTCGATTAAAATTAAATCAGGATAATCTTCTGCCTCTAATTTGCTGTATCTTCGAAAAATAACCTCTTTGAGCATTGCATAATCATCATTTGTTTGTGCATATTTTATATTAAATTTTTTATATTGATCTTTTTGAAATCCTTGCAAGTTAGTAACCACCATTGCACCTATGGCATCGCTTCCTGAAATATGACTATTATCATATAATTCTATTTTTTCTGGAAGCTTTTTTAAATTAAAAACTTCTTGCAGTTTTTTATGAAATTTTAGGTTTTTTTTCACTGTTGAGATTTTTTCTTGCAAATGAAACTCTGCATTTTTTAAGGCAAAATCTAAAATCTTTTTCTTTTTACCTTTTTGTGGAAAAATAAATTCTATGTTATGATTATATTTTTTCAAAAAAAATTTTTTTAGATTTTCTGTTTCAGGAACTTCTATGTTAGTGATTACTTCCTTTACTAAATTATAATTTTTATAATATTGTTTGATAAATTCACCCATAATCTCATTTTCTGCAAAAAGCTCTGTGTTTTTTGGAAAATAATGATGATTTCCACAATTAAATCCTCCTCTAAATAAAAAATGTTCAATAATTACCTTGCCATCTAGTGATTTTAAAGCAAAAACATCACTATCTTTTAAATTATAATCAGAAACTTCTTGTTTGGCTATAATGCTTGATAATGCATAAATTCTATCTCTTAATTGAGTGGCTTTTTCAAAATTAAGTTTTTTGCTCATCTCAAACATTTGTTTCTTTAAATCTTTTTCTACAAATTTTGCCTTGCCATTAAGTACATCAAAAGCCTGATTCAATGATTTTTGGTAATCTTTTTCACTGATAAAAGAGACACAAGGAGCAGAACATCTTTTTATTTGATATTCTAAGCAAGGATGTTTTCTTCTAGAAAACTCTTGATCTGTGCAGTTACGAAGCAAAAAAGATTTTCTTAAAAGATCTATTACTTTATTTAAATCAAATCCCTTGGCATAAGGACCAAAAATCTTTTTATTTTTTGCTGGAGTGCCTCTAAATTTTGCAATTTTAGGAAATTTGTGAGTTTTGTTATTAAAACTTAAATAAGGAAAGCTCTTATCATCTTTGAGCATTATATTATAGATAGGTTTTAAAGATTTTATTAAATCTAACTCTAAAACCAAAGCTTCTATCTCGGTATTTGTGCAAATTATTTCTATTTTATCAATTTTTAATATCATTTGTTGCAATCTATTAGGAAGTTTGCTTAATGATAAATAGCTCAAAAGTCTTTTTTTTAGATTTTTTGCCTTGCCTACATATAAAACTCTCTTTTTTTCATCTAACATCCTATAAACACCACTGTTGTTGGGCATTTCTTTGATAATTTTTGCTAATATGTTTAATTTCTCTTGAATGTTTTTAGTCATTTTTCTTGCATAATTTATTTTGGTATATATAAATATATAGGCTAATTATAACAGATAAATATAATAAAACAAATTATGCAAATAGAATTTTCAAAGCTTAGTCTGCCAAGTGCAGGAGTAGTAGTATTAATCGTTTCAGAAGAAGAAAAAAACTCTGAGCAGTTACAAAAATTTATAGAAAAAGCACCAACAGATTTTAAAGCAGAATTTGCAGAAATAACTCCAGCATCTCATCCTAAAGAGCATGAATTAGACTTAGTTTTATTAGTAGGAATTGGAGCAAATAAAGATATTACTTTGGCAAAATCAAGAAAATTAGGAGCAAAAATATTATCCAGCCTATCTAGTTTAAAATTAAAAAAAGCAACAATTTTATTAGGAGAAACAACAAATGTTGATTGCTCAAATGTAGAAATCGCAGCTAATGTTGCTTATGGTATGGCATTAAAAGATTATAAATTTGATAAATATTTATCAGAAGAAAAAAAGAAAAAACATAATTATTTAGAGTCAGTAAATATTAGATTAGAAAATTCAGAAGAGGCTATGACTTTTTATCAAGAATTAGAGATTCTTAAAGATAGTGTGTTTTTTGCTAGAGATTTAATTTCTGAACCTGCAAATATTCTAACTACCGAAGAATATGCTAAAAGATGTGAAAAACTTTCTGATATAGGACTAAAAATTGATGTTTTAGGAGAAAAAGAGATGAAAAAACTTAATATGAATAGTTTACTTGCAGTAGGGCAGGGAAGTGCGATGGAATCTAAATTAGTAGTTTTGGAATGGAGAGGAGATAAAAATAAAGATGCTAAAACTCTTGCTTTAGTTGGAAAGGGGGTTGTTTTTGATACAGGAGGAATATCTATTAAGCCATCAGCAAAAATGGATGCGATGAAAGGAGATATGGGAGGATCTGCTGCTGTTGTTGGAGCAATGATGGCAATTGCTAAAAGAAAATCGCAATCAAATGTAATAGGGGTAATTGGAATAGTTGAAAATATGCCATCTAGCAAAGCTCAAAGACCAGGAGATATAGTAACTTCTATGTCTGGACAAACAATAGAATGTTTAAACACTGATGCAGAAGGAAGAATGGTATTGGCGGATGCTCTTTCTTATACTAAAGAAAAATATCAACCTGATTATATGATTAATCTTGCGACTTTAACGGGGGCAATAGTGGTTTCTTTGGCGGATGTTTATGCAGGATTGTTTTCTAATGATGATGAATTATCAAAGAAATTGATTAATGCAGGAGAAAAAACTGATGAATGGCTGTGGAGAATGCCGATGCATAAGGAATTTGATGAAATGATAGATAGCCCTAATGCCGATATGCAAAATATTGGTAATGGCAGAGGAGCAGGAAGTAGCACCGCGGCTCAATTTTTAAAAAGATTTGTAGGAGACACGAAATGGGCACATTTGGATATAGCAGGAACATCAGCAATAGACAGAGCAAAAGATCTATCCCCAAAAGGAGCAACAGCATTTGGAGTAAGGCTTTTAGATAGGTTGATAAAAGATAATTTTGAGTCTGTTTCTGAGTAGAAAAATATAAATTTAACAATATTATAATTAAGCTAGGAGATAATATAATGGATATATATAACAAAAATAATGAGTTGATTTGTCAAGTTAACAAAAATAAATACGGTTTTTTTTAACCTATAAAGGTTTGATTTACGAGGAGCTGATTTACGAGAGTCTAATTTAAAAAAAGATAAACTATAATTTGCTGATTTAAAAACGGCTTCTTTGGAATGGGTTGATTTAGAAGATGCTCAATTACAATCATCCGATTTAACTTATACTAAGTTATATAAAACTAAAATAGTATAATCAAGGTCAAGGATAATTTTATAGTAACAATATGCAAAAAATATTTATTTTACCAATAAAAATATATAGATTATTTATTTCTTCTATATTTCCTCCTTGTTGTAGATTTATTCCTAGTTGTTCAGAATATGCTGTTGATGCAATAAAAACTTACGGTATTTTTAAAGGTAGCTTTTTAGTTTTTCGTAGAATTTTAAAATGTCATCCTTTTTATAAATTCTCTTGTCCAGAAGACAGACTGGATCCAGTACCTATAAAAAACTAAAACATTAATTTTTATAAGGGTCTTAAATATTGCTTAATTTGTGAAATAACAATGTTTAGTTTTTTGAATTTAAAATTGCTACTATACTTTTATAAAGATTGTTATATTTTAATGGAAATATTAATTAAAATTTTAGTAAGTTTTAGATGAAATTATATAGATTATTAACTTTTTTACCATTTTTGATCTGTTCTTCTGCTTTTGCAAACGGCAATCCTGTAAAAAATTGGCAATTAGGTTTTCAAGAAGCAGTAACACCACTTGCTAAAGAAACCATAAAAACTCATGATTTTATTATGATTTTTGTCTGGGCAACAGCAATTTTTGTTGCTTTATTAATTATTTTTATTTGCTTTAGATTTAAAGAAAAAAATAACAAAATCCCATCCACCACTACTCATAACACTCTTTTAGAAATAATTTGGATAACCATTCCAGTAATTATTGTAATAATCGTTACTATTCCTTCCATAAAACTACTTTTCAAACAAGAAGTCGTGCCAAAAACAGAAATGACTTTGAAAGTAATTGGTAGACAATGGTATTGGAGCTATGAATATCCTGACAATAATAACATCTCTTTTGATAGTTATATGATTAAAAAGGAGGAATTAAAACAAAATGAAATTAGGTTATTATCTACTGATAATAAAGTTGTTTTACCTATAAAAACTTATATCAGAGTGCAAATTACCTCTTCAGATGTAATTCATTCTTGGGCAGTCCCTAGTTTTGGGGTAAAAACAGATGCAGTTCCTGGCAAATTAAATGAAACTTGGCTTTATATAGAAAAAGAAGGAACTTACTATGGTCAATGTTCAGAATTATGTGGTGTCTTACATGCTTTTATGCCGATTGAAGTAAAAGCCGTGAGCAAAGAAGAATTTAAAAAATGGACAAAAAAGGCAAAAGAAGAATTTGCTTTAAAAAATCCGCAATCAAAAATATTATTAACTAAAAAATAAAAAAATGTCACATCATAATCCAACAGGAATTACTAGATGGTTATGTTCTACTAACCATAAAGATATTGGAATTCTTTATTTAATTTTATCAATTGTAGGAGGGGTGATAGGAGCATTATTTTCTGTTGGTTTTAGATTAGAATTAATGCAACCAGGAGATCAAATTTTTGCTGGAAATTATCAATTATTTAATGTTTTTATCACAGCTCATGCTTTGATTATGGTGTTTTTTATGATAATGCCTGCTTTAATGGGAGCTTTTGGTAATTATTTTGTGCCAATGATGATTGGAGCTCCAGATATGGCTTTTCCAAGATTAAATAATATTAGTTTTTGGTTGTTGTTCTTCTCTTTAATAATGCTTATATCCTCTGCTTTTATAGATGGTGGAGCAGGAACTGGCTGGACATTATATCCACCACTTAGTAGTGAAATTGGGCACCCAGGAAAGGCGGTTGATTTTGCTATTTTTTCTCTTCATTTAGCAGGTGCATCATCAATTTTAGGAGCGATTAATTTCATTACTACTATTTTTAATATGAGGGCTCCGAAAATGAGTCTTTTAAAAATGCCTTTATTTGTTTGGGCTTGTTTAATCACAGCTTTTTTAATAGTTTTAGCGATGCCAGTTTTAGGTGGAGCTATCACAATGTTACTTACCGACAGAAATTTTGGTACACATTTTTTTAATCCAGCAGGAGGAGGAGATCCTGTTTTGTTTCAGCATTTATTTTGGTTTTTTGGTCATCCTGAAGTATATATTATAATTTTACCTGGGTTTGGTATTGTCAGCCACATTATTTCAACATTCTCAAGAAAACCAATTTTTGGTTATGCGGGAATGGTTTTTGCTATGATAGGAATAGGGGTTATTGGTTTTGCAGTATGGGCTCATCATATGTTTACAGTTGGCTTAGATTTGGAAGCAAGAATATATTTTACTATTGCAACAATGATTATTGCTGTGCCTACTGGAATAAAAGTTTTTAGCTGGCTTGCTACAATGTGGGGTGGTACTATCATTTTTACTACTCCTATGCTATATGCTCTTGGTTTTATTTTTTTATTTACAGTAGGAGGAGTTACAGGAGTTATTTTAGCAAGTGGAGGAGTGGATACAATTCTTCACGACACTTATTATATTATTGCACATTTTCATTATACAATGTCATTAGGTGCTTTATTTATAGCTTTTGCAGGATTTTATTATTGGTTTCCAAAAATAACAGGAAAGCTTTATCCAGAAATTCTGGGTAAATTACAGTTTTTTATAATGTTTGTTGGAGTTAATCTAACATTTTTTCCACAACATTTTTTAGGCTTAGCAGGAATGCCAAGAAGATATCCTGATTATCCTGACTCTTATGCAGGTTGGAATATGGTTTCATCTATTGGATCATATATTTCTTTTTTAGGTGCTATGTTATTTATTTTTATAATTTTTTA
The DNA here is from genome assembly GCA_965222515.1 of Rickettsiales bacterium. GTDB lineage: Bacteria > Pseudomonadota > Alphaproteobacteria > Rickettsiales > JABIRX01 > CBDCUE01. Next base: position 1,461 of record CBDCUE010000021.1, on the reverse strand, counting down.
TTCTTTAAAAAAAGGTAAGGATGCAGGACATAACCCATGGGGTAAGTTTGCAAACACCTTAGAATGGACACTTACATCACCACCACCATTTCACAGTTTTGAAAAACCTCCTATAATCAAATAAGAGTAAACGGGCTTTTATCAGCAGTCGTTTTAAAAAAAAGTTTTGGGGAAGCAATAGCTCCTCCCTTTTCAGACTGTATCATAATAGAAAAAACAACATTTTTTAGAAAAAAACCTCCCCCGCCGTCATCCACGGTAAAGCAGGGATCTAAGGTAGATTGCATCTTTTCAGACCTTTGCTGCAATGGATCCCCGCTTTACCGTGGATGACGGCGGAGGGGTTTTCTTGTCAAATACACAAATTTACTAATTGCGACACAGTCTGTTCAGCAGGAATTCTATTTTTCCATAAATAGTCGCACCTAAATAATTACATTTTTAGTTAAATTAACAATTATTAAATAATAAAAAGTGTGTTTTTTCTTAAAAAAATACTTTTTATTACAAAAATTACCATTTGGATTTTGGCAAAAAGATAACTATCTATGCAGTTTAACAGCTTTCTTAAGTTAAATCCCATAGCAGTTGCTATTGCATTCATATTATCGCCCACTTTCCCTTTAAGATAACATCTTGCCCCCCTTGAGCCATCATTTTTAATATGACCTATCACTGGCTCTATCGCATTTCTTCGTTTTTGATATTTCTTTTGCAAAATAGATAATGTTTTCTTTCTTGTTCTTGCCACAATAACATTTTTATCTTTTATTCCATGACCTTTATAGCCTTGATCAACATAAACCTCCCTAAAACTCTTGCCACTCAACCTTTCTGCTTGTTCCAAATTAGATTTTAATGTATGTCCATCATACGGATTGTTATCAAATGACTTTGCTCCTAAAACAAAATTTGACCTAGAACTTACTACAAAACCTACTTTACAACCAAACTCATATTTCTTGTGAGCTTTTCCCTTACTTATGCAACTCACATCTTCATGCCATGAATAAATCTTATTCTTATCCGTTCTTTGCTGATTGTAAATTAACTTTGCTCTTAGCAATGCTTGAAATAATTTACTATTGTTTTTCAAATCTCCTTTCTTATTATCAATATCCCTTATTACTCTACCCAAATAATTCTTTACTTTTTTCTGTTCTGCTTTTGCTTTTCTACCCTTTCTTGACATACTGTATCTCGCTGACATAAAAAGACTCTTTTTACCAACTATTTTATAATTCTGCCTCAATTTTATACCCTCTGCTTCTGCCAACTTTACCAAACTCTCCCTTGCTTTATGGCACAGCTTAGTATCTGTAGGATAAGTTATTGCTTTTTCTTGAACTGTGCTATCTACTGTTACTCTTTTAAAATCAGCTGATTTTAAAACTTTTGTATTTTTTGCTATTTTTATTGTTTCTGAAAACAAATATTCCATCCCTTCTTCTCCTATTCTTT
>CBDCUE010000020.1:0-122959 GCA_965222515.1 Rickettsiales bacterium | reverse complement strand
ACTCTTTTAGCTGGTTTTATCTTAGCATTTGATATTATAGATTTAGGGCACAATATTTTATTAAAAGCAGATTCTTGATATTGATTTGCTAGTAAATAAGGTAATTGAAAATTAGCAAGAGCAGATTCTTGATATTGCTTTGCTGGTAGATAAGGTAATTGAAAATTAGCAAGAGCATTAATTGATAAAGCTGTGTTTGCATAATCTTGTTCAGTTATTGAAGATTTATCTTTTTGCTCTTTAACCCTTTGTGATAAATTATTTCTTTCTGCCACAATATAAGGTATTTGTTGTTGAAAATGCTCTAAGGCATTTTTGGATGTTTGATTTAATTCCAGTCCCAACAGTTTTTCTACAATATAACTCACTTTACTTTGATAATCTTGAAGATTATCAAAATCTTTAGATTCCTCATTAAGAATTTTATTAGATTTCTTATGCAGAGAGCCTAAAACATTATCTATATATTTTTTACTTTGCTGAATAGCATCACCATTTTTTGCAAAACCTAAATTTTTTGCTCTTTTAAAATCTACTATACAAGCTTGAAACAATTCTTTTATAATAAGATCAACTCCCATTGTGTTATTTAAAGTATTTTTTAAATCTAATTCATTATTAAAAGAATAGCCTATATATGATAATAAGCCTAAATATGAAGTAGTAGCTGTTGCATTAATTGCTCTTTGGTTTATATATGTTGCAATTAAATCGTTCCCTCTAGTTCCTTGGTTATTTATATATTTTCTATGTAATACATTAAACATCTTGTTGTTTGTATTTAATAAATTATCAAATTCTTGAATTATAATACCTTTATGATCGCCTTGTTTATTTCCTTCATATAAATAATATCTATGAGATGCTATAGCATTATTAGTAAAATCGTCACTAAATGGTGATGTAAATTTTTCTTTGGTTTGTAATTGAGAGGATCTATTAAAGAATTTAAAGATATTTGAGATATTTGTAGATATAGTAATTCCTTGAGTTGTAGTAGCTATATCTCTAATAATAGATCCACCTCTTTTTGGAGATGTTCCTCCACCATATTCTTGTATATATCTCATATTTTCTAAATTAGGGTATTGTTCTTTAATTTGTTTTAAGAATTCCAAAAACTTCTCTTTCCCTTCTTCTATTGCATTACTGATTTTTATTGCAGATTGTGTGCCAATATCTTTTGTTAAATCACTAGGACCATAAAAGCCACCAAAAATATAATTACCATTTTTGTATATTAAATTTTTAATCTCTTTAAATTGTTGATTTTTAATTGTCTTATCTTTAATTTTTGCTGTATCATCTAATAAATCTATTATCTCTTGATTAAAATTCTCAAAAACTGTATTTATGCAATTTATGTCTTCTAGAGTTTCACATAAAGGCAAGATAGTAACATTTACTTTTTCACTAACTACTTTTTTTTCAGCAAGATATTGTTCAGCTGCTTTCAAAATAAAAGCTATTTTTGCTATTGTGGTATTACTTTGTGCATTAAAATCAGACAATATTAAGGTATTTGAATTAATAAATAAAGGAGAGCAAACTCTCATAATAAAATCTAAAGGAATAGATGTTAAATATTTTTCTTGTCCTAATTGATATTTAAGATTATCTAAGAGATTTTTAAATTTTTGATATGGTTTATCAAACTTTGTGGAATCAACTATATCTGCTAATGAATTTATAGCTGTTACTCCAGCTAAATTATCTAATTGAGTTTTAATTCCAGTAATGCCTTTTTTATCTTCGTAAGAAATTCTTGGTTCAAAATCTCCTAATAATTTAATGTTTTCTTTATTTTCTTGGCATTTTTCAAATATTTCTAAAAAAGTGTCTCCTTCTGCTACTCCGTAAGGAGATAATAAATTAATCATAGGATTGTTATCTCCATCTGCATCAATATTTGTCCAATTTTTGCTATTAATTCTAGATTTTTTTAAATTTTCTGCTTTTTCTTTGTGATTTTTTGTTTGCTCGTTCTTATCTATAACTTTAATTGGTATAGATAAATTTATAAACTGTGATGCTAGAATTTTTTGAATATCTTCTAAATTGTTATATCCGTTAATATTAATAGTAGATTCGTTATTTTTTATTTCTGATAAATATCTAATTATTATGTTTTTTTCTTTATCATCATATTTTTTACCATCATTTTTTCTTAACATAAAAGCCTCAATTCTTGTCATAGCATTAAAGATTTTAATTTGTAAATAAGACAAGTTTCCAATGGGATGGGGAGTGGTAATAAAAAGAAACGAATTTTCTTGATTTTTTGTAATTTCTTCAGAAAAAAGTTTTTTTGTATTTATGTATTGCATGATAGCTAAATTAAAAGATCTATCTAAAGATTCAAAAGATTTTTGATCAAATTCTGCAATATTTTCGTTTGTTAAATTTTTTTTTATAGCATTGCTAAAATATGTTTTTTGGTTCATATTAATAATGAAATGTTTTGATATAAAGAGGGTGTTAATAGAGAGTTTAGTTCAGTTGTTTCTTACAAAATTTTCAATTAAGATCAAAAACATAATTTATTTTAGTAATTTTTTTATTTTCTTATTAACATTTCTAATATTGTTGGCAATATTTAGTGTAAATACAAGGTTATTGTCAAGAATCTTGTGTCCAAAGATAAGGGTACTGAAATATAATTATAGATGTAAGCTGGTATTTAAGGTCATCTTTTAAAATATCTTATACTATTATCAACTTGATAATTTACTTTGAAATCAGATATAATATATGTGCTAATAACTATCAGTTTCACTAAATTTACCAAAATTCTCAAAGAAACTTGTGAAAATACTTTGTTTTCTGGTTTTTATTTTAGTTTTATGCTTGTTAAATGATATTTTTTGTAAATCTTTTTTGTCAAATTGATTGATCTTTATTACTTTGTTGTGAGCAATAACAAACTCTAATACATTATGTTGAGTGAAATATTTTTTTAAAATAGGTCTTTTGTTTCTTTTGTAATCTATATAAATAAAAATATCATTTTTGTCTCTTTTGGTAACAATTGAAGGAGTTCCTAGTAAGCCCGCCACTACATCAAGCGAGGTTCCTTTTTTAATTTTTTGAACCTCTTTCTCTTTTAACAAAACTCCGTGATGCGAAATGTTGCTGATGCAAGAAGTTAGTAAAAATATAAAAAATATAAAAAATTTGTTAGGTAACATATTGTAGGTCTGTTAATGATTGCAAAAAATTTTACTATAAATTATTAATTATACAAGAGGGTAAATTGAAGTTTTTTTCCTGCAAAATTTTTTGTAACTTTTTATGAAAAAACTGTCCTTTTTTTGGATATAAAAAATTAGGCAATAAATCACAAGCAGGAATTAAAGCAAAATCTCTGTTTAAAAAATCTTTGTGAGGAATTGTCAGGTTTGCTTTTGCTAAAACAATTTGATCATAAAACAAAATATCAATATCAATTTCTCGTGGAGCCCATATCCCTCTGTCTATTCTGCCGATTTCTTGCTCTACTTCTTTTGTTTTTTTTAATAATTGCAATGGTTCTAATTTTGTCTCTCCCATTATTGCTAAATTTAAAAAATCTTTTTGCCAAGATTTAGGAGAATTGTTTTTTAACAATGCAGGAGATTGGTAAATTTTAGAGATTTTTATGTTGGTTAAAATTTTATACTTTTTGATTAATAATATTGTTTCTTTTATATAACTCTCCCTATCACCATAATTGCTACCTAAAGCTAAAATTATATTTTTTTTTGTTACTTGCATTATTACTTAAATAAATTTAATCTAAAACCACATAATATTTTTTTATATAAAAATGGCAAGCAATTCATTCGGTGATATTTTTAGATTTACTAGCTGGGGAGAAAGCCACGGCAAAGCAATAGGTTGTGTCATAGATGGCATTCCTGCTCTTATTCCTCTAACAGAACAAGATATTCAAAAATATTTAGATTTAAGAAAACCTGGGCAATCAAAATTCACCACCCAAAGAAAAGAAGCTGACAAAATAGAAATTCTATCAGGAGTTTTTGAAGGAAAAACCACAGGCACTCCAATTTCATTAATTATTTATAATCAAGATCAAAAATCTAAAGATTATGGCGATATAAAAGATAAATTCAGACCTGCCCATGCAGATTATACCTATCATCATAAATATGGTATTAGAGATTATAGAGGAGGAGGCAGATCATCAGCAAGAGAAACAGCAATGAGAGTAGCTGCTGGTGCTATTGCTAGAAAAATCTTACCAAAAAACATAGAAATTCTTGCCTCAATGACTGAAATGGGTGAGTTGAAAGTGAGTGAAGATGCCGTTTGGCAAGAAAATATCATAAAAAATAATGATTTTTTCATTGCAGATAAAGAAAAAGAGCAGGATTTTGCTAATTATATAACTAAAATTAGAAAAGAAGGCAGTTCTATCGGTGGTAAGGTAGAAATTAGGGTCAAAAACTCTCCTATTGGTTTGGGAGATCCGATTTATGATAAATTAGATAGCAAATTAGCAGGTGGATTAATGAGTATTAATGCAGTAAAATCAGTGGAAATCGGTTTTGGAGTTGAATCTAGCAAATTATCAGGATTAGAAAATGCAGATGAAATGAGTTATGATGGAAAAAAAGGGGTGCAGTTTTCACAAAATAATGCAGGAGGAATTTTGGGAGGAATTTCATCTGGACAAGATATAATCGCAAAAATTGCTATAAAACCAACTAGCTCTATTTTAGGAGCAAAAAAAACAATTGATATTCACAATAATAACACTAGCATAATAACCAAGGGAAGGCACGATCCTTGTGTTGCAATAAGAGCAGTTCCCGTGGCAGAAGCAATGGTTGCTTGCGTTTTGGCCGATAGCTATTTAAAACAAAAAATTCAAAAATGAAACATTCAAAAATGGAATATTTTAGAATAAAAAATTATTTTTATATCATCTTGTTTTTATTACTATCTTGCTCTGGTAACAAGCAAGCTAATCAATCAGTCCCTGATTGGTATCTCAATTCTCCAAAAAACAATCCTTATTCAATTTACACAGTGGGATATGGCGATAGCAAAGAAACAGCAATTCAAATTGCCTTAAATAATGCTTCAGAACAAATTTCTACTACAATATCTGCCACTACCAAAACTAGCTTGCAGGAACAAACAGCTGGTGATTTATCGGAATATGAAACAGGATTGGAACAAAAAATTAAAGTAGAGACCAAAAAAATTAATTTTACAAATTATGTAACAGAAAAAGCAGAATTAAAAGATAATATATTTTATGCATTGGTTAAAATATCAAAAACAAATTTAATAGAAAATTATCAAAAAAATATTAATAAAAGGCACAATAAAATATTATCTTTAAATAAATTAAAAACTAAAAACAACATAACTAGATTAGGAAAATTACTGCAAATAGAAACTATTATTTTAGCAAATGAGGCTGATATTTTTTTAGCTAGAACAATTGCAAAATCAAATAGTAATCAAAAAAAATCTAGCTTCTATCAAAAATTATTAATAGAAAAATCTAAAATTATTAATAATTTATTAGTAAAAATATCAGCAAAAGATGGGCAATTCAGAAATATTTTAGAAAGGGCATTTAGTGGACAGAAGGTAAAAATTGTTAATAATCTTGCATCAAAAAATGCAGTTATGGTCAAATTATCAACTAATATTTCTAAGCAAAAAATTTATAATGCTTATGTTGTAAATGTTAATTTCAAAATAAAATTGCTAGATAATTTATCTAGGCAAATAAGCTCAAATAATGTTAGAATAAAATCTTCTTCTGCTTCTAGTTTTGCTCAAGCAATATCAAATGCTGGCAGAAGATTAGAGAAAAAAATTGCTAAAAAAGGAATTTTGGCTTTTGTGGGTTTGCAATAATAGAACTAAAATATATAAACTAACAAAAATATGAAAAAATTATTAATCATCATAGCATCTTTTATTATTCTTTCTTGTGTTCCAAAAATAAATAATTTTGATGAATATAAAAAACAACCAATATTAAAAGTTAGTTCTTTTAAAAAAGAAGATGCATTAAATCCAAAACCATCAATAGTTGTTCTAAATTTTGATAATAAAGCTCAAGAAACGGCAAAAAAAGCTAAATTAGGTAGATCTTTAGCTGTTCAAGTAGAGAATGTTTTGACCTCTTCAAAATTAGCAAAAATTGAAGATAGAAAAGCATTTAAAAAATTAGCAAAAGAAATTTTATTAATAGAATTGGAGGGACAAAAAGAATATAAAGGCCCTGTTTCTGCGGATTATGCGGTGTCAGGTGATATTGAAAGCAGTGGTTATAATCATAAATTTATTGCAGGCAAAAATATTTGTAATAAAAATGGCTGTGCTTACATTCCTCCTAAAAATATTTATATAGGTTCTGTTAGTGGAAATTTAAAAATATATAAATTGCCATCTTTGGAAGTGGTAGAATCGATTCCATTTAAGGGAATAAAAAGAAGAAGTGAAAATGCAACAAGTAGTGGCTTTTTATTTACTAGAAAAAGCAATACTCAAATAACAAAATCTGATAATAATTTGGTTAGGCAGGCAGGTGCTAATGCTATTAAATCTCAAGCTCACAATTTAAAAAATATTTTTTCTGATTTGAGAAAAGCATATATTATTGATAAAAAAACATATAAAAAGAAAACTATTTTTCAAATTAATTTAGGTAGTAAAGATAATATCAAAGCAGGGCAGAAGGTAAAAATTATTGGAAAAAAAGAAGTAAAAAATCCTTTAACAAATGAAATTGTGCTAGAAGAAACAATTCTTACTCAGGCTGTTATCACCAATTTAATTACTAAGCAGTTTTCTTGGATAATAATTAAGGATAAAAAAATCATTGCTAAAATAAGACAAGGCCATTCTATAAAAGTTATTTATAAAAAAGATAGAAAACATCAATTTGGTAAAGTGATAAATATGATAGCCCATAACCCAATTCTTTAAAAAGAGAAATAAATATTGACTTAAAATGAAAGATAACATATTTTTAACAGTAAATCATCAAAAATCTGACTCGCTGGGCAGCTAGCCTGCCCAGTCATCTCAAAGAAAAGTCTCTTTCTATGTAGATGGCTTCAATTTATATCACTCTATTTGTGATTTGGACCATAAAAAGACTCTAAATAAAATCAACAATATTGAAGATTATAAATGGAGCAATATATACGAAATAGCAAATCATTTATTAAAATATAAAATGGAAGATAGATTATCTACAGAAATTTATAATCCTTATATATACTAATACTATTTTAGCTTTATAATTGACCCATAGCTTTCAATCTGCTCAGCATAAATTGTTTTTTTTTAATAATCTGTTAGCTATGGCTAGCAAATCATTTAAAAAAACAATTTATACTAAACATCCTTTTGGCTATAGGTAAATTATAAAGCTAAAATCGTATAATCTAATCTCAGAATATTGATTTTATCTGCAGATTTTTGGTATAAATTTATTTAAAAAAATACGGATTATCTTTAGTAATCTTTAATTTTTTTAAATCAATTTATCCTCAAAAATAATTTGATAAAATCAACATTTTGAAATCAGATTAGTATAGTTATCAAATCTTAAAAATTATCCAAATATTAATATGAAAGTTTTGAACCCATCTTTAAAAATTGCTTCTTGGAATATAAATTCCGTTAGACTTAGATTGGACTTATTAAAAAATATTTTACAAAAATATCAATTTGATGTTATTTGTTTGCAGGAGATAAAAACTCAAAATATTTTTTTTCCTAAGGAGGAATTAGTTAAATCTGGTTATCCTTATATTAGTTTTAGAGGAGAAAAATCATATAATGGGGTGGCTATTATTTCTAAAATACCTTTTCAAAAAGATTTTTTTTATGATTTTTGTCAAAAAGGAGATAAAAGACATTTAGCAGTTCAGCTTGAAAATGGCATTACAATTCATAATTTTTATATTCCTGCAGGTGGTGATGAACCAGATAGAGAGAAAAACCCTAAATTTGCTCATAAATTGGATTTTATTGATGAAATGACACAAAAATTTGCCAATGATAGTGTAGCAAAAACGGTTATTTTAGGTGATTTTAATGTTGCACCACTTGAAAATGATGTTTGGTCACATAAACAATTGCTAAATGTAGTATCGCACACTCCTATTGAAGTAAATAAATTAAATTTGTTACAAAAATCTGCAAATTTTGTTGATTCTCATCGGGAATTTGTGCAAAATAGTAAAAAGTTATATAGTTGGTGGAGTTATCGAGCAAGAGATTGGCAAAAATCTAATCGAGGCAGAAGGTTGGATCATATTTGGCTGTCGGAAGATCTAAAAAAAAATTTGTTGTCAGCAAATATTTATTCTGAAACAAGAGGCAGAAAAAAGCCATCTGATCACAGTGTTATAGATATAAGTATTAGTTTATGAAAAAAATTATTGCAATAATAATCAGTTTATTAATCATCTCAAATTGTGGCTTAAAAGGAGGGCTTTATATAGAAAAAGAAAGTATTAAAAATCAGCAATCCTAAATATGGAAAAAACAGGTCCTTTCTGTTGTCATTCCTGCAAAAGGGAACTGTTTTTTTATTTTCTCCATAATTAAATGTAATCGTGGCTTTATCAGCAGTCATTAAAAGCTCCTCACCTGCAGGCTATGACGAATTAGTAAATTTGTGCATTTGACAAGAAACACCCCCGCCATTATCCCGAAAAAGCAGGAATCCATTGTAGCAAAGGTCTGAAAAGACTGCAATCTGCCTTGGATCCCCGCTTCTAGGTGGATGAGGACGGGAGAGGTTTTTTTCTAAAAAAAGTTATTTTTTCTATTGTTACACAGTCTGCTTCGCAGAGATGACGATAGATGGAGTGAGTGCTGATAAAACCCCGCTTACATTAGAATTGCTACTTGGCTTTAGATTTTTGTCAGAGAATTGGTAAATCTTTATAATAGTCGTAAATTTTGCCATTTTTTACGGGTGTTTTTATAATAGTCGTAAATTTTGCCATTTTTTACGGGTGTTTTTATAATAGTCGTAAATTTTGCCATTTTTTGTCCATATTAAAATAGTATAAAACATCTAAAATAATGGTTTTGTAAATCTTTTATATAGTTCTTTATTAATAAAAAATTTATTTCTTCCTATTTTATATCTATCTAAAAAACCTATATCTGTTAGTTTATTTAAATAACTAGAAGCTGTCTTTTGTGTAATTCCTAAATATTCTGCTACAGTATCAATTTTTGTATATGTATGCCAAAATAATATATCTACTAAGTCTTTACTATAAATATTTGATAATTTCTCTTTTATAAGAATTTTAGCATATTGCATTTGCTTATCTATATCATCTATTAATTCAATAGTTTTTAATGAAGTTTGTTCTATAGCATCTAACATATATAAAACCCAATCTTGCCAATCATTATTTTGCTGAATTTTTTGTAAAAACTTATAATAATTACTAAGATTTGCAATAATATAACTACTTAAATATAAAATAGGGTAGTTTAGCTGGTTTTTTATGATTAAATATAGAATATTAATAATCCTTCCTGTTCTGCCATTACCATCTAAAAATGGATGTATTGCCTCAAATTGAAAATGAATAATAGCCATTTTTATTAATGGATCTAAATCTTGCAAGCTATCATTATTGATATATTCTTCTAAATTTGCCATAAAACTTATAATTTTTTTCTCCGTTTCAGGTGGTGTATAAATTATCTCGCCTGTGCTAGGATTTTTTAAATGTCTAATTATTTTAGCATAACCTTTTTTATTAGGCTCAATCATTTCTTGTATTTCTTTTATATCTCTTTCAATTAAAATTTTTTGTTTTTTTACTAAATCTACTCCTTTTAATAAAGCTTTTTTATAATTTACTACTTCTTTAGTTTCTTTACTAGAAAAGAGTTTTAATTCTTCCTGATATAACTCATCATAAGTAGTGATTATATTTTCTATAGCACTAGAATCTTTTGCTTCTGCCAAAGTTAAATTGTTTATTAAAATTCGTTCATTAGGGATTTTTGCAGACATTCCATTTAATTTACCTAAAGAAAATTTACTACTTGCTAATTTTTTTAAAATCTCTTTTGTTTCAAAATCTTGTTTATTTGGTAATTTTTCTAAATTAAATTTTTTCATATCTTTTTCAAAAGGGTTTTTTTATTTTTAATTTTCTATAAGATCTGTTGATAATTTTGTTGCAATGTTGGCTAATATAGAATTAACAAATTTAGCATCTTCGTCATTTTCAAAAACTTTGGTGATTTCTATATATTCATTATAAATTATTTTTAGATCTGTTTTGTTAATTAGAATTTCTGATATAGCAAGAATTAAGATTAGTTTTAAATTTAATGATAAATCATCTAGGCTTCTTTGTAACAAAGGTTTTATTTCTTCTAATATTTCTGTTTTTTTCTCTATTGATTTTTTTATAATATTTTTTACAAATTCCTGGTTAATAACATCGTCAATATTATCTTTGAGGTGATCAGTTAAATAATGGTGGTATATTTTTTTAGAGATTTTCTCAAATGGTTCTTTCTGATTAAAAAATTCTATTTGATACAGAATTTGCAAAGCAATAATTCTGCTATTTCTCATATAAGAAAAATTATTCTTTAAAGAAAACTTATCAGACATTTTTTATTTCGTTGAATTTATTTCTTATTTTTGCCATTTTAATAGCAGCTCTTGCCGCATGTCCTCCCTTGTCATGTTCGTTGATAGAAGATCTTCTTAGAGCTTGCCTCCTATTGTTGGTGGTAAGTATACCGTTGCCAACAGCAAGATTCATATTTATAGCTAGATCACTTAAGGCTCTTGCGGTCTCCATTGCTATTACTTCGTGATGAATGGTCTCGCCCTTGATGATAGTGCCAAGTGCAATAAAAGCATCATATGCAGCTAAATCAGAAGCAAAGCTGATTACCGCAGGTATTTCAAGAGATCCGGGAACAGATATTTTATGATAAGTGTAGTTATGTTTGCTTAATTCTGCTAATGCTCCTGCTAATAAATTTTCTGAAACATCTGTATAAAAATCTGAGGTTACTATTAATAAATGCATAAATATGATTATATTTGTTGGTTTTTATTAGGGGAATTAAATCTCTTGTTAAAGAGTATTGCTACAATCCTAATATTAATATATTAAATGTATAATATATAAATTATAATAAATAAAGTGAAAAAAGATTAAAAAGAAACTTTAATAGTTGACAGATAGAAAAGAGCTGATTATTATCCCCTCTCCCAAAACAACTTTGTTTGATGGGAACTGTTCTTTTACAATAGTAAATAAAAATTTGTTAATTTATAATTTATAACTGAATAATTGAGTTGATGTAGTTTTAGTTCTGCATACAGCAAGTTTAAATTCTCAAGAATAAAAATATATAAAGTGCATTCGGTGGATGCCTTGGCACTTAAAGGCGATGAAGGACGTATTACGTTGCGATAAGCCTCGGGGAGTTGCGAATAAACTTTGATCCGAGGATTTCCGAATGGGGAAACCCAACCATTTCGATGGTTATCATATTTTGAATACATAGAAATATGAAGCGAACCTAGCGAACTGAAATATCTAAGTAGCTAGAGGAAAAGAAATCAACCGAGATTCCGTGAGTAGTGACGAGCGAAAATGGACCAGGCCAGTAATAATTTAGTAAGAACTAGAATCATTTGGAAAGATGAACCATAGTGGGTGATAGTCCCGTATAGGTAGAAAGCTAGATTATTCTCGAGTAGGACGGGACACGTGAAATCCTGTTTGAACATGGGGGGACCACCCTCCAAGCCTAAATACTCTTAAGTGACCGATAGTGAACTAGTACCGTGAGGGAAAGGTGAAAAGTACCCCTATAAGGGGAGTGAAAAAGTACCTGAAACCGAATGCTTACAAGCTGTGGGAGCTCCTTTATGGAGTGACCGCGTACCTTTTGTATAATGGGTCAGCGACTTAATTTATTTAGCAAGCTTAAGCCGTTAGGTGTAGGCATAGCGAAAGCAAGTCTGAATAGGGCGAATTAGTTAAATGGATTAGACCCGAAACCGGGTGATCTAGACATGAGCAGGTTGAAGACGGAGTGAAATCCGTTGGAGGACCGAACCCACCTATGTTGAAAAATGGGGGGATGACTTGTGTCTAGGGGTGAAAGGCCAATCAAACCCGGAAATAGCTGGTTCTCCGCGAAATATATTTAGGTATAGCGTCATATGATTACCATTGGGGGTAGAGCACTGAATAGGCTAGGGGGATCCAAAGTCTTACCAAACCTAATCAAACTCCGAATACCAATGAGTACAATATGGCAGTCAGACTATGGGTGCTAACGTCCATAGTCGAGAGGGAAACAACCCAGAGCGATATCTAAGGTCCCTAAATTGTGGCTAAGTGGAAAAGGATGTGAAAAGACCAAGACAGCTAGGAGGTTGGCTTAGAAGCAGCCATCCTTTAAAGAAAGCGTAACAGCTCACTAGTCTAAATAAGTCTTTTTGCGCCGAAGATTCAACGGGGCTCAAGCCACATACCGAAGATTCGTCTTAGCTTTTATAGCTAGGAGTAGCGGAGCGTTCTGTAAGTCTGTGAAGATGCACTGTAAAGTGTGTTGGAGATATCAGAAGTGAGAATGCTGACATGAGTAACGATAAAAAATGTGAGAAACATTTTCGCCGAAATCCTAAGGTTTCCTATGTAAAGCTAATCTGCGTAGGGTTAGTCGGCTCCTAAGGCGAGGCCGAGAGGCGTAGTCGATGGGAATCAGGTTAATATTCCTGAACCGAGAAGTAGTGACGGAGATGAAATTTTGTATCCTCTTATTGGATTGAGGGTGCAACTGAATTCTTCCAGGAAATAGCTCTTCTATAAGACCGTACCGTAAACCGACACAGGTAGGAAGGTAGAATATACTAAGGCGCTTGAGAGAACGATGCTGAAGGAACTAGGCAAATTACACTTGTAACTTCGGGAGAAGAGTGACCTTTTTTTAGGCAACTAGAAGAAGGTGGCACAGAAATGGGGGTAGCGACTGTTTACTAAAAACACAGGACTATGCTAAGTCGAAAGACGATGTATATGGTCTGACGCCTGCCCAGTGCTGGAAGGTTAAGAGGAGAGGTGCAAGCTTTGAATTGAAGCCCCAGTGAACGGCGGCCGTAACTATGACGGTCCTAAGGTAGCGAAATTCCTTGTCGGGTAAGTTCCGACCTGCACGAATGGCGTAACGACTTCCCCGCTGTCTCCAGCATCGACTCAGTGAAATTGGATTCGCCGTTAAGATACGGCGTACCCGCGGTTAGACGGAAAGACCCCGTGAACCTTTACTATAACTTAGCAGTGACATTAGGCATTTAATGTGCAGGATAGGTGGGAGACTTTGAAGCTGGAATGCTAATTCCAGTGGAGTCATCCTTGAGATACCACCCTTTAAATTTTTGATGTCTAACCATACTCCATTATCTGGAGTTGGAACCCTGTTAGGCGGGTAGTTTGACTGGGGCGGTCGCCTCCTAAAGAGTAACGGAGGCGCGCGAAGGTAAGCTCAGGTTGGACGGAAACCAACTATTAGAGTGCAATGGCATAAGCTTGCCTGACTGTGAGGCTGACAAGCCAAGCAGAGACGAAAGTCGGTCATAGTGATCCGGTGGTTCCTTGTGGAAGGGCCATCGCGCAACGGATAAAAGGTACTCCGGGGATAACAGGCTGATACTGCCCAAGAGCTCATATCGACGGCAGTGTTTGGCACCTCGATGTCGGCTCATCACATCCTGGGGCTGAAGAAGGTCCCAAGGGTTCGGCTGTTCGCCGATTAAAGTGGTACGCGAGCTGGGTTTAGAACGTCGTGAGACAGTTCGGTCCCTATCTGCCGTGGGTGTAAGGAAAATTGAGAGGAGTTGTCTCTAGTACGAGAGGACCGAGATGAACATATCTCTAGTGGATCTGTTGTTTCGCCAGAAGCATAGCAGAGTAGCTACATATGGAAGGGATAACCGCTGAAAGCATCTAAGTGGGAAGCCTCCCTCGAAACTAGTTTTCCCAATTAGGGTTGTGGTAGACCACCACATTGATAGGCTGGGTGTGGAAGTACAGTGATGTATGAAGCTTACCAGTACTAATAACCCGATTGATTTTTATTAATTTACACGAAATTTTACTGGCTGTATGTAGTATTAAAACTATATTACCGATTGGTATTACAACTTAAAGAAATTAACGATTTTTATTTACTTAAAGAAAGAGCAAAAAAAAGCTCTCACATAGTTTTGAAAAAAACTATGTGAGGGTGTTTTTATAAAAGCTTGAAATGATATTCATAAATATATTATGTTTTTCAATATAATATATATCAAAATGAATATTTATTTTACTAATTGCTAATTTTTTTTGTAGAGACATTCAATTAAAATATGTGTAAATGTTAAGTTGATTGCAAAAATGCTCTAAACAAGCTTAACTAAAAAAACAGGCTTTTTAAATAGCTTGGTGATCATAACTGAGGTTGATCCACCAGATTCCATTCCGAACTCTGAAGTGAAACCCTGTAGTGCCGATGGTACTTCGTCTTAAGGCGCGGGAGAGTAGGTAGTTGCCAAGCTTTTTAAGAAGCTATATTATATTTAGAATAGAATTAGTTTGCAGAATTTATTTAATAATAATAATAAGAATAATTTTATATAAAAATTCTTAGTTATAAAAAACATTCGTGTGAATGTTTAGAGGCTTGCATAACTGGAATAAACAACCTTAACTAGCAAAAAAATGAAAATAGTAAATTCCTTAAAATCTGCAAAAAAGAGAGATAAAAATTGTAGAGTGATTAAAAGAAGAGGAAGACTTTATGTTATCAATAAGAAAAATCCTAGATTAAAAGCCAGACAAGGCTAGTTTTTTTGAAGGATGAGAGAATATATAAAAGTGAAGATTAGTTTTTTTAACAATTTAACTATTTTTTATAACTAACTGCACAAATATGCTTTAATTACCAAGAGTCTTAATTATGTTTACAGCAATAGGTAAGCATATTTTGTAATGTCTCTTTTTCAAAATTTTATAATATATAGAACACAAATGTCTACCTTTACACCAAACACATTCTCTCCCTTTACACCAAACATATTAAATAATGATTGGTTTTTAATATCTAAAAAAGTTAATGAACTAGGAAATAAGTTAAAAAAAGCTCGTTGTCAAAATATATATAATGCTTTTGCTAATCTAAAAAATTTTATGGATGACTATAAATCCACAATTATTGATTTAAACCCTAACGATATAGAAATGGCTTTACAACCAGCATCAATCCTTAATAAAGCATCAATAGTAGGCATATACATGGTTACTGATATTGTAAATGGATGGGAAAACAAGCAATCTCTTTCTAAAATTTTAAATAATATAGTAAATAATGATATTCGAGCAATAGCTAATACATTCAATGCTTTAGCTAAAATAAATGATAATGGTGCAATGGTACAAAAATTTTATGATCTGGTGTTTTTTTCTGTTGCAAGAGATAGCTTTATTACAAAGGCAAATACTCAAGAAATAGCTAATACATTCAATGCTTTAGCTAAAATAAATGATAATGGTGCAATGGTACAAACATTTTATGATCTGGTGTTTTTTTCTGTTGCAAGAGGTAGCTTTATTAAAAAGGCAAATACTCAAGAAATAGCTAATACATTCAATGCTTTAGCTAAAATAAATGATAATGGTGCAAGGGTACAAAAACTTTATGATCTGGTGTTTTCTTCTGTTGAAAGAACAGGTAGCTTTATTAAAAAGGCAAATACTCAAGCAATAGCTAGTACATTAAGTGCTTTAGCTAAAATAAATGATAATGGTACAAGGGTACAAAAACTTTATGATCTGGTGTTTTTTTCTGTTGCAAGAGATAGCTTTATTAAAAAGGCAAATACTCAAGAAATAGCTAGTACATTAAATGCTTTAGTTAAAATAAATGATAATGGTGCAATGGTACAAAAACTTTATGATCTGGTGTTTTCTTCTGTTGAAAGAACAGGTAGCTTTATTAAAAAGGCAAATACTCAAGAAATAGCTAATACATTCAATGCTTTAGCTAAAATAAATGATAATGGTACAAGGGTACAAAAACTTTATGATCTGGTGTTTTTTTCTGTTGCAAGAGATAGCTTTATTAAAAAGGCAAATGCTCAAGAAATAGCTAATACATTAAGTGCTTTAGCTAAAATAAATGATAATGGTGCAAGGGTACAAAAATTTTATGATCTGGTGTTTTCTTCTGTTGAAAGAACAGGTAGCTTTGTAAATACTCAAGCAATAGCTAATACATTAAGTGCTTTAGCTAAAATAAATGATAATGGTGCAATGGTACAAAAATTTTATGATCTGGTGTTTTCTTCTATTGAAAGAACAGGTAGCTTTATTAAAAAGGCAAATGCTCAAGACATAGCTAATACATTAAGTGCTTTAGCTAAAATAAATGATAATGGTGCAAGGGTACAAAAATTTTATGATCTGGTGTTTTCTTCTGTTGAAAGAACAGGTAGCTTTATTAAAAAGGCAAATACTCAAGCAATAGCTAATACATTAAGTGCTTTAGCTAAAATAAATGATAATGGTGCAAGGGTACAAAAATTTTATGATCTGGTGTTTTCTTCTGTTGAAAGAACAGGTAGCTTTGTAAATACTCAAGCAATAGCTAATACATTAAGTGCTTTAGCTAAAATAAATGATAATGGTGCAATGGTACAAAAATTTTATGATCTGGTGTTTTCTTCTATTGAAAGAACAGGTAGCTTTATTAAAAAGGCAAATGCTCAAGACATAGCTAATACATTAAGTGCTTTAGCTAAAATAAATGATAATGGTGCAAGGGTACAAAAATTTTATGATCTGGTGTTTTCTTCTGTTGAAAGAACAGGTAGCTTTATTAAAAAGGCAAATACTCAAGCAATAGCTAATACATTAAGTGCTTTAGCTAAAATAAATGATAATGGTGCAAGGGTACAAAAACTTTATGATCTGGTGTTTTCTTCTATTGAAAGAACAGGTAGCTTTATTAAAAAGGCAAATACTCAAGAAATAGCTAATACATTAAGTGCTTTAGCTAAAATAAATGATAATGGTGCAAGGGTACAAAAACTTTATGATCTGGTGTTTTCTTCTATTGAAAGAACAGGTAGCTTTATTAAAAAGGCAAATACTCAAGAAATAGCTAATACATTAAGTGCTTTAGCTAAAATAAATGATAATGGTGCAAGGGTACAAAAACTTTATGATCTGGTGTTTTTTTCTGTTGAAAGAACAGATAGCTTTATTAAAAAGGCAAATACTCAAGCAATAGCTAATACATTAAGTGCTTTAGCTAAAATAAATGATAATGGTGCAAGGGTACAAAAACTTTATGATCTGGTGTTTTTTTCTGTTGAAAGAACAGATAGCTTTATTAAAAAGGCAAATACTCAAGAGATAACTAGTACATTAAATGCTTTAGCTAAAATAAATGATAATGGTCAAAGGGTGCAAATATTTTATCCTTATAATATCGAAACTGCATTATATGTTGATAAATCACCATCCTCCATTGTAGTAAATAATTATAACCTCTTTGTGTCAAGAACAACAGCAAATAACTTAAGTCTTGAGTGTTAATTTTCTTCTATTATAAACTTTTTAAGTTTATAATAGAAGAAAATAATGAACGATATGCAGTTGTGCAATGCTCTTAAAATATTCACAAAATTTTGTAATCTCTTAGGCTGGATGTAGCCCTACAAAACTCCGAGCTTTAAATCGTCTAGGAGTTTGTTTTGTGATTTTGTAAAATGTTGATTAACCTATGAAATAGTGATTTTTACTTTTGAATTTAAAATTGCTAAAAGATGATGTTTGTTGTTTGTATTTTTTAAAAAACAATATATAATAAGACCATTGCACAGTTAATTATGAAAGATAGTGTAAGTTTTGTATTTTTTTTACAAAAAATACTGCCTTAATAAATAATAGGTAGATATTTTATTAATTTAATAGTATAACAATGAAAATTCTACTTTGTTTAAATAAAGATATTTTTACTAATTTGGCACTAAATATTATTGCTCCATATTTGTTGGAGCATAATTTAATAATTACTTTTTCTACTTCTGTTGGCAGTCCTGAGGAGCATATGAAGACGTTAAAAGATATAGAAAATAATGATATTGGCGATACTATAACCTGTTTAAATAAAAACGAAGTATATTTATCTTTTGATCAAATTATACAAAAATACAATATCACTGAAAAAGAGATGAAAAATATTAATAGTGCAGAATCGGTTAGTTATCTAAAGAATGAGGAGGTGGATTTAATTATTTCTATTAGATATGGTAAAATATTGCATAATGAAGTTATAGACATACCTAAAAAAGGAGTGTTGAACCTGCATCCAGGTAGATTACCAGAATATGCTGGAATATTAGCAGGTTTTTATGCTATATTTGATAATAAAAAAACACTAGGAATTACTTTGCATTATATTGATCAAGGAATTGATTCTGGAGATATAGTTGATATTGTAGACATTGATATACAAAAAAGTGAATCTTTTTTTTGGAATATGGTATTATTATATAAAGCTGGAGCTAAAATGTTTGCTAACAACTTACAATTATTATTTCAAAATGGTGATTTGCCAAAGAAAAAACAAGAAATATCTAAAAGGAAATACTACACTTACCCAAGTGAAGAGCAGGTAAAATATTTTTTAACAAAATATAATGCAATCAATAAAAAAGACTATGGAAGGGCTGCATAATTTAGGTATAAATAATCAAAATCAATTAAAAAGTCAAAAAGCGAGCTGAATCCTTTATTTTAGTATATTCAGAGAAAATAAATAATATCTTAATTCAAATTTTTATATTAAAAATATGAAGTAATTACAATTCTAATTACAATTCTAGCCATAATACCTTTTTTTATAGAAAATTATTAACCTTTTAATTTTTTTTGAGTTCATAGCTTGACAAAACTATTCTGAGTTTTTTTGTTTATCAATAGTCCTAGAATGTATGTCTGTAAAATAGTATAACAATCTTAACCCCAAAAAATATGGATGAATTTGATTTTATAAAAAAACATCTAAAGCCTTTAAGTTTTGAAGAACTTTCTTTTGGTTTGGAAGATGATGTGGCTATGTTGCCTAAAGAAAATATGGTTTTCTCAACTGATACTATTGTTGAAAGAGTTCATTTTTTTGAAAATATCTCATCTGATTTGATTGCTCAAAAATTATTGCTTTGTAATATTTCAGATGTTATTGCTAAAGGTTGCTGTCCTAAATATTACAGCTTAAATCTTACTTTACCTAAAAAAAACACTAATGAAAAATGGTTAAAAGAATTTGCTTTGGGATTGAAAAAAATTCAAAAAAAATACAAAATATTTCTATTAGGAGGGGATACTACCACAAGTAAAGATGATAGCTTGGTGATCTCTGCTACAATTTTTGCTTCATTCGAAAAAAAAATTATTAAAAGAAGTGAGGCTAAAAAAGGACAGGATATTTGGTGTTCTGGATATATTGGAGATAGTTTTTTAGGAAGGATGGTTTTAGAAGAAAAATTAGAAAAAAATAAGTATTTAGAAGAAAAATATCATTTACCTAAACCAGATTTGGCAATGATTGAGATGTTGCAAAAATACGGATCTGCTTCTATTGATGTTTCGGATGGCTTTATTCAAGATTTAGAGCATATCTTAAAAAGTTCAGATATTGGAGCAGAAATTGATTTAGATAAAATAAAATTATCGCCAGAAGCTAAAAAATTTTTAAAAAAATATCCAAAATTTAGAAATGAGATTTATAATTCAGGAGATGATTATCAGGTGATTTTTACAGCAGATAAAAAACATAGAAAAGATATTTTTCAAGAAATGAAGCAAAAAAATTTAATTATTACTTTAATAGGTGTTGTTATTTTGGGTAAGCAACTAAAAATAATATCTAGAAATTGTTCTGATTATAATAAAAGTGGAGGTTTTAAGCATTTTTTTTAAGATTATTGCTAAAATTGATGTAAAATGCTTGGTTAGTTTGACAAAGGTCTAAAATTATGTTATAATGGTTCTTTAAAAACATAATTAAAGTGATTTTATGGAAGAACAAGAAAAAATAGACATTCACAATGAATTAGAAAAGATTAAATCTTTATATAAAAATGGTAGCATAAATCTATATAATAATGATGCCTTATTAAGGAAAATTGAAGTATTGCGTAATTCTGGTAAGATAAGTAAAGACGATATAAGAAAAATGGAAGAGTTGCAAGAAGCGATTAAGAATGTAAAAAATAAAAAAACAAATGACAATATTACAACATCAGAAAAAATAGCTGCTGGTGGTGCATTAGGTGCTGTAGCTGGAGCTGGGACTTTTGTAGCTAATAATGCTTTGGGCTGGTTTTCAGTAAGTGATGCTGTTACTACAGCTACTGAAGCTGTTGTTACTAGTCCTGGATTTTATACTCCTGGAATTAGTACTACAACAAATGGTATAACTACATTTGCTCCTGGTATATTTACTCCTCCTGTGATAGAACCTGCTAGTATAGTTACTACTATGGTTCCAAATGTTCTTGCATCAACAGCTCTTTCTATATTTGTTGCAATAGCAGTTGCAATATTAATTGCTATTATTGTTTATGGTGTTATATCTTATTTAGATATGAAAAATGATGAAAAGAATAAAGAAAAAAATAAAGAAGTTGGTATTGGTGAGGTTCAAGAATTGCAAAAAATTATAGGAGAGGAGAGGGAAATATTTCCACCTATGAAAGAAAAAAACACATCTCTAATAAACACATCGCTAGTTGGAGATAATGAAAGTAGAGGTAAGGCAATAAATAAAGATACTCAGGGGTGTTTTAATTATAATTTTTAGCCAGTTAGAAAAAAACTTTTTTAAAACTAAGTTATAATTCTTGAAAATAAAAGAGTTTTATATTAGATTAGATTTTAATTAATCTTTATTTTTTTATAAAACATACAATGTCTCAAGGAAAAATCAAAAAAATCATCTCTGCAGTAATAGATGTAGAGTTTTTAGAGGGCAAACTTCCTGCTATTTTAAATGCCTTAGAAGTATCTAATGGCAAAAAAAGAATTATTTTAGAAGTTGCTCAACATCTAGGAGAAAAAACTGTTAGAACCATAGCGATGGATTCAACAGAAGGTTTAAAAAGAGGTTTAGAGGTAACAGATACTGGAAAACCAATCACAGTTCCAGTAGGAGAAGCAACTTTGGGAAGAATTATCAATGTTGTGGGTGAGCCAATTGATGAAAAAGGAGATATAAACTCCAAAGAATTTCTACCAATTCACAGAGAAGCTCCAAGTTTTGCTGAACAGTCTACAAAATCAGAAATTTTAATTACAGGAATAAAGGTAATAGATTTGTTGGCTCCTTATGCCAAAGGAGGAAAAGTAGGTTTGTTTGGTGGTGCAGGAGTTGGAAAAACCGTTTTAATTATGGAATTAATCAATAATGTTGCTCAATCTCATGGTGGATATTCAGTATTTGCTGGAGTAGGGGAGAGAACAAGAGAAGGAAATGACTTATATCACGAAATGATAGATTCTGGAGTAATTAATTTAGATGATTTGTCAAAATCAAAAGCAGCCCTTATTTATGGGCAAATGAATGAGCCTCCAGGAGCAAGAGCAAGAGTAGCTTTAACAGGTCTTACTTTAGCTGAAAAATTTAGAGATATGGGTGGGCAGGATGTTTTGTTTTTTGTAGATAATATTTTTAGATTTACTCAAGCAGGAAGTGAAGTGTCAGCTTTACTTGGAAGAATTCCATCGGCAGTAGGTTATCAACCAACTTTGGCAACAGATATGGGAGAAATGCAGGAAAGAATTACTTCAACTAAAAATGGCTCAATTACTTCTGTACAAGCTGTATATGTGCCAGCGGATGATTTAACCGATCCAGCTCCTGCAACTTCTTTTGCCCATTTGGATGCAACAACAGTATTATCAAGACAAATTGCTGAATTAGGTATTTATCCAGCAGTAGATCCATTAGATTCTACATCACAAATATTAGATGCTAGAATTATTGGAGAAGAACATTATAATACTGCAAGACAAGTGCAACAAATTTTGCAAACTTATAAATCTTTACAAGATATTATTGCTATTTTAGGTATGGATGAATTATCTGAAGAAGATAAATTAACAGTAAATAGAGCAAGAAAAATTCAAAAATTCTTATCACAACCTTTTCATGTTGCTGAAGTATTTACTGGTTTTCCAGGAAAGTTAGTTTCTATTGAAGATACTGTGAAAGGTTTTAAAGAAATTTGTGAAGGAAAATACGACGATCTTCCTGAATCTGCATTTTATATGGTAGGTTCAATAGAAGATGTAATAGAAAAAGCTCAAAAACTAAAAACAGCTGCTTAGCAAGTAGAAAAATGCGCTGAGTAATAGCTTCCCCCTTGAGGGGGAGCCAAAACCACGAAGTGGTTTTGGTGGGGGGCTACTTTGTGAAGAAAAGTCCTAATAAAACTGCAATTCGTGTTTACTTCCTGCTTTCGTAGGAATAATGTTTTTCAGAGTTGTTTTCTAAAAACACTGTTTTTGCTACACAAGCCCTGGAAGGAAGGAGTAGTTAATCCCGAGTTCTTTGCTTTCCTTTGCTATGCAAAGGGACCCCCCACCAAAATCACTATATGATTTTGGTTTCCCCTCAAGGGGGGAGCTATTACTCTGAGCTTTTTTTAAATTTAAAGTTATTGATAACAAAGCTGTGAATAACTAGCTTAACTTAAAAAAAATAAAAACAATGGTTGATTTACAAATTATTACTCCAAACAAAATGGAGAAAGAAATTCAGGCTGATATGATAGTGATACCTGCTCAAGAGGGAGAGATGGGAATTTTAGCTGGTCATATTCCAATATTAGTTAAATTACAATCTTCTGGGACGCTAAAACTATATAAACAAGATAAGTTGACAGAGGAAATAGCTATTTCGGACGGAATTTGTGAGGTAAAAGATGATATATGTAGAATATTAGTTGATTCTTTAGAGGCTGTTTAAATCTTCAATTGTTTTTTTAATAATAAATCTGTTTTTATCAAGGATAATAATTTTAGGAATTTGGCTGATGTTGAATAATTCTAAAGAAATTTTTTTGTCTTGATCAAACCCCCAATAGCTATGTGCTATATTTTTTTCAATATTAATATTTAATCTTTTTAATAATTTTTTAGCATTTTTTTTGTTCTCATCAATAGAAATAGTAACTAATGCTATTTTCCCTTTTTTCTCTTTTATAAGAGATAGTAAAATAGGTAATTCTTTTTTACAAGGAGCACACCAGCTAGCCCAAAAACTTAAAATTATTGTTTCTTCTTTTATATCATTCAAAAAAAAAATCTTTTTAGCAAACAAGGACTCTATAGAAAAGTTTTCTACTTTTTTTTTTGTAATTTCTTTTGGATTTTGATAAAAATCATAGAAAATTATTGCCATTATAGAAATTATAATTGCTATGATATATAAAATTTTCTTAAGCATCTTTTATTATTAAATTTTTCTAGTCAAAAATTTTAAAATATCT
This sequence comes from Rickettsiales bacterium, assembly GCA_965222515.1. Lineage (GTDB taxonomy): Bacteria > Pseudomonadota > Alphaproteobacteria > Rickettsiales > JABIRX01 > CBDCUE01. Next base: position 99,366 of record CBDCUE010000020.1, on the reverse strand, counting down.
GGGTCTTTTGTGGTTTTTAATTGTTTGTTAGTGCCATACCAAGAAATTTTTCCATCTTTTAACATTGCTATTTTATCTGATATTTTTTGCACTGTAGTCATATCGTGAGTTATGGTAATAGTTGTTGCTCCTAATTCTTTTGCATATTTATAAATTAAATCATCAATAACTTCTGCCATAATAGGATCTAAACCAGTTGTTGGCTCGTCAAAAAAAATAATTTTTGGCTTAGCAATCACTGCTCTTGCTAATGATGCTCTTTTTAACATTCCACCAGATAATTCTGAAGGATATAAGTTTGCTATTCTAGCTCCTAAACCCACATCTTTTAAGGTGGCGATAGCTTTTTTTTTGATTACATCATAAGAAAATTCTTTTTTCTGTAATAGCTTAAAAGCAACATTTTGCCAAATATTAAAACTATCAAACAAAGCCCCCCCTTGAAATAAATAACCAATATCATCAATATATGCTTTTTTATCCCTATTTTTTGCTGTAAATATATTTTTGTTATCTATTAAAACTTCTCCTGAATCAGGAGTCATTAATTGAGCAATGTTTTTTATTAATACTGATTTACCACAGCCAGAACCACCAATAATTACAAAACATTCTCCCTGCTCAATTTCAATATTAACACCATTTAAGATTTTTTTACCATTAAAAGATTTTTTTAAGTCTTTTATAATAATTTTTTTTTGAGACATTATTTAGTAAATAGAAATTGAGTTAATGCATAATTAGATAAGAGTATTAAGATGGAACTGCTTACCACAGCAATTGTTGTTGCTCTTCCAACTCCTCTCGCACCTAAATTAGAATAATAACCATGATAACATCCCATAAGAGCGATAATAAAACCAAAACAAGTAGCTTTGTAAACACCTGATAAAATGTCTTTTAATTCTACAAAATCTACAGTGTTTTTTAAATATGCTACTGAACTAAAATCTAAAATAATGTTAGCTGTTAAGTAGCCTCCCAATACTCCAATAATATCTGCAACCAATACTAATAAAGGTAGAGATACCATACAAGCAATAACTTTTGGAGCAATTAAATAAGAATATGGATTGATAGATAAGGTTTCTAAAGCATCAATTTGCTCTGTTACTCTCATAGTAGAAATTTCTGCTGCAATGGATGAACCAATTCTTCCTGCAACCATTAAACCTGCTAAAACTGGACCTAATTCTCTAGTTATTGATAAAACTACCACTATGGCAACTGTACTTTCTGCATTAAATCTTGAAAATCCTGTGTGAGTTTGTAAAGCAAGCACTGCTCCTGTGAAAATTGCAGTTAAAGCAACAACTGGCAAAGAATAAAAGCCAATATTAATAAAATTATCTAGAATTTCTTTAGGGTAATAGGGTGGAGTTAGTATGTTTTTAATTATTTTCTTGGAAAATATAGTAACCCTACCTGTGGAGCAGCACAAATTTAAAAATTTGCTTCCTATTTTTTGAACAATAAATAATTTTTTACTTAAAATATTCATAATTATTATAAGAAGTATGTGTTAATATATTATTGTTGTTGCTAGTTGACCAATATGGTTCTGATGCATCCGATGGAGTTTTTATCTTGGTAACAACTTTACCATTTAGATTTATTAAATACAATTTAGAAATATCTTTCTTTTGAGTTTTGGTGGCTTTTTCTCTTCTAGTAAATATAAGAAATTTACTGTTTTTAGCCCAGCTAGGAGATTCGTCTTTATAAGATGAGGTTAATATTTTAGAGGTAAGCTTTTTTATATTAAGTACTCCGATAGAAAATATATTGTTTTTGATTCTAGTAAAAGCAATATATTTGCTGTCTGGGGACCATACTGGGGTAGCATAAGAACCTGATCCTATATTTACTCTTTTGAGATTACTACCGTTAATATTCATAAGATATAAATCTTGTTTTCCTAATCTATCAGAACTAAAAACAACGGTTTTTCCATCAGGTGAGATATCAGGTGAGGTATCAATGGCATAATTATGGGTTAGTCTTTTTAGCTTTTTGGTTTTTATATTATAAATAGATATATCACTATTTCCTTTATAAGATGCAGATAAAATTATTGATTGCCCATCAGGAGAGAATCTTGGAGCAAATAAACTTCCTGCAAATCTCTTTAAAATTCTTTTTAATTTTCTTGTTCTAAAATTATATAATAATAATTGAGGGATTTTGTTCTTGTAAGTAATAAAAACTAATTTACTAAGATCGTTTGATAATTTAGGGCTTAGCACCAAGTTTTTTCCTTTGGTTAAAAATCTATGATCATTACCATATAAGTTCATAATAGATATTTTCTTTTTTCTGTCTTTTAATCTACCACTTTCTGAAACAAAAATTAATTTAGTGTTAATATATCCTTCAATTCCTGTATAATGTTGATAAATAACATCAGAAATTATAGCTGATAAATTCCACCATTTGCCTTTTACATATTTAAAACGAGTTGTTGATAATAATTTGCTGTTATCTAAATCAAAAATTTTTAACTCTGCTAAATTATGTTTTTTGTCATAATCAGATATAGTAACATTAATATAATCTAATATTCTTTGTTTTCTAAATAAATTTATAATTCCTTCTGAACGAATAAATTTGCTACCTTTGCTTCTTCTATAATTATGAACTTTAAAAATATTAGTGTCATTTAATTGAGCCCTAACTAATTTTTTTATTTTTTTTATTATGGATCTTTTTTGTTTATCTTCCGTTTGATATTGAAAATCATTAAGAGCAATTGCAATCAAAGATTTATTCCCTCCTTTAATATATAAGTTTTCTTTAGCTAAAGAGAGGTTAGAAAATAATAATATGGTTAGAAAAAATAACAGATTTTTCAAGGTTTTTTTACAGATTAAATAACAGCATCAAATTTCTTTTTTAAATCTTCTATCTTAATCTCATAATTTGAAAAAGAAATAACATCTTTTACTGTTTTTCCTATTTTGAATATTTTGATGCCATATTGCTCAGCAATTTCTAGCACCTCTTTTGATTTTTTGCTAGTTATTACATATCTACCACTTGTTTCTGAAAAATAAAATTCAGCATCAGATAATTGTATTTTGTGAACATTATTTATGTCAAAACCAATATTTTTAATAAAAGACATTTTGCTTAGCAAAGTAAGTAAGCCTCCATCAGAAACATCATTAATAGAAGTTATTAATTTTTCTTGTAGTAATTTTGTAGCAAATCTAGAATTATCAATTTCTTTATTAATATCAATATTTGGCATATCACCTTTTTCTTGCCCCAAATATTCTCTTAAAAACAAAGAGCTTCCTAACTCAGACTCCGTTTCTCCAATAATAAAAATATTTTCTTTTTCATAAGACAAATAATTAGGGACAATAATACTAGTATCTTTAATCAGACCTACAGCTCCAATATTAGGGCAGGGTTGTATTGCTTTTCCATTTGTTTCATTATAAAGAGAAACATTACCTGAAATTACTGGATATTTTAGAATTTTTGAACAATCTGCGATAGCTTCTATTGATTTTACAATTTGTCCCATAATTTCTGGTTTTTCTGGGTTACCAAAATTTAAACAATTTGTGATAGCAAGAGGTTTTGCACCAAGCACTATCAAATTACGATAAGATTCTATTACCGCCTGTATTGTTCCCATATATGGATTTACTTCTACATATCTTGGAGTGCAATCAGTAGTAATTGCTACTGCTTTTTTAGTGTTAAATATTCTTACTATCCCAGATGAAATATTATGACTTTTGATAGTGTCATTCATCACCAAAGAATCATATTGTTCATAAATGTTTTTTTTGTTTGCAACATCAGGACAAGTTAAAATGGCAATTAGAGCTTTTTTTAAATTACATTCTGTTTCTTGGTAAAGATATTTTTCTGGTATTATTGGATCTTCCCATTCTCTATTATAGATAGGTGCTTCCTCAACTAGAGGGGTTATGGGAATGTTAGCAACATTTTTTTTTTGGTGAGTTAAGATAAGTTTTTTGCTATTTGTTATCTCTCCAATAATAGCAAAATCCAAATCCCATTTTCTAAAAATATCTCTAGCCACTACTTCTTTTTCAGGTTTTATTACAATTAGCATCCTTTCTTGACTTTCAGAAAGCATCATTTCATAAGGGGTCATATTTTTTTCTCTTTGAGGAACTAAATCTAAATTTAAAGTAATTCCTGTATTTCCTTTGTCCGCCATTTCTAATGAAGAAGAAGTAAGTCCTGCTGCTCCCATATCTTGAATTGCTATGATAATGTCTTTTTGCATTAGCTCTAAACAAGCTTCGATCAATAGTTTTTCTTTAAAAGGATCACCTACTTGCACAGTTGGCCTTTTTTCTTCTGAGCTTGCGGTAAATTCTTGAGATGCCATAGTTGCTCCATGGATACCGTCTCTTCCTGTTTTTGCCCCAACATAAACTACTTTTGCTCCTACTTTAGAAGCAGCAGAATAAAATATTTTATCTTTTTTTACATGCCCAACACACATTGCATTAACTAAGATATTATCATTATATGATTTATGAAAAATAGTGTCTCCTGTAACATTAGGCACACCAACACAATTTCCATAACCAGAAATACCAGAAATCACTCCATTTAAAAGATGATTAGTTTTTTTGTGATTTTTTTCTCCAAATCTTAAAGAATCAGCAATAGCAATAGGTCTTGCTCCCATAGTAAAAACATCTCGTAGAATTCCGCCAACTCCAGTAGCAGCTCCTTGATATGGTTCAATATAAGATGGATGATTATGGCTTTCCATTTTGAAAATAATAGCATCATTATCTCCAATATCTATAATCCCTGCATTTTCTCCCGGACCACAAATAACCCATTCTTCTTCTGTATGTAATTTTTTTAAATGTAAGCGAGTGGATTTATAAGAACAATGCTCACTCCACATAACAGAGAAAATCCCCAATTCAACAAAATTTGGTTCTCTGCCAAGAATTTGAAAAATTTTGTAATATTCCTCTAAAGAAAGGCCATGTTGCTTGACAACTTCTTCGCTGTGTAGATTATTAGAAAGAGGTAATGTATGCATAAGGGTTATTTTTTTTCTATATTAGGCTATTCTAAAAGTTTTGGATATTTTGATTTTATCTTAAAATCTTTCATTATTTCAATCGGCTTTTTTTTATCCATATAATGAGTTATAATTGTCTTAATTATGCTAATATAATAATTGTAAAAAACAATTCAATTATTAAAAAATAGTAAATGTCCTTTTGCTATCAGTTCCTTAATAAGTTCTATTCTCAAAATGTTTTATATAGATTAATGGATCAATAATTTTTAATCCTAATGGTTTTCTTTTTGAACAAAATCAAACCAGTCTTTATTAGATACAAGAATATTTTTACTCCCTTCGTTAATTTTAGCTAATATTAACAACCCTTTTCTTGAAATATTATAGGCACCATTACTATCAGAGTTTTTAGGCATATTAGGGTACTTAGTATGATCTTTGCTATTATAAAATGGAAAAACTGGAGAAAAAATATAATCATTTTCATCTTCTCCTGTTTTTATTTTAGCATCAGTTACTCTTATATTTAAAATCAAATTAAAAAACCAAATTAATTTTTTGTGAAATTTAGCATTGTTGATATTTACAATTTCATCTTTTAAATCTTTTTTTATTAAAGATAATACATTTATATTGGGTCTGTAATTTTTGTAATAAAAAGTATTTTTTTAAGAAAAAACACACTTTTTATTATTTAATAATTGTTAATTTAACTAAAAATGTAATTATTTAGGTGCGACTAATTAATCTAAAAGTATCCTATCTTGAATTTCTAGGCGGTGCGGAGCGACTTCTTCTTGTTTGAATAGATAGAGACTCTAAAGGATTAGATAATAAAGTTGAAGGTGGTGAGTTTTCTATAAGAGGAGAATTACCCTCTTCCTGGTAAGATTGATTTGATATAAACAAAGAAGGCTCTGTCATGCACTCACCACTTAATATGTTTATTGCTGTATTTCGTGATTGATTAGGAGAAGGTGATAGTTTTATATTACTGATCTCAATAATGTTGTTAATAATGTTGTCAAATTTCTTTTGTTTTTCTTCTGGAGAAAGATTCTCAATGCTAAGTATCTCCACAATACTAGAAGATTGATTAAGAATGCTTTCTATAAATTTATTTGCTATATTTGTTGTTAAATATTTTATTATCTTCTTGTCAGATGTTTTTGCTTCTTTTAACAAACTTTCTATCTTGTTTTTTAATTTTTCTTCATTGTTAATATATTTTCCCTTAAAAATATTATTTATAGATTTAAGAGTCTTACTTAAATCATTTCCAAGTACATTCTGTGCTATTCCTTGAAATGAGGTTTGTTTTTGTGTAATATATTTCTTTTCCACCACAATTTTTTGATATTTATCCCATTCGTTATTTTTAAAATCTCCAACCTATTATTGACAGTACTATTGACAGTACTAATGTCTGTTTCTGATAACATCTCCTTAATTTTATTTAACACAGGGGTGATATAGTAATACTTCAAATGATTTTGTTCTGTATAAGTATAATCTATTGCCAAATCTCTTGATATTCTATTTAATGTAAAATCATAATTGTTATTTAATAACTGCAAATTATCTTTGTCATCCTTAGCACCTTTATCCGTAACAATAAGTGATGTTATAGCAGACACTTTATTTTGTATTATATTTCTAGAAACTGGTCCTACCAACACCGCTATTATGGCTCCTGCTCCTGTTAGACCAACACCAACAGGTAGTGCTACACCACCTGTTGCCACTGTCACTCCTACAGTAATGGCACCAACCGCTATAGCCTCAACTACAGTTTTTAGATTCTCGTTCTTATCAATTTTTAACGAACTTTCTAGTTGAGTTTTGATATTGTTCATTAAAGAATAATAAAATATTTTTTTCTCTGGGCATGCTTCAATGTTTTTTAAATTTTCTTTTCTTTGCTCTGTTAAAAAAACTTTATCCATATCAAATTTGATTATTTGAGAATTTATTTCAGAACTCATTTTAGAACCTATTGCCCCTCTTGCCAGTGTATTTAAACTAGGAGACCTTGTTATACTCTCTAAGTTGTTATCTACACAACTTTGATAATATGCAAATTTCTTCATTTCTTCATCTGCTTCCTTTATCGCAACATTATTGATACTTACACCACCTACTGCAGTTTGCAACTTTGTATAAGCTTTTTTATAATACTTTCCATATTTTAACTCAAAAGAAACAACATATAAATGTTTTAATGCTGATCCTAGCTCATCGCTAGAAGGAGGATACTCATTTTTTTTATCATTATATTTTTTTAATAATTCTTGATATTTTATTTCAAAAGAGCTTATTATCTTTGTTTTTGCATTATTGCCTTTGATGCTGTCCTCCCTTATCCAATGATACTCTTCTTTTCTTATATAAGATAAAATAGTATATGTGTTCTTTGCTATAATGTCAGTTAAGAGACTTAATATGCTTATCTCAGCCTCTGCTGTTTCTGCTCTATTGTTTGCTGTTGTTGCTGTAGCCTTTGCTGTTGTTGCCTTTTCTGTTGCTTGTACAGTTTTTACTATGTTTGTTATCTCTGTAATATTATTATCACCTAATGTAGTATTAACCTTCTGCTATATTTTGTATCTTTTGCCATTCATCTTCACCAATTTCCAAATTATCGTCTACTTTCCAAAAGTCATATAATTCTTGTATTTTCTCTTTTGTTAATCTTTTTATAATTTTTGGCATTTTCTTTTCTTAGTTTGGGCAAAATTTTTATACATAATTCAATTATACTGTATTTTACTATATTTGTCAAGGCTCTTAGTGTTTTTAAACACTTGCCATTTATTTATACACCCCACCCCTCAATCAACAAATCCCTCCTTTTCGTTACTCGTGAAATTCAAAAAAATAATTTATCTACTTCTACCAAGTAAATGTGAAAATTTTACCATTCTTGTTTTATAAAATATATTTATGATTGATTTTTTCTAATGACTAGACCATTCTATAGATTTTAGATCTATGCCTTCTTGGGCCATTTCCCATAAGGGACTCATTTCTCTTAATTTGTCTATTGCATTATTTAAACAATTAAGAGCATAATCTATTTCTTCTTCAGTGGTGAATCTTCCTATGCCAAATCTAATTGAAGTATGTGCTAATTCTTCTTCAACTCCTAAAGCTCTTAACACATAAGATGGTTCTAATGATGCAGAAGTGCAGGCTGACCCAGAAGAAACTGCTAAATCTCTGATTGCCATAATTAAAGATTCTCCTTCAATATAAGCAAAAGAAATGTTTAAATTGCCAGCTATTCTTTGTTTTCCATCGCCATTTAAATAAATATCTTTGATGTTCTTCTTTAACCCATCATATAATTTTTTAGATAATTTACTGATATGTTTTTGGTCTTTTGCCATTTCTTGTTTGGCAAGTTCTGATGCTTTTCCAAAACCAGCACAAAGAGCAGGAGATAGGGTTCCCGATCTCAAACCTCTTTCTTGCCCTCCACCACTGATGATGGGGGTTAATCTAACTCTTGGTCTTCTTCTTACATATAAAGCTCCAACTCCTTTGGGGCCGTAAATTTTATGTGCTGAGATACTCATTAAATCTATGTTCATTTCCTCTACATCTAAAGGTATTTTGCCAAAGGCTTGAGCTGCATCAGTATGAAAATATATTTTGTTCTCTTTGGCAATTTTGCCAATTTCTTTAATAGGCTGAATTACTCCAATTTCATTGTTCACTGCCATTACAGAAATTAAGACAGTAGTTTTTTTGATATATTTTTTTAATTCTTTTAAATCAATAATACCGTTTTTTTGGACTTTAAGATAGGTTATTTCAAAGCCTTCTTGCTCTAAAGATCTACAGCTATCCAAAACACATTTATGTTCTGTGGTAACGGTTATGATGTGATTTCTGGTTTCTTTGTTAAATTTTGCGATTCCCTTGATGGCTATGTTGTTTGATTCTGTGGCCCCAGAGGTAAAAATTATTTCTTTAGGGTTAGCATTTATTACATCAGCTACTTGTTCTCTAGCAATTTCTGTGGTAGCTTCCGCACTCCAGCCAAATTGATGGCTTCTAGAATGTGGATTACCAAATTTTTCACAAAAATATGGTTTCATTACTTCAAAAACTCTTGGATCTGTTGGAGTTGTTGATTGATAGTCTAAATATATAGGAGTTTTTACTTTTTTGTTCATAAATATTGAATATTTGCCATTAATTAACTGTAAAAAACAGTGTCTTTGTCAGAAGAATTATAAATATTTTTTTTTTTATTTGCAACTAGTATTATAATTAGTAAGATAACGAAAATACATAAAAGAATAAGCGGGTTCTTATCAGCAGTTTTCTTGCTAAAATAGTATAACAAGGTGAATTGCAAAAAAACACTACAAGCTGTTTTTTTAAAACAAAAATAACTGCCAACATCACACCTTAGTTTAACTCTAAAAAAATACTCGTGTGAAATGTTGCATAGATAGCATATGTGCTAATAACTAACTTAACTCAAAAACAAAAAAAAATGCCAGAAGTTATTTTTAATGGATCAGATGGAATGTTGGAGGGGAGGTATTTTCATAATAACACTCCAAAAGCCCCTGTTGCTTTAGTTCTTCACCCTCATCCTTTGCATGGTGGTACGATGAACAATAAAGTATCTTACAATATTTTTAAAGCTTTTGTTAATAATGGTTTTTCTGTTTTAAGATTTAATTTTAGGGGGGTAGGAAAATCTGAAGGTAAGTTTGATGATGGTATTGGTGAATTGGTGGATGCAACTGTTGCTATGGATTGGCTACAAACTCAAAATCCAACTTCAAATATTTTTTGGATTGCGGGATTTTCTTTTGGTTCTTGGATTGCTTTGCAACTTTTAATGAGAAGACCAGAAGTATTGAGTTTTATTGCGGTTTCTCCTCCTGCCAACAATCAGGATTTTTCATTTTTATCGCCTTGTGCTGCTTCTGGTTTAATCTTGCAAGGAATGGATGATACTATAGTTCCAGAAAAACATCCTGCAAAATTAGCTAATAAACTAGCTATGCAAAAAGACATAGATATAGATTATTTAACAGTTGATGATGCTGATCATTTTTTTACTAATAAAATAAATATTTTAGAAAAACATCTAAATGATTATATAGAGCAAAGATTAACAATGGATCAAGATATTATTAGTAAAAGGAGAATAGGAAAAAGAAAAAGAAAATCAAGACAGCCTAAAAAAATAATAACCCCGTCATAAGTCAGTATTATAAGTTTTTTACCTTATAAAAAAAAGGTATTCCTAAAAAAAGTCAATAATAATGTAGATTATTTGAATATATAATTTATAATAATTACAAAAGTCTTGCTGTTATGTTGCCTATCATTTTGTAGCCTTGCTTGGTGTCATTATTAATCTTATGGATCATAATAATTATTTGGGGAGGACATTATGTCATTAATAGAGCAAAACACAATAGAAAAGAATGCAATAGAGCAAGATAATTTTCAAAAGAAATTAGAAAACGACATTTCTTTTTTAAAAAAATCTTTAGGAGAGTATAATGCAAAAGAAAATTTAAGAAGATTTGTTTATAATTTAGGAAATTATGAATATAGTGGTTTTGACAGTAGCATAAAGTCCAAATTATTAATCACTGCTGAAATAATCAATTCTGTTTTTAAGTTTTGCAGTGATAGTAACAAAGATATTCAGCAATTGCTACATAACATATTCAGTGTTAATTTTATTTTATATTCTAGTGATACAAATAAAAATACTCATGAACTAAATTTATCATATAACATCAAAGCTCTTGATAAAAATAATAATTTTCTTTTGTTTTTGGTCAAAAGCAAAGAAAATTATTTTTCTTTAATCATAGAAAAACTGGATCAAGAATTAAATAATGAGCAGATAAAAGATATATGTCACTTAGTGACTAGTTTCTTCAAAGAAGAATTGCCAAAAAAAGAAATATATAGACGACTATATGTTGCTTTAAAATATATAGAAAGTTGCCCTATAAAAATTTATTGTATAGATAGACATATTCTAAGCCATAAAGGAGTTTTTACTGCTTCGGTTAAGGAATGTAATTTTGATGTATTTAATTTTCATAATGGTAAAAAAGCAACTAAAAACCTAAATGTTAGTAATTTACCAAATAACAAAATAGTTAATTTTTTTAGCTTTAACATAATATATGCTATATCTTATATTGTCTCAAAGAAAGGGGCATTGATAGATTTAAAAAACAAAAAAATAGTTTATGATTTACCAGCTACAGAAGATCTTTTTGAAATTAATACAAAAAATCTAATCAAATATACTGTTAATAGATTTGTAAGCGACGATAAATATGTGTTAGGGCTTCTTGATAGAAGAACTTCTTTAAATTACAGATTAAAAAATGCTCCAGAAGAAGTTAAGCAGATTAATCTGGGTGAGATAGATGAGGATGGGTTGAATGGTTTAAAAGCATTTTCTACAGAAAAGCTAAAAGCCACTAAACAATTAAAAAAGCTCACTAAAAAAATAAATGATAAAGGGTTTGAGTTTTTTATTGCAAATAATTACGAAAAGATACCATTGCTTATTTTGGAACAAGAAAAACTATTAAGATCAAAATTATTATTCAATAAAGCAAAAAAAATATTTCATTCACACACTTACGATCTAGCAATAAATATGTTTGAAGATGTTTTGTCTTTAGATAAAAAATTTACAGAAGCAAGATTATTAAAATCAATTGCTCACTATAATTTGCAAGAATATCCTCTCGCAATAGAAGAGCTATCTTGTGTTATTGCAAATAACAAGAACAATATGGAGGCATTGCACTATAGAGGAATGTGTTATGCTCAGCAAAAAGAGCTTATTAAGGCAACAGAAGATTTCAATACTATTATATTATTAGAAGAAAAAAAACTATAGATTACTAAAATTTTTTTATTTAAATTGATTTTAGTGCATAAATATATAACATTAGATGTTAATACGGAGCATAGCGCAGTCTGGTAGCGTACTTGGTTTGGGACCAAGGGGTCGGGAGTTCGAATCTCTCTGCTCCGACCACTTTATAAGATTGTTGATAATTCAAAAAGAATAAAAAAATGCTTTGCCCAATTTGTTCTCACAGCGAATCTGTGGTAAAAGATTCTAGAGTTGCTGAAGACAGTTCTTCCATCAGAAGAAGAAGAGAGTGTCTTGGTTGTGAATCAAGATTTACGACTTATGAAAAAATATATTTAAAAGATATTTTTGTTATAAAACAATCTGGAGATAAAGAATTTTTCAATAAAGAAAAATTAAAACTCTCAATTCACATGGCGATTAGAAAAAGAAAGGTAAATTTGCAAAAAGTAGAAGATATAGTAATGCAAATCTACAATGAATTATGTCAATTAAATGAGCAAGAAATATCATCTAAATATCTTGGTGAGCTAGTGCTAAAACATCTAAAAACATTAGATAAAGTCGCTTTTGTTAGATTTGCATCTGTATATAAAGATTTTAAGGTTACTGAAGATTTTATAGAATTTTTAAAAGAAATATAGGTGGATAATAAGTTTTTAAATATTGCATATAAAACGGCCTTAAAAAACACAGGTTACACTCATCCTAACCCATCAGTTGCAGCAATTTTGGTAAAAAATGGTTTGATAATTGACAAAACTGTAACAGGGCAGGGAGGTTCGCCTCATTCAGAAGAAATTTTATTTAAAAGAATCCCAAAAACAGCATCAGAAAATGCTGATTTATATGTAACTTTAGAGCCTTGTGGTCATTTTGGAAAAAATCCTCCTTGTATAGATTTTATTATTAAGGCAAAAATAAAAAGAGTAATAATTGGAGTTTTGGATGAAAATCCATTAGTAAAAAAAGGTAATTCTGTGCAGAAATTGCAAGCAGCAGGAATAGAGGTTATTGTTGCTAATGACAAAAAAATAGCAGAATTATATCAACCATTTTTTTATTATATAAAAAACAAAAAACCACTTATTACAGTTAAAATTGCAACTAGTTTAGATGGCAAAATTGCTCTTAATAATGGACAAAGTAAGTGGATTACCAATCAACAATCAAGAGATTTAGTGCATTTATATAGAAGTAGATCAGATAGTATTTTAACTGCTATTGGCACTGTGTTAAGTGATAATCCTACCTTTGATTGTAGAATATCTGGTTATCAAAGAAATTCTACCATCATCTTATTTGATCCAAATTTAAGCATAAAAGAGAAAAAAAACGAGCTTAACATAATAAAAAACATAAAAAATCAGCCTTTATGGATTATTTCTAGAAAAAAAGACAAGGAATTGCAGGAAATGGGGGTAAAATTTTTTCTCTATCAAGATAATTTAGATAAAAATATGCAAGAAATTGCAAAAGCAGGAATTAGCAGTTGTTTTTGTGAGGCAGGTAGCTTTGTTTCTTTTTTATGGAAAAAACAATTATTACAAAAATTAATAATAATAAGAGCAGAAAAAATATTGGGTAATGATGGTAAGGCTATGATAGATGAATTAAAACTAAAGCAAATGCCAGAAAACAATTTTAAATTATTAAAAAGAAAGAAAATTTTAGATAATATGCTAGAGAGTTATACTGTTTTTAAGAACTTTTTCTAAAAAAAGCTCGGGATAATTGTTTTAATTTAAAATTGCTTAAATAATGTCTAAAAAATAAGTCCCTTTTGTTTTTTAGTGTTTTACAGTATAATATAAATTATAAGCAATTTATGCTGAGCAGATTGAAGGATATAGGTCAATTATAAAACTAAAATAGTATTAATTAATAATTAATCTTATGTCAATAGTTCAACAGAAGTTAATAGCTTTGTAGGTTCTTTAGTGAAAAAAGGGATTTGCAAGAATGCAGAAGAAGAACAAAAACAAGTTTCTTCCAAACTAGCAGAAATTGAATTAGATAGAAATATTGCACTAGGTAGAGAAGATTATAAAAACGGAAGATATGAAGAAGTAAACGAAGAAAACACAAAAAAATTCTTACACGAGTTAGAAAAAGAATTACCAGCCTCCCTTTTTCTGGTATTAAATGTAAAAATTTTCACTATTGCACATACAAAAATTATTATATTTTTTATGATATAAACAAAACAAAACAAGACAAGAAATTATAATCTTGTATATTTTACATACTGCAAATTATACAGCATATAAAGATTTTTTCTAACTTAAATATTAAACTTACCTTGCCTTTTTGGCTATGGATCAATTATAAAGTTAAAATACTATTAGACAGCCTGTTATTCAAAAACTTTTTTAAAGATCTCATTGATGTTTTTAGTATGATATTCTATGTCAAATAATTCATCTAATTCTTTATTACTTAAAAAATTTGCTATTTCTTTATCTTGTTTTAGTAAGTTTTTAAAATCTTTTCTTTCCTGCCAAACAAGCATTGCATTTTTCTGCACTAATTTATAAGCATCTTCTCTTAACATTCCTTTTTGAGTTAACTCTAAGAGAACTCTTTGCGAATAGATCAAGCCTTTTAATAAATCCATATTTTTTTGCATATTTTTTGGATAAATTAATAAATTTTTTACCACCCCAGTTAATCTGTTTAAAGCAAAATCAAGAGTAACTGTGCTATCAGGGCCGATCATTCTTTCAACTGATGAATGAGAAATGTCTCTTTCATGCCATAAAGCTACATTTTCTAATGCAGGAATCACTGCAGATCTTACAATCCTTGCTAAACCTGTTAAATTTTCTGTTAAAATTGGATTTCTCTTGTGAGGCATCGCAGAACTTCCTTTTTGACCTTTGGCAAAAAATTCTTCTACTTCTAACAATTCTGTTCTTTGCAAATGTCTAATTTCTACTGCAATATTCTCAACAGAAGAACTAATCACTCCCAAAACAGCAAAAAACATTGCATGCCTATCTCTTGGAATAACTTGACTTGAAATAGTTTCACTAACCAAACCCATTTTTTTTGCTACATAATCCTGAATTTTTGGAGAAATATTAGCAAAAGTTCCAACCGCACCAGAAATAGCACAAACCGCAATTTCTTTTTGTGCATCTTTTAATCTTTGTAAATTTCTATTAAATTCTGCATAAAACCTAGCCATTTTCAAACCAAATGTAACAGGTTCAGCATGAATTCCATGACTTCTACCCATACAAACACTATATTTATGTTTTTCTGCCTGCTTTTTTAAAACAATTAATAATTCTGCTAAATCAGCAATTAAAATATCACTAGCTTGTTTTAACTGCACAGAAAAACAAGTATCTAAAACATCAGAAGAAGTCATCCCCTGATGCACAAATCTTGAAGATTCACCAATAGATCCTGCTAAATTAGTTAAAAAAGCCAAAACATCATGCTTGGTAGTTTTTTCAATCTCATCAATTTTAGCAATATTAAATTTACCTTTTTGCCAAATATTTTCTGCATCCTCCTTTGCTATCATCCCCATCTTCGCCATCGCAGAACAGCTGTGAGCTTCAATCTCAAACCAAATTTGGTATTTATTCTCATCCGACCAAATTGCAGTCATTTCTTTTCGTGAATATCTAGGTATCATTATTTTTTAAGTTAAGGTTGTTAAGTGCAGTTTTGTAATCTACAACACATTTACACTCTTACATATTATTATTTAGTGTTTGTTTCAATCTTTTTTTTAAGTTAAGGTTGTTAAGTGCAGTTTTGTAATCTACAAAGCATTTACACTCTTACATATTTTTATTTAGTGTTTTTTTTAACCAAGAAAAAACTTGGTCTAATTGCAACATAATCTTAAATAAAGTAGCATAGTAAATAAAATTTACTAAAAATCAACAATGTTGTTTGACTTTAATATTGATAATATTAAATTAGAAAAAAATATCATTTAATTAAAATATCATTATGAAAACTGCTTATATAAATAATGTATTATTATTCTTAGCTCCATTAGCAATTGCCTTTGCTCCTATTTCTATACCTATTATTTTATTGCTACTTACCATTTCCTTTACCACTCAAAATTACAAAAGATTCTCTGCAAAAAAACTACAAAATATTTTTAATAATAAATTACTAATAATTTTGATTATAACTTTGGCTATTTGGGGAGCTATTGGTTCTCATTCTGTTGAACCTATAAAATTATTAATTAGAATAGCCAGTATTTTTCTTTTTGGTTTATTATTAATAGAAAACAAAATTAGCACAGTACAATTAAAAATTGTTACTTATAGCTATTTATCAGCCATAATTCTTTTAGTAGTTTTATTTCTTATTCCACTACCTGAAACATATAATGAATTTTTAGTATTAAAGGTAAATAGAAGTCTATGTTTCTTTGCTTTATTATCTCCTATTCTATACCATTATCTATGCCAAGTAGAAAGAAGCAAATTTGCTGTTTTGTTGTTTATAATAACTGCAACTCTGATGTTTTTAAGTCATAGTGCAACTGCGAAATTAGCTTTTATTGTTATTAATTTTGCTTGGTTAGTTTTTAGAAAAATAGAGCAGAAAAAAATATTTAATATTTTATTAATTACATATTTTATAGCAAATATCTTTGCTTTAGTGTTGATTAAAAATATTGATAAACAAAAATTAGCAGAGAAAAATATTTTGCAATATTCTTTTTTGCATAGAACTTGTATTTGGGAATTTACTTTTGATAAATTCCTAAAAAAACCTTTTTTTGGTTACGGTTTTAACTCTGCCGAAAATGAAGCATTTTCAGAAAGACATAATAAAGAAATTTGTATCAAAGGAAATAAAAAAACAATCAAATCACATCGAGACATAAACTACTTTATATCTCTTCACCCTCACTATAATATATTACAAATATTATTTGAATTTGGTGCTTTGGGATTATTAGTGTTTTGCTATCTATTATATTCTTTTCACAAAAAAATAATAGCTATTACAAATAATCACAAAAGATCCATAGCTCTTGCTGTTTTTTACGGTTATCTAGCCATAGGAACTACAGGTTTTGACATTTGGCAAAATTGGTTTTTAGCCAGCATATTTTTGCTGATTTTCTTTTTTAAATCTTACACTAATCTAATCTCAAAACATTGATTTTATCTGCAGATAAAATTAACATTTTGAAATCAGATTAGTATATATTGTTTCAACTGAATAATTGACTATTTTTTATCCTCAAAAATTATTAGGAAAGAATATTATCCATTATCAATGGCGATAGTTTGACTTATCATATCTATATCTTCCATCAAGGAATCGTCTCTATATCCTGATGGTGTATTTTGGCTTTCTTCTTTGTTGTTTCTATTTTTTTCTTTGTTTTTATCATTTGTTTTTTCTGTATCCTCATCAGAAGAATCTCTGTATTTTTCTAATATATTATCAATAATGTTTTCTTCATTTTCAAAAACAAAACCCGCATCTCCTAATTTATGCTGCTTTCCATCTGCTATTTTATAGCTTGCCTGTCCATATTCAACCACATCTCCAATTTCTTGATAATTATTATCTGACTCTAATGATATTTCTGTTATGCCTAATTCATCTAAAGTAAATATTTCTCCTTCATCACTTACTCCATCTTGATTAACATCTTGCCACACTTTAAATTGTAACCAATGCTCATCATATTTATCTAATTTTTGATCATTATTACTATCAAATGCTAGCAATCCTTCTAAATCTGTCTTTGCTCCTTGTCTATATCCTACAAATGATATTTCATCTGCTTTGTTTATTTGATTATCTTGATCATAATCATAAACCAATAAACCATCATCTGCTCCTACCCAAGCTGTTCTTTCCAAATTTCCATCATCATCTACATCAAACAAAACATTGTTTTCTGCTATGTTACTATATTCTATTCCATCACCATCCAAATCCAAAACTATAGGAGCTACTATATTTCTTGATTCTATATTACTATCACTAGTTCCATCATTTAAAGTAAGTGAGATATTATTGACATTAGTGTCGCTTGCTCCTATTTTACTAGAAAAATTTTGCAAAGCATTTTGTAAATTTTCTTGATTATTTGCTGCTAAAGTAATGGTTAATTCATTGGCATTACTATTGCTTTCTTGGTATGACACCCCACTAATTCCTGTTGCTGTTCCAGCTGATGCATTTTCTGTAATATTTTGCCCT
Organism: Rickettsiales bacterium; assembly: GCA_965222515.1. Taxonomy (GTDB): domain Bacteria; phylum Pseudomonadota; class Alphaproteobacteria; order Rickettsiales; family JABIRX01; genus CBDCUE01. The sequence goes on along the minus strand of CBDCUE010000020.1, from coordinate 81,238 downwards.
GAAACAAAATAATATTCATCATTACCAGCATCATAGCCTGTGATAGTAATTGTTGCACTGGTTACTTCATCTCCTGCATCTTGATCATTTATAATGACATTTGGAAAGACACTTGAGCTAGACTCAGAAATATCTAATTCTGAATTATCTAAACCAACAATTTCAGGTGCTGTATTACCACTTACCACATCTACAATATAATTTTGAATTGAAGTATTATTTACTGCATCAGATATTGTTACTTTTAAAATATAACCATCTACACTACCTAAACTATTATTAGTTCTTGTTACTGTTCCTGTGCTAGAATCAATAGAAAAAGGCAGATTGCTAGAAATAGCAGTCGCTTCTCCTGTACTAGATATTGATTCAATTTCTAAACTATACATTATACTAGTATTTGTTGGATTTGATATTGTAGTCTGCACAATTTCTGTTCCACTAGCAGTAGAAGAAGTAATATTTATTATTTCATAAGCATTACTCAAACCATTTTCATATAATGCTCTATTTTCTACTGCAGAAAGAGCTTTATCTGATAAAACAACCTCATCTATTCCTCCTATAACATTAAAAACACTACTATGATTTTGAAATGAACTAGCATCACCAATTAATGTATTTCTTGTTCCTTCTAATGTTAAATCTCCATTTGAACTAGATAATGTTTTTGTGCTTTCCAATATTCCATCTATATACAAAGATACATCAATAACTTTGTTACCTCCAGAGGTAGCTTCTTCAAAAACAAAACTATAATGTTGGAATGGATTTATCTCACTTGATAGATCTATAACATTTCCAAATCTTACAAAATCACCAACATTTAAACTTTCATTAAATGTTACAACTATATCATCATGACCATTATAAAAATCTCTAGAAATTGAAAGCCCTAAAAATTGATAAATTTTTTGACTTGATAAATATCCCAAATACCCACTCTCTGATGAAAATAAAAACTCTCCTTCACTAGGATCATCTTGGTTAAATTGAAACCAACCTGAAAATGTAAATTCATTACCAATCTTTGTGTTACCTAATGATATATTATTTGAAGCATTTGATTGAAAATAATTTCCTCTAACACCATCCTCTCCAGTTCCATTGTCAAAATCATAAGAAGCTATTAAATTATCGCTGTTATTTTCTAAATAATTTGCCTCTACAAAATCTAATGTATCATCTATATCAAAAACATTTAAAATATAATCACTGACTGTGCTACTCCCTCCATTTGTAATTTCAACAGATATAGTATATTGAGTTGAATCTTCGTAATCTAAAAATTTTCCTGATGCTAATTTTATTTCTCCATTAGTATTTATTTCAAATAATCCAGAAATATTATTATTCTCATCATCAGCAACAGAGTCTATATTATATGTTCCTGAATCACTAACTGTTAATAATGTAGTGCTGTCTGAAATACTTTCTTCTACCCCCCCTATATTAATGCTGATTGTTTTTGAAGTTCCATCAATTGAAGTAACAATTAAATTATCTGTTAAATAATCTGACAAAGCTACATTACTTACTGTAGAATTTGTTTTGTCTAAACTATAAGTCCAAACACCATCTGATGTAATTGAATATGTCCCATAATCGCTACTTACATTATTTACTGCTGTAAATTTGTTGTTCTCATTATCAATATCTGACGAAGATAAAATTCCTGTTGCTGTTATAACATCACCAATAAGTGCAATATTAGCACTATCTTTTCCTGTTATTATTGCTTCTTTATTCAAATTAACTCTATAGTTTTGAACAATCTTATTGTTTGCGCCATCTGTAGCTGTTACTCGCAAGATATAAATATCATAATTAATATTTAAATTATTGCTGTTTCTAGTTATCTCTCCTGTATCAGTATCTATAATAAAAGGGTTATTGTTACCAGTTAATGTAGTAACAGATCCTGTATCTAATAAATAATCTACTTGCAAATTATATGTTATTACTCCACTGTCTGGGTTTGATGCAAGTGGTGGTTCTATTATGCTAGTTCCAGCTTCTGTTCTAACAGAAATAGTATCTGAAGCATTTATTGCAGACTCATATAATACTCTATTGTCTAATACTGATAGTGATATATCTGACAATATTACATCATCAACACCACCTTCAAGACCTCTTCCTATTACAAAATTACTATAATCACCTGCTAAAGTTAGATCCCCTCCAGATGAAAATACAGTTTTTTCACCAGATAAAGTACTATTTACATAAACTGATATCTTAATAGCATTACTACCACCAATTATTACCTGCTCAAAAGTAAAACTATAATGATTAAATTCACTATCTGCTGAACTTATATCTATAACATCATTAATTATTAAATAATCATTAGGACCTGAAGAATGAGACTCTCTATATAGAATAAGAATATTAGTATCAGAAGAATGTTGTCTATATGCAGTAAAGCTTCCTCCATTAGCGGTGTTAGCTGAAAAGAAATACTCATTAGAACTAATATTATCTTGATCAAATTTAAACCAACCAGACAGTGAGAATTCATTTTCTAAAGTAACATCTCCTAGTGATAAATTAGCTGTGCTTGAACCATCTAAAGAGAGATGTTTGCCTCTTATCCCTTCAGCTACCCCTGAATTTGCACCTGTGCTAATTGTTCCATCTAGCTCATTACTACTATGGACTACATCATCTATTGTTGTTCCTGCAGTTTCAAAGATATATGCTCCAATTATGTTGCTAGTATCAAGGTCGCTAAGATAATCTATATTTATAAATTCAAAATCTCCATCATTTGTGTCTATAACATTAATATTATGATTCTGATTAATTGTATTTCCACCATTGGTAACTGATATATTAAGAGTGTAGCTATCTGTCATTTCATAATCTAAATTTTTTCCTGCTACTAAACTAACTTCTCCATTAATATTTATTTCAAATAATCCTGTTACAGTGTTTCCTTTATGATCTACTACAGAATTTATATTATATGTTCCAGAATCTGCTATTGTAAATATTACAATATTATTAGCAATATTTTCTGCTACCCCTCCTATATTAAGATTTATGGTTTTTTCTGTTCCATCTATTGAATTAATTATAAAACTATCATTTAAATAATCCGAAGAAGATAAGTTACTTATTGAACTATTTGTCTTGTCTAAGCTATAACTCCAAACACCATCTTCAGTGATTGAATATGTTCCATAAGTGCTATTTCCAGATGATGCTGTAAATTTATTGTTTTCACTATCTACATCTGTTGATTGCAATATTCCTGTTGTTATAACATTACTAATAAGTGCTACATTACTTGTTGTTGCTCCTGTAATTACTGCTTCTTGATCAAAATTAACTCTATAATTTTGAACTATTTCATTATTTACACTATCTGTTGCTGTTACTCTTAATATATAAATATCATAATTAACATTCAGATTATTGCTATTTTTAGTTATATCTCCCGTGTTAATATCTATAACAAAAGGAATATCATTGCCAGTTAATGCTGTAATTTCTCCAGAATCTGATACAGAATCTACTTGTAAACTATATGTTATTACACCACTATTTGGGTTTGATGCGATAGGTGAATTTATTATAATTGTTCCTGATGTTATTCTAACAGAAATATCATCTATATTAACGGCACCCTCATATAACATTCTAACCTCTAATCCTGAAAGAACCGTATTAGATAATATTACATCATCAATCCCTCCTTCAATAGAGTTTCCAATAGTAACATTAGTATAATCACCTGCTAAGGTTAAATCTCCTGCAGATGAAGATAATGTATATGTTCTGTTTAATATACCATTTATATAAAGTGATGTTTCTATTGCATTATTGCCATCTTGAACGATATCCTTAAAAGTAAAACTATAATGATTAAATTCATTCACATCTGGACTTATATCTATGATATTATTATCCAATATATAAGCTCTAAGAGTGCTGGTTTCATGATATAATGTAATAATTCTAGTATCATTATTTGCTGGTCTATATATTGAGAAATTACCACCACTACTAGTATTAGCAAAAAAGAACCCTTCACCACCAGAGAGAAGATCATCAACATCAAATTTAAACCAACCAGATAAAGTAAATTCATTTCCTAAGGTAACATTTCCTAAAGATAAATTGCTTTGATCAGAACCATCTAATGATAAATATTTTCCTATTGCTGTTTCTCCTGAATTTGCTCCAGAATTTACATTTGTACCAATTGTTCCATCTAATTCAGCATTATTGACATCACTGTGAGCTACATCATCAATAATAGCTCCTGCACCTCCTGTAACAGAATCCTGAAAATTATATGCTCCTATTATATTACTAACATCAAGATCACTAATGTAATCTATATTTATAAATGCAAAATCTCCATCTTTTATATCTACCACATTAAAGCTATAATTTTTATTTGTGCTGTTAGCACCATTGGTTATGGTTATTTCAAAATCATAGCTATTTGTTGTTTCATAATCTAAATTTTGACCTGTTACTAAACTCACCTCTCCACTAGAATTTATTTCAAATAACCCTGTTACTATATTACCATGATGATCTGTAACAGAGCTTATATTATATGTTCCTGAAAATGTAACTGTAAATATTGTACTACTATCTAAAATATTTTCTGCCACCCCCCCTATATTAAGATTTATAGTTTTTTGAGTCCCATCTATTGAGGTGATGATAAAACTATCAGTTAAGTAATTTGTTAAAGATAAATTACTTACTAAACTATTTGTTTTATCTAAATTATAACTCCAAACACCATCTTCAGTGATTGAATATGTTCCATAAGTACTGTTTCCTGATGATGCTGTAAATTTATTGTTTTCACTATCTGAATCTGTTGATTGCAATTCTCCTGTTGCTATGACATCACTAATAAGAGCTATATTAGCTGTTGTTGCTCCAATAATTATTGCCTCTTGATCTATGCCAATCTTATAATTCTGAATTATTTCATTATTTGCACTATCTGTTGCTATTACTCTTAAAATATAATTATCATAATTAATATTCAAATTATTGCTATTTCTAGTAACACCTCCTGTGTTAGTATCTATACTAAAAGGAATATTATTATCAGTTAATGTTGTTAGCTCTCCTGAATCTGCTATATAATCAACTTGCATACTATATGTTATTGTTCCGCTGTCTGGATTTGATGCAAGTGGCGGTTCTATTAATACTGTTTCTGCTACTGTTCTAAAAGAAATATCTTCTATATTAAGAGCAGTTTCAGCCAACACCCTAACTTCTACTCCTGAAAGTGCTGTATTTGATAAGATAACATCATCTATGCCTCCATCAAGATTTCTACCTAATCTAACATTACTATAATCTCCTGCTAAAGTTAAATTTCCTCCAGATGAAAATATTGTATTTGTTATTGCCAATGAACCATTAACATATATAAATACTTCTATAGCATCTCTTCCATCTTTTGTTATATTTTCCATAACAAAACTATAATGATCAAATTCATTAATTACTGCACTAGCATCTATAACATTATTAGCAATAATATAATCATTAGGACCTGATGAATGACTTTCTCTATATAAAAATATTAAACTATAATCATCAGCTGTTCTATATATAGAAAAATTTCCTCCATTGCTAGTTGTGGCTGAAAAAAAATATTCATTAGAATCAGTGTCATCTTGATCAAATTTATACCAACCAGATAAAGAAAATGCATTTCCTAAAGTAATATTTTCTAATGATAAATTAGCTGAATTTGATTGATCCAATGACAAATATTTCCCTGAAATGCCTCCAGTTACTCCAGAATTTGCTCCTGTGCCAATTGCCCCATCTAGTTCATTGCTATCACCTGAAGCATGAATTATATCATCTATTTTAGCTGAACTACCTCCTGTTACTATTTCTTCAAAATTATATGCCCCCAATAGATTGCTATGATCAAGGCTGTTAATATAATCTGAATTTAAAAATTCAAAATCTCCATCATCAACATCTGTTACATTTAATATATATATTTGTTCTTTTGTGTTACCATTTGTATCTGTTATATCTACTGATATTTTATAACTTCTTATTGCTTCATAATCTAAAAAACTTCCTGATTGTAAACTTATTTCACCAGCAACATTTATCTCAAACAAGCTACTGGCATCATTTCCTTGTTGATCTACTACCGAAGTGATTTGATATGTTCCTGCATCAGTTATTGTAACTAATGTGTTACTATCTGTTATATCTTCTTGTGCTGTAAGATTTCCTATATTTAGATTAGCTGTTATTGTACCTTCATTGCTTGTTCCTTCATTTGCTATTATTTGAATTGCTCTTGCCGTTCTATCAGGGTTTTCTAGATTACTATTATTATATGATAATGTTTTCAGTAATACTTGATATTCTGCTACAGTTTTTTCCGTTCCAAAATTTATGACTATTGATAGATTATTGGATGCATCTTCTGATGCTATATAATTAAATTCTGAATTTCCTAAAGCAATGGCACTTGATGTAAGCTCTATTTTTTGCCCTGCCAAAAAGAAAGAATCCTCTCCATTATTATAATTTACAATTTTTATCGTAAGATTTAATAAATTTTTACTATCCACATCTGTTATTGTAATAGAATCTGCAATTTTAATTGGTTGATTATTTAAAATTATTGTTTGCTCACTAAAATCCCCTATTATGGAAGCATCTTCTGAACCTGTTATGGTAATAGTTACTGTATGCTCTGAACCATCAATAGATGTTATAATAAAACTGTCAGTATCTCCTGCTACATTGATAGCTTGAGCCAAATTATCGTCTAAATTATATGTCCAAACTCCATCTTCCGTGATGGTATAAGTTCCATAAGTTGCTTGCTGTGCTATGCTTATTGCATTAAATTTATTATCATCATTATCTGTATCACTTGATAAAAGTGTTCCTGTTGTAGATGTAGTTGTGTTGTCATCTTCTACCAAGTTCCCTGTATCTATTCCAGAGATATTTGCTCTTTCATTTCCTGATAAAATATAATTTTGAGTTGTGCTAGCTCCCGTTCCATCTGTTGCAGTTACTCTTACTACATAACCATTGTAACTAGAGTCTAAGATATTTGAGTTTCTTGTAACAATTCCTGTTGAAGAATCTATGTTAAATGGAATGTTGCTTAATGTTGTGGTAGCTCCTGTTTGTAAAACCCCATCCACTGAAAAACTATAAGTAATGTTGCCACTTGCAGAATTTGATGCTAATGGTTCTAGCAACACTTCTCCTTGCACAGAATTTGTATCAAAATCTTTGATATCAGCTATATCACTCAAGCCATTTTCATATAAAGCTCTATTTTCTACTGCAGAAAATGCTGTATTGGATAATATTAACTCATCTATTCCACCTACTACACTGTAAGAGCTGTTAAATTGAGCTCCTCCTATTCTTGCCTGGCTTCTTGTACCTGCCAAAGTTAAATCTCCATCTGTTGTTGATAATGTGCTTGTTTTTACTAATATACCATCTACATATAATGTAGCATTGATAGCATCAAAGCCTCCAGAAGTTGTATGCTTAAAGACAAAGCTATAATGTTGAAATGGGTTAGTGGTAGGAGAGGTATCTATGACATCTTCAAATACTATATAAGCACTAGTATCTTTGTCTTGATGATAAATTAAAACAATATCATTAATATCTGTGTGAGATCTGTAAATGTTTATTCCTTGATTGAAAGTAAAATTTTGAGTGTACTCATTAGTAATTGATGCAATATATTGTCTTTGAGAAATATTATCATCTGCAAATTGAAACCAAGCTGACAATGTAAATTCATTGCCTAAAGTAATTTCTCCTAAAGATAATTCTGCATTATTTGAAGAAGCATCTAATTGCAAATAATTACCCCTTGCACCTCCTTCTATTCCAGAATTTGCACCTATTCCAATAGAGGCATCTATTTCACTGCTATCAGTGTCATTATGTGAAATATCATCTATTGTTGCATTAGTAGCTCCTGTAACTGAATTTTCAAAATTATAAGATGCGATTATATTGCTGTCATCTTCTACATAACTTATATTTAAAAAACCTAAAGTCCCATCATCAACATCTGTAACATTTAAAAAATATTGTTGTTTTGAAACATTACTATTTGAATCTGTTACATCTATTGATATGTTATAATTTTGAGCTGTTTCATAATCTAAGTTTTCTCCTGTCACCAAGCTCACCTCTCCATTTGAATTTATCTCAAATAATCCAGTAACAACATTATTATGATTATCTATTACTTCTGTAATTTGATATGTCCCTACATCAGTTACTGAGAATAATGTAGAGACATATGATATATTCTCTTGTGATGCAATGGTTGTTATGTTAAGATTAGCTGTTATTTGAGCCTCATTAGATGTGCCTTCATCTACTATAATTTGAATAGATTTAGTTGCTGTGTCTGGATTTGTTAAATTGTTGTTATTATAAGATAAGGTTCTTATTAGTGATTGAAATTCTGCTATTGTATTATTTCCTATTATAGAAGAAATTACTATGGATAATTCACCAGAAGAATTTTCTGATGCTGTGTAATTAAATCCAGTCCCCATAGTTATTGTTCCAGAATTAAGACCTATTACTTGATTTTCTAAAAAGAAAAAATCTTCTACATTATTATAATTTGTAACTTTTATGGTAAGGTTAGTTAAATTATCATTATCTATATCTGTTATGACAATGGCCTCAGCTATATTTATAGGTTGGTTTTTTAAAGTAACGGTTTTATTACTAAAATTAGCAATAGTGGCAACATCATTTACACCAACTATATTAATGGTTATGATATGATTTGTGCCATCTATGGAGGTTACTGTCCAGATATCTGTTGCACCAGAATCATTTATGTATTGAACCAAATTATTGTCTAACTGATATGTCCAAACACCATCTTCTGTTATTGTGTAAGTTCCATAAGTTGCTTGCTCTTCTGTGTTAATTGCAATAAATTTATTATTGTCATTATCAACATCATCTGACAAAATGGTTCCCGTTGCAGTTGTTAAACTCATATTATCTTCTGCAAGATTTGCTGTATCTGTTCCTGTTATGGTAGCTCCATCATTTGATCCAGATAAAGAAATTGTGATGATATGCTCTGTGCCATCAGTAGAGGTTACTTTTAAGCTGTCAGTTGCACCTGTATCATTTAAAGCTTGAGACAAAGTAGCATCTAAATTATATGTCCAAACACCATTTTCTGTAATTGTATAAGTTCCATAAAGAGATTGAGATGCTACTGATATTGCTGTAAATTTATTATCATTATCTATATCATTTGATGACAGAGTTCCTGTTATAGATGTGATTATATTATTATCTTCTACTAAATCTCCTATATCTAGCCCTGTTATTATTGAAGGTTTGTTGTCTCCAATTAAATCTATTGTTATAGTGTGTGTTGTGCCATCAATTGAAGATACCACAAAACTATCAGTTTCGCCATTTGCTCCTATTGATTGAAATATAGAGCTGTTTATATTATATGCCCAATTTCCATTTTCATCAATATTATATGTTCCGTAGCTAGTGGTTATTCCTGTTTGAGATATAAATTTATTATCATCATTATCAATATCTGTAACAAGAATTTGTCCAGAAAAAACAGTAAGCTCGCTTGCTTCTGTAATGCTTCCAGTATCTACTCCAGATATTGTTGCTCCATCATTTGAGCCTATTAAATTTATAGTGATGTTATGAGGGCTAGCATCAATAGTGGTAAAAGTTATTGTCTCTGTATCTCCTAAAGCATTTAAAGCTTGAGACAAAGAGCTATCTAAATCATAGCTCCACTCTCCATCTTCTGTTATTGAATATGTTCCATATTGAGCTTGAGATGATGTAAGAACTGTAAATTTATTGTCGTCATTATCTACATCTGTTGCGATTAATGTTCCTGTAACAGAGGTTGTTGTGCTATCATCTTCTGTTAAAGTTTGTGAAATGGGAATAATATTAGCTGAGCTAATAATGGCTTGATCATTACTTCCTAAAATAGTGATAATTACCGTATATGATGTGCCATCTGATGCTTCAATTGCAAAACTATCAGAGAGCTTCTCTCCTTCATTTAGATAATCTACTGCCTGTATATCAAGATTATAAGTCCATTCACCATTTTGATTTAAGCTATAAGTTCCATAAGTTCCATTTGCTGTTGTTGCCTGAAAAGAATCTCCTGCATTTAATATGCTATATGTTATAGAAGTCGTTTCTTCATTGATATTTTCGTTAAGACCAGATGATTCTGCAGAAAAAGGAGGAGGAACGAAGTTTGTATCTGTATGTTGGGTGGTGTTGTTGCTAGTTGTAGAACTATCGCTACTAGAAGGGGTTGAGGCTTCATTTGATGGAGAAGTCTCTGTGGTACCAGAATAAGAAGGAGCTGTGCTTTCGCCATCTATGATATCTCCATAATTTCCTGTGCTGCCCGCTGCATCATAACTCCCGCTTGCTCCCTCTAGTGTTTCGTAATGCTGAGTTGTTGTTGTAGTGTTTGCACTTGTTGGAGATGAAGTAGGGGTTTGTGTTCCTTGAGAAGAAGAGGGTTGGGAAGTTTCTGCACTTCCTATTTGTTCTGCTGTTTCTGTTGTTACAGTTTCTGTTCCTTGAGTTTGTGAGTCAGTGCCAGAGTCTTTTTGTTCAATATCTGACTTTTCTGTTGAAGCTGTTTCAGAAGCTTCGGAGCTTACAACTTCCGTTGTTCCTTCTGATCGATCTATGTTTTCTGCTAAGGTTTGGATGTCTCCTGAATTTATGTTGTTATCATTAGCAAATCTTATAAAAGTTTCATATTTTTTGCTTCCTGATTGTTCTTTAATAATGTTTTTAATATTTGTATCTAATGTTGCTATTCTTTCTAATTCTTTTCCTAAATTAAAACTATCATCTATTAAAGTTGTTTTGAAATCTTCAAATTCTTCGGATTCGTCAAAAGTTTCTTCTATTAAATTATCTTCACCTTCATATCCATAATCATCAATATGTTTGAATAATTTTGCTGTAACATCTTCAATCTTAGTTTCTTTTGTCTGTTCAACACCTTCAGCTTCTGTAAGCTTACTTGCCTCATCTTCTGAATCTGATTCTTCCTCCTCATCTTCTTTGATGCTTGCACCCTCCATGAGTCCTTTTAAAGCATCTAGTTCTTTAGAAAAAGATAATGCTTCGTTATTACCAGCAATTTCTATAATATCTTGTTCCGATAGCACGGAGCTGTATTCATTATAAGCTAGTAATATTTCTGTATAATTATTGGTTACCATAGCAATAGATTATATAAAATTATACTTAATAATATATTCCTGTATTTAGTAAAAATCAGTGATTTTAAACTCAACATAGCAATTAAGACAATAACTTATAAAAATTTGTAAAATTCAACAAGTCATATATATAACTTATAAGAGGACAATTATATATAGCAAATGTTTTTTTAACTTTTTTTAATAAAGTTTCTTAAAAACTCTACAGAGTTGGTTATTTTTTGCTTCAAACTCCCTAATTTTACTACATCATCTAGTCTATTTTCTATAAAAATACTTAAATCATCCAAGTCCATATCTGTTTTTTTTAGATAATAAATTAGGCTAGTACTATAAACCCCAGCAAGTAATAATCTTTTGCTATAAAAATTAAAATCTGTGCTTTCATCTCCTGCCCAGCTCCATATTTTGTTACAGCTAGTACTTAAAGATCTAAAAGCAAGATCGCTATTTGCAGGATTGCTTAAGAATTTTAATGTCTTGGCTAATATATCTTTATTATGTTGCTTAAATCTAACAATTAGAGCCTTTCTTATTCTTTGCCTTATTTTCAATTTTTCTATATTAGTTTTTTCTAATGTTTTTAACATTAGGCGATCATTTTCTTCCAAAAAATAGCTAACTAATTCTTTTATGTTGGAAAAAGTTTGTTCATCTTGAGATTGTTCCAATACCTCATCACACCAACCTTGTTGAGGTACAAGCTTTAGAGCCTTATTAAGAATTTTATTTGCTAAATTATCAGCCATAAATTTGTTATCATTTTTCTTTGCAGAAGCAATTGTAAAAAAATTAATATATTTTGCAAGGACCTTATTTTTAACATATACTAATCTGATTCCAAAATATTGATTTTATCCTCAAAAATCTGAAGATAAAATCAATATTTTGAAATTAGATTAGTATAGAACCTCTAATTTTTTCTCTAGCTTCAAATATTTTTCTGGTAAAATAATCGGTATATCAACACTTCCAACTTTAAAAGGATTAAGTATAAGTAAATCCTCATCATAAGTAAGAATATAATCTATTATTAATCTGTGTGCTATATCAAGCCACATATTGTCATTTTTATCACAATAAGAGGGTAATTTTCTTTTCTACATCTATAAATTTACCTATTTCAATAATAAGAACTAAAAAAAGCCTCTTTCTCCTCTTGTGATATTCTTTTAAATATTTTTTTCTGTAAAACTCTTTTTAACTCATAGCCTTTTTTAACAATATCTTCAAAAGCTAAAAATGAATAAGAATTATTTGATAATAGTAAGCGAATAATAACAGTGGTGTCTATTACAAGAGATGAGTAGTTAAGATATTTCATTTATAAGATTATCTATATCCTCTTCACTAATATTTGCTTTTTTAGAACTTTTTTGTATTGTTGAAATAGAAGATAGTAATTTATTATTAAGATTATCTTTTTGTTTTTTAATGACTACTTTTCTTGTAATAACTTTTTCTAGCATTTGTTTGTATTCTTCTTCATGTGCTTGATATTCCAGTATTACATCTTTATCAAGCTGTAATTTTACATCTACTGTTCCAACAAGTGTGTTCATGGTAATAATTATTATATGATTTTTATTATTTAATATAAAAATAATATTTATTTTAAAAAAAAAGCAAGAAAAATTTAATTAGATTAGGGGTTTTATGTTAAAAAGCGGATAGAATTGTAAGTTTAGTATAAAGTTGTATTTTATCCTTTTTTTTACATAGAACCCCTAACAAACTGACTCCTAACAAACTTGAAAAACTTGAATAGTATAATGATAAAAATTATGACAAATATAAATAAAACTTATATTGCTTATGCATTTACAGGCGAAAATAAAAAGGGTAATCCAGCTGGTGTGTGTGTATTAAGTAATTATCTTAATGATGAAATTATGCAAAAAACTGCTGAAAACAACAATTTACCTGTTACAGCTTTTCTTGTGTTTGATGGAAAAGAAAAAAGATATAATATTAGATGGTTTACTTGTAATAAAGAAATATTTTTGTGTGTTCATGCAACTATTGCTTCAGCTATTTTTTTATTTTCACAAAATAATGATTTGAAAGAGATAAAATTTTTTGCAATAAAAGTGCAAGAAGGGCTAGACAAAGAATTTCTTGTAAAAAAATCTGAGGGTGCAGATAGAACAGGGATAAAAAAAGATGGTATATCTCTTGATTTTCCTGCAATAGCATTAGTAAAAAATGACATTAGACTTCATAAAGGAGATTTAGAAAATATTGCAAAAGTTTTGTTTTCTATACCAAAAGAACAAGAACTTCCAGAAGAAAAAAAACCTGTAGAAACAGCTTTAGGAGAAAATGGTTATAGAATTATTAGATTCAAAGATGGAACTGATACAAAAACACTTAACCCAGATTTTAATAAATTGGCAGAATTTGATAAAAAATGGCAATTTAATTATGGAACTATGTTTATTGCAACGGCAAAACAAGGAGTAAAAGGAGCAGATATTAATTCAAGATATTTTGCACCTTCTTGGAATATTAATGAAGATATAGTATGTGGTTCTGCTAATTGTACTTTAGCAACTTTTTGGCAAGAAGAGTTTAAAAACCAAGAACAGTTAATATCTGTTAGTAGATCAAAAGAAGGTGGAGATTTATTAATGTCTCTTAAAAATATAGATAAAGGCAGAGTCCTTTTGAATGCAAGAGGAAGCTATTAAGCAAGTTCTGTTATTTCTGATATTAAATGTCAAGAAGTGAAATATAATGCAATATAATTATATATGAGTTTTTTTGAATTTAAAATTGCTTATTTTGAAATTAGATTAGTATGCACTTGAATTTTAGTAAATAACAGAATATTTTAAGTGAAAATGTTTCTTTAATATACTAACTATGTCTAGTAACCTTACAACTTGTAACATCATTGCTAAAAGATATGCAAAAGCTTTATTTGATCTTGCTTTGGCTAAAAATGTCATAACACAAATCGCTCAAGATTTAGCTAAAATAATTTCTTTAAAAAACATCAGTAAAGGTGCAGAGAAATTGCTTAGTAATAGTATGATTCCCACTGAAAAACAACAAGAATTAGTGCAACAAATAATAAAAAATGCTTCTATTAATCAATTAACTGAAAAATTTTTGCAAATTTTAGTCAAAAACAAAAGATTATATATAATTTCTTTTATCAAAGAAGAATTTGAAAAATTAGTTATGGAACAAAACAACGAAATAGAAATCAACATTACTTCTAAAATTGATTTAGATAAGAAACAAACAGCAGAAATTATTGAAATAATAGGCAATAAATTGCAAAAAAAGATTATTGTAAACAAAAAAATCAATCCCCAAATTTTGGGAGGAGTAATTATTACTATGGGATCTACAATGATAGATTTATCCTTAACTAACCAATTAAATATTTTTTCTAATAATAGTAAAAAAACTTTAGCTAACATTTAACCAAAATTAATTAATATTAAAAAATGAAAATTCAAACAACAGAAGTATCTGATATTTTAAAAAAAGAAATTGAAAATTTAGCAAGTGATAAACATTTGTCTGAAATTGGTAAGGTAATCTCAATTAGCGATGGGGTAGCAGTATGTTACGGCTTAGATAATGTAGAATATGGAGAATTGGTGGAGTTTGAATCAGGAGTAAAGGGAATGGCATTAAATTTAGAAGAATCTAGTGTTGGTGTGGTTCTTTTTGGAGATGATAGCAGTATTTATGAGGGAAGCACAGTAAAAAGAACGGAAAAAATTGTTGAGGTTCCAGTGGGAAAAGAACTTTTAGGAAGAGTGGTTGATGCTTTAGGAAATCCAATTGATGGTAAGGGAGATATCAAAGCAACAAAATTTAGTAGAATAGAAACAAAAGCCCCTGGTATTATTGACAGAAAATCAGTTTTTGAGCCAGTGCAAACAGGAATCAAGGCCATTGACAGCTTGATCCCAATAGGTAGAGGGCAAAGAGAACTTATTATTGGTGATAGACAAACAGGAAAAACTGCTGTGGTGATTGATAGTTTTATTAATCAAATTGCTGTAAATAAAAAGGGAGAAGAAAAAGATAAATTATATTGTATTTATGTGGCTATTGGTCAAAAAAAATCTTCAGTTGCAAGATTAGTGCAAACTTTGGAAAAGTCTGGAGCATTAGAATTTTCTATTATAGTAGTATCTTCTGCATCTGACCCTGCACCGATGCAATTTTTGGCACCATATACAGGATGTGCTATGGGAGAATATTTTAGAGATAATGGGATGCATGCTTTGATTGCTTACGATGATTTGAGCAAGCAAGCGGTGGCTTATAGACAAATGTCTTTATTGCTTAGAAGACCCCCTGGAAGAGAAGCATATCCAGGAGATGTATTTTATCTTCATTCAAGATTATTGGAGCGAGCTGCAAAAATGTCTGATGAAAGAGGGGGCGGATCTCTTACTGCATTGCCGATTATTGAAACACAGGCAGGAGATGTGTCAGCTTATATTCCAACTAATGTAATTTCAATTACTGATGGGCAAATATTTTTGGAAAGTGAATTGTTTTATAAAGGAATTAGACCTGCGGTAAATGTTGGATTATCGGTATCAAGAGTAGGTTCTGCTGCACAAATAAAAGCGATGAAACAAGTGTCAGGTTCAATAAAACTGGATTTAGCTCAATATAGAGAAATGGAAGCATTTGCTCAATTTGGTTCTGATTTAGATGATTCTACCAAAACATTGCTTGATAGAGGGGCAAGACTTACTGAATTGTTGAAGCAAGGACAATATCAGCCATATCAAATAGAAGAGCAAGTGGTTGTGATTTTTGCTGGAGTAAATGGTTTTCTTGATAAGGTAGCTATCAATATGGTTACCAAATATGAGGCAGAAATGCTAGATTATATTAAAGTAAATCATAGTGATATTCTAGTTGATGTTAAGAAAGAAAAGAAAATCACAGATGAGACTAACAAAAAGCTAAAAGATCTTCTTGAAGATTTCTCTGTTAATTTTAAATAGAATTTTTTGATAAGGCATAATGGCAGATTTAAAAACTTTAAAAATTAGAATTAATTCTATTAAAAAAACTCAAAAAATTACAAAAGCAATGAAGATGGTGGCAGCTTCAAAGCTTAGAAAAGCAAGACAGAATGCAGAAAGTTCCAGATTATATAACCAATCTTTGAATAAAATTATGCATACTCAATTGCAAGTTAGTGAAGAATTATTTGAGAATAGAAATATTGTATCAGGAGCGGATAAGGAAAAAAATATTTTGCTAGTAATAATTTCATCTGATAGAGGTTTATGTGGTGGTATAAACACTAATTTATCTAAATTTGTATTAGCTCAAATAAAAAAACATAAAGATCAAGGTTTGGTTGTTTCAAAGATTTTTGTAGGCAGAAAATCTTCTGATTATGTACAAAGATTTGAAAAAAATAATATATTGTTAGTTAAGGAAGGTTTTAGTTCAAGAAAAATAACAGTTAATGAGGCTAAAGAATTAACTCAAGAAATTATAAAATTATTTAAGGAAGAAAAATTTGATATTTGCAAGGTAATATATCCAAAATTTAAAACAGCTATTTCTCAAGAAATGACAGAAACCTCTTTAATTCCTTGTGAAAAAGGAGAGTTAGTTGAAGAATCAAGCATAGAATATGATTACGAACCAAAAAAAGCAGAATTATTAGAATATGTAGCAGAAAAAAGAATCTCTTCGGAATTATATCAATCATTTTTGGAATGTTTTGCATCAGAGCAGGGGGCAAGAATGACTGCAATGGATAGTGCGGTAAATAATTGTACAGATTTAATCAAAACATTAAGTCTAAAATATAACAGAACAAGACAGGCCAAAATCACCACGGAATTAGTGGAGATTATCGCATCAGTTGAGAGCTTGTAATTATACTATTTTAGTTTTATAATTGACCTATAGCCTTCAATCTGCTCAGCATAAATTGCTTTTTTTAATAATCTGTTAGCTATGGCTAACAAATAATTTAAAAAAACAATTTCTACTAAACATCTTTTTGGCTATAGGTCAATTATAAAGCTAAAATAGTATTATCAACAGTTTCAAATTTTGGTATAGAAAATTATTTCTAATAAATTTAGCACAAAAATATGTTTTTTTCTAATTTTAATAAAATTGATTTTTATTTTATAATTTTTATTTGTTTATTAATTTTTTTGGGGTTGTTTAGGGGGTTTTCTAAAGATTTAAGTAAAACTATAAAATTTATTGCAACTACTATAATTTCTTATTTTGTTATTTTTCTAATTAACAAAGTTTTACCCATTAATTTTATTACTAGGGCGATTATCTCCACTATTATATTTGCAATAATTTATTTTATTGTAAATATTTTTGTAGGTATCTTAACTAGTCAAATAAAAAATCTTTTAAAAACTGTGTTACCAGTTTTTATGGATAGGTTTTTAGGAGCATTATTTGGTTTTGCAAAAGCAATGATTGTAATATTATTATTTATTTCAATTCTTGATTTTTCTTTAGCTTTTTTTCCTAAAAAACAACATAAAAAGATCAAAAAATCCCAAATAAACAAAATATTATTACCTGTTTCCCATAAAATTACTCAAAATTTTGTTTCTAAAAAAGAGCAGAAAAAATTAAAAAAAGAATTTAAGAATAATTTATTAGCTATCAAAAATGATTATATTAATAAATTATTGAAAGAGGCTTTGGTAAATGAGGAAGAAGAAAAAAAACAAGAAAAACAAGAAAAGCAAGAATTTAACACAATGGGTGATTTAATAGAAACTTTATAAAAACTGGAGATAGTATTCAATAAGTTTACACTTATGCTCTAAAATAGATTTTTTCATTTTTTATTCTTAATTTTATTGATTTCTTTCTCAATTTCAGCAAAGAACTTCTTTTCTGCTAATTGATAATTTTTTTTTGCTTTCTTTGCCACATATTTCATTAAATTATCTAAATCTCTATCTTTAAGAGGTTCTGTAGATTCTAATATTACTTTATTTTTTAATAAAAATTTATAAAAAATGTCATCGGCAGAAAATTCTTAAATTAATCATCTAATTCAAGGCTGTTTTCCTAAATAAATATTTATAATTAGACCTGCTTAAAAAACTCCGCTTACATTTAAGTTTTCTTTTTTAATATTATTTTTGTGATTTGGTTTTTTCTTTTTTCTTTGATATAAAAGTTTAAACCATTAATATCAAAACTTTCTTCTCTATCTGGAATTCTTTCTATGTGATTTATTATTAAACCTGCTACAGTTGAGGCATCATCTTCTGGTAATTCTAGATCTAATTCTTTATTAATATCTCTGATTGTAGCAAAGCCATATATTAAATATTTATTATCTGTAATTTTTTTACAATTGATAACATCTCCTTTATCATATTCATCTTTGATTTCGCCTACAATTTCTTCCAGAATATCTTCTAAAGTAACAATTCCCATCACACTTCCATATTCATCAACCACAATAGCAAAATGATTTCTTTCTTTTTTGAAATTAAATAATTGATCTTTTAATGTCATACTTTCTGGAATAAACCAAGGCTTTGAAGCTATTTTTAAAAAATTTATATCATCAATATTTTTAGTAGAATAAATATTAGTTTTTAACACATCTTTAGCATGCAAAACTCCAACTATGTTGTCTTTATTGTCTTTCCAAATAGGAATTCTAGTATGAGGTGCTTTTGCTATTGTCTCTAGAATATCTTTGCTACTTTGATCAGCATTTATAGTTAAAATATTTTTTCTGTGAGTCATTATGCTTGAGACTTCTGTTTCTGATAAAGCTAATATAGAAGAGAGCATATCTCTATCACTTTTAATAATACTTTTTTCTTTATATTGTAATTCTATAGTTCCTCTTAATTCATCTAGGCTTGAAATTAAAGTTGAGCTAGTAGGAGTTATAATAAAACATTTTTTTATCACAATATCTAATAAAAATGTTATTGGTTTAAAAAGCTTTACTATCAAATTAATTGCAGGAGCAACAAATAAAGATGTTTTTTCGCTGTGATAAAGAGCATAGGTTTTAGGAAGAATCTCAGCAAACAACACAATCATCACTGTCATTATAGCTGTTGCATAAAATACCCCATTTGTACCAAATATATCTAAACATAATTTTGTGGCAAGACTAGAGGCTAAAATATTTACCAAATTATTACCAACCAAGATAGAGCCAATTAATCTATCTTTTTTTTCTTTTAAGGCATAAACATATTTTGCATTTTTATATCCTTTTTGCGATAATTTATGGATTTTTACTTTGGAAATGGCAGTCAATGCTGTTTCTGATCCTGAAAAAAAAGAAGATAAAAGGATTAGAATAAAAATTATTCCTCCATTTAACAAAATGGAAAAAAATAACTCTGATGCAAAAAAATCATTCATTTTAATTATTTATTCAAAAATTTAATAATATCTTTTATAGCAACATCTTTTTTGACCAAAGATTTGCCTATTTCTGCTAATAAAATAAATATTATTTTATCATCTTCGTTTTTTTTATCACTTTTCATATTATTTACAAGCTCTTCTTTGTCCCAATGTTTTTTTATTTGTTTAATGCTTGTCATTAAGCCAATTTGTTCAAAATGTTTTTTAACTCTAATTAACTCTTCCCTTTGACAAATTTTTAAAAAACAAGAAAATTCTAATGCCATAATAATACCCACTGCAACTGCTTCTCCGTGTCTTAATTTATTGCTATAATTAGTTGCTTTTTCTAATGAATGAGCAAAAGTATGACCTAGATTTAATAAAGCTCTAACTCCTGATTGCTCTTTTTCATCTTGAGATACAATTTCTGCTTTTTTTTCACAAGATTTTTTGATAATATATTTTATAACTGTAAGATCTCTATTTTTAATTTTCTCTTCATTTTTTTCTAAATATAAAAAATATTGTTTATCATTGATTAAAGCATATTTTACTGCCTCCCCATAACCTGATAAATATTCTCTAAAGGGCAGGGAGGCAGTTATGGTAGGATCAATTAGCACTGCTTTAGGATGATAAAAACTACCAATTAAATTTTTGCCAAATTTTGAATTAATGGCAGTTTTTCCACCTACACTACTATCTATTTGAGCAAGAAAAGTAGTTGGAATTTGAACAAAGTTTATACCTCTTAGCAAAATACTAGCAATAAAGCCTGATAAATCACCTATAACTCCACCCCCTAGAGCAATAATTGTTGCCTTTCTGTCTATATTATGAGCTAAGATTTTGTTGCTAATTTTTTCTAAAGAGGAAAAAGATTTTAAATATTCTCCTGGTTTTAAAATAATAGAATTAGCAAAAAAACCTTCTTTTTTTAAGGAGTTTTGCAGGGTTTTTAAATATTTTTTAGCAACAATATTATCTGTAATAATAAATATTTTTTTTGAGGTTAAATATTTTTTGAAATATTTTGAATTTTCTAAAATATTTTCTTCTATAATAATAGGGTAAGATTTGTCATTATCTAGTTTGACAATTATTTTAGACATTATGTTTTGATAATTTATTTATAATATTGTTTAAAATGAATTCAGTATCTTCACTTTCTGCTTTGATTGTAATATCAGCTATTTTATAAAAATCTATTCTAGTTTGCAAAATATCATCTATTTTTTTATATGATAATTTTTTTAGTAAAGGTCTATAATTTTCTTTTTGCAATCTTTTATATAAAGTTTCACTGCCTACATCTAGCCAAATTGATTGAGTTTTTTGTTTTAACAGGTCACGATTTTTTTTGCTTAAAATAATACCACCACCACAAGACAAAATATAATCTTTTTGTGTGTTTATTATTTTTTCTAAAAGATCTTCTTCTATTTTTCTAAAATAAATTTCTCCTTTTTTAGCAAAAATTTGATTGATAGTTAGATTCTCTTGCACAGATATTTGCTCATCCAAATCAATAAAATTTAAGGATAGTTTTTGAGATAATAATTTAGCAATAGTGGTTTTGCCACTTGCCATCATACCAATTAAAGATATTTGCATTATTTATATTTATAAAAAAATGATGCAAGCAACAATAAAAGAATAATAAATGCTTGTAAATATACTCTTGCCCTCATTAAAAGATTGCCATATTTTTTATTAAATTCTCCACCTTTAATCATAGAAGCACAGCCTAATAATATAATACTTAAGACAGTAAACATTAAAAGCAATATAGCAAAGTTAAACATATTTTGTTTTTGATAATTTATCAACCGTCTCAAGCGGTTTTAATATTGTGTAATATTAAAAGCATATCCTTTATTTTTGCTATTGCAACATACTTTACAAGCAGGCTGTGTCATAATAGCAAAAATAACATTTTTTAGAAAAGAACCTCCCCCGCCATCATCCACGAAAAAGCGGGGATCCAAGGCAGATTGCAGTCTTTCCAGACCTTTGCTACAATGGATCCCCGCTTTTTCGTGGATGATGGCGGGGGGTATTTCTTGTCAAATACACAAATTTACTAATTGCGACATAGTCTGAAGGAGAGAGGATTCTTCATAGTAATAATAAACTAGGAATTATTGCCAAAAATCAAAATAATTTGACAACTGACATTTGCTACATATAATGACATTTGATGACATATAATGACATTTAATAGCATATAATGTAATTTTATTGAGCAAAATATATGATCTTTTTATCTACATCAATACAAAAAATAGGTAAAAATAACAGGGTATCTCTTCCTAATAATTTTCGTGATGCTCTTGCTAAAGAAGATTTTAAGGGTGTTGTTTGCTTTGCCTCTTTTGTTAATAAAGCTATTGAAGGATGTGCAATGTCTAGAATGCATCAATTAAGTGAATCAATTGATAAATTAGAACCATATTCAGATGAAAGAGATGCCTTAGCTACTTCAATTTTAGGTGGTAGTGAGGTTCTTTCTTTGGATAATGCTGGCAGATTAGTGCTAACTGATAAATTAAAAAAAAGTGCTGATTTAAAAAAAGAAGCCTTGTTTATTGGTAAAGGAGCCACTTTTGAAATTTGGAACCCTGATCATTTTGCAAAATATGAGATAATAGCTAGAAAAAAAGCTCAAGAAAAAAGATATTCTTTAAATCTTTCTAATATTAACAAAAACAAATAATGAATAAAAAAAAACCCAAAAAAAACATTTCTTGTAAAGTATTAAATTTTCCTATCCACAAAAAAATTTGCTCTGTAACGATTGCAAATTGTAAAATAATTTATGCAGTAAGAACTAATAAATATATAAAAAAAACTGGTTAATGAGAGAAGAAAAGCAAGCTCACATTCCAGTTTTATTAAACGAAGTAAAAAAATATCTGCAACCAGAAAAAGCAGGGATTTATGTTGATGCAACTTTTGGTGCAGGATCGTACAGTAAAGAAATATTAGATGCTAATCCACAAAATCAGTTATTTTCTTTTGATAGAGACACAAGAGTACAAGAATTTGCTAATAATTTAAGTAAAAAATATTCTGATAGATTTCACTTTATTAATAACAAATTTTCTAATATAAAAGAAGAAATGTCAGAAAAATATAATATCACTAAAATAGACGGTATTGTCTTTGATTTAGGAATTTCTTCAATGCAGGTAGATGAAGGAGAAAGAGGTTTTTCTTTTTTAAAATCTGCAAAATTAAATATGCAAATGGGAATTAATAATATTTCAGCTTATGACATTATTAATTTTTATAGCGAAAAAGATTTAGCAAATATTATTTATCGTTTTGGAGATGAAAAAGAATCTAGAAAAATTGCTAAGAAAATAATTGAAATTAGAACAGAAAAACCTATTGAAACAACTTTAGAATTGGCTAATTTGATTGAAGAAATAAAAAAAAATAGAAAACCAACAAAAATACATTCAGCTACCAAAACTTTTCAAGCTTTAAGAATTTATGTAAATCAAGAATTAGAAGAGTTAAAAGATATTTTGGCAAAAACTTATGATTTATTAAACCAAGGAGGTAGATTAGTGGTGGTTAGCTTTCATTCTTTAGAAGATAAAATTATCAAAAATTTTTTAAGAGATAATAGTAGAAACACAGAAAATAACAGATATTTGCCAGAAACATTAAGTAAAAATAACAAATTATTTGAAATATTAACTAAAAAAGCGATTAAACCTTCTTTTGATGAAGTAAGCAAAAATGTTAGATCAAGATCTGCTAAATTAAGAGCGGGTAAGAAAATATGAAACAAAGAAGCACTTTATTTATCATAAATATCATTTGCATATTTGTAATAATAATATCTATTCAAAGATTAGTTCATTTTAAAACAAAAAACATCACTATTAGTTCTGAAATTCGTTATTTAGAAAATAAAGTTTCTGAACAAAAAAAGGATTTAACTTTATCAAAAATACATTTATCATCTTTGTTATCTAATACTCATTATTTTAAAGAATTATATCTTGATTATTATAAAACATTTAATAGTACAAAAAAGTACAAAAAAATTAATAGTAATAAAATAATGAAATTAGAAGATGCTATTTTATTCTATAGCAGAAACATACATATATCCAAAATAAAGAAATCCAGCAATCTTAACTAAAAAAATGTCCTATAGAAGCAGAGTTTATTTTTCTTATTTATGCATATTCTCTTTATTTATTACTCTTATATTTCAAATATTTTATTTATATCAGAATCAAGAAGTTGCAAAAAATTCTAACATTAAACAGGTTAAGAAGAAACATAGTAGAATTAATATTCTTGATAGGGAAGATCAAGTTTTAGCAACTAATTTAGCAACTCACTCTTTATATGCATCTCCTACCTTGCTTAAAAATATAAGCCAAACAATTAAAGGTCTAAAAAGCATATTTCCTAATATTGATGTTCTTGATTTAGTCAAAAAATTAAGCAACAAAAATAATCCCAAAAAACATTTTCTGATAAAAAGAGATTTAACAAATAGCGAAAAGAGAAAGGTTAAAAATTTAGGTTATATAGGTTTATCTTTTCATCAAGATAATAAAAGATTATATCCTCATAATAATATTTTGTCTCATATTATTGGATTTTCTGATAAAGATGAAAATGGTCAGGCAGGATTTGAAAAATATTATGATAAATATTTAAAAAAACAAGATTATCAGAATAATAACATAAATTTATCAATAAATTTAAATATTCAAAACTCTGTTTATCATCACTTAAAAAAAGCTATTGAAAATTCTCAATCATCTGGAGGAACGGCAATAGTGATGAATGTTAATAATTTTGAAATATATTCTCTAGTTAGCTTGCCTGATTACGACCCTTATAACCCTGTTGATACTTTGCATAATATAAATTTAAATAATAAAGCTAGCTATGCATTACACGAAATGGGTTCTTCATTCAAAACTTTTACTATGGCCTTAGCATTAGATCGTGAGTTAATTAAGCTAGAAGAAAAATTTGATGTATCACAAAAAATAATGATTGATAATTATATAATCAAAGATTCTCACAGACATAACATATTATCAGCTAAAGAAATATTTTCCAAATCTTCTAATATTGGCACAGCAAAGATTGCTCAAAAATTTGCTAAAAATATGCAAAAAGAATTTTTTCAAGATCTAGGTTTTTTTAAACCTTTAAATGTAGAATTAATAGAAAAAAACCATCATTCTATACCAAAAAAATGGAGCTTAGCAAAAACTATAACCACATCTTATGGTTATGGAATCAGTGTTACAGCCTTGCATTTGACCCAAGCTCTTGCTGCCATGGTGAATGGAGGAATTTTAAAAGATGCTACATTAATAAAAAACAGTAACAAAAACAAAATAGGAGAAAAAATTATCTATCCAAAAACCTCAAAAAAAATATTAGAATTATTAACAGAAGTGGTAAATAATGGAACTGGAAGAAGAGCGAGATCAAAAATATATAAAATAGGGGGAAAAACTGGAACAGCATATAAGGTAAAAAAGAAAACAGGATATGACAAAACAGCTTTTCTATCTTCTTTTTTTGGAGTTTTCCCGATTAATAAGCCTGAATATATAATATTTTCTTTTTTAGATAACCCTAAAAAAAACAAGACAAATAATTTTATAGTAGAAGGAGGTAATATTGTTGCTCCAATGGTAAAAAACATAATAGAAGAAATAGGCCCCATTTTAAATGTAGCACCGATTCGTTAATAAACGAGATTTTGACACCCCATATCTCATTACCAAAACAATTTTGTTTTAGTATATTATTAGCTCTTAAGTATAACTTATGAAAAATAGTATTAGGACTTGGCTTTTATGCTAATATTATATAGATTGCAGAATGTTAATAATAATCTTAACTTAAAAAAATATAATGGCAGAGAAATTAATTATTAAGGGGGGTAATAAATTATTGGGTAAGATAAAAATTAGTGGTTCTAAAAATTCATCTTTGCCTATTATGGCAGCATCTTTGCTTACTGATAACAAAGTAACTATTACTAATTTACCTCATTTAGAAGATATTTCTACAATGTTTAATCTTCTAATAGATTTAGGGGTAGATGTAGAATTTGCAGCACATTCACATAAAGATAATAATTGTGCAAAAACCGTTGTTTTTGATAGTAGCAAAGCTAATAATTTTATTGCATCTTACGATATAGTAACAAAAATGAGGGCTTCTATTCTAATTTTAGCTCCTTTATTAAATAGATTTTCTAAAGCTAAAGTGGCTCTCCCAGGGGGCTGTGCAATTGGTTCTAGGCCAGTTGATTTGCATTTAACTGCTTTAGAAAAATTAGGTGCTGACATAAAAATAGAGCAAGGTTTTGTTATGGCAGAAGTAAAAAAAGGATATTTAGAAGGAGCAGAAATTGATTTTCCAATTGTGTCGGTTGGAGCAACAGAAACAGCTCTTATGGCAGGAGTTTTGGCTAGAGGAAAAACAATTTTAAGAAATGTTGCAATAGAGCCAGAAATAATAGAATTAATAGAATTTTTAAATAAATTAGGAGCAGATATTAGTTTATCAGGAACTGTTATTACTATAAATGGAGTAGTAAAGCTAGAAAAAAAAGATGTTCTACATAAAATTCATACAGATAGAATTCAGGCAGGTTCATATGCAGTAGCTGTCCTTGCTACTAAGGGATCACTAGAATTTTTGGAAGTATCAATGAATATTTTTGCACCTATCAAAAAAGAGTTAGAATTTTGTGGTGCAAAAATAACAGAGCAAAATGGTAATTGCTTAATATCTTATCAAGAAACTAAAAATAAAAAAGAAACTTTAGCAATATCAACTGCACCATACCCTAATTTCCCTACAGATATGCAGGCTCAATTTGCTACTTTATTATTAACTCAAAATTTTAATTCTGTAATTACAGAAACTATTTTTGAAAATCGTTTTATGTATGTTCCAGAATTAGATAGAATGGGAGCAAATTTAAAAACTAAAGCCAATAAATTATATATAAAACCTCAGAAACTAACTGGTGCATTAGTAAAAGCTAGTGATTTGAGAGCATCTTTTGCTTTAATTATAGCAGGATTAGTTGCCAAAGGAGAAACTATTATTAGTGATATTTATCATTTGGATAGAGGCTATGAATTTTTAGAAGAAAGCCTTTCTTTATGCGGAATAGATATTAGGAGGGTAGATAGTTAGTTTTTTTGTTGCAAATACTTATATAACAATTTATAAGAATATATTAAAGCAAAATAACAACTTGTTGCTATATCAGAGTCTATGAAAAATTTAAAAAAAGGATTTACATTGCTAGAATTAGCAATAGTTATTGCAATTATTGCAATACCAGCAGTTGATTTTCTGGTTTTATCAACCAAATCCACCAAAATTCAAGATACTAGAAACAAAGCTAGTTTTGTTACTGAAGCTATTTCATCTTATTCTAAATCAACAGAAAATTCAGCCAAAGAAATATCAGGCAAATATTATTATGGAGCATTACTTGCCGAAGAATTGGGTATTAGCAGCAAATATATGCTGGATGAATGGAACAATAAATTCTCATATTATGTTACAAAAAAAGCAACTAAAGAAAAAGATAAGATAAACAAGCATAGTGATGACAGTTTATATGCTAAAGATAATAATATAGGATCTAGAATATCAAGTGGTCATATATTTGCTCTAATATTGCATGGAGAAGATAGAAAAGGAGAAAGTGCTATAGAGTTAAGCAATATTCAAGGAAGTAATACAGGAACAAAGCTAAATCCATTGATTTTATCTGATGGAGCAGGGGGTAAAATATCTTCATCATCAAAATATGGATATGAAACAAGATAATATTATTAAATATTTACTTTTGATAATCAGTTTTTTTATTATGCTAACATTTATTTTAATTTTTATTTTATTCAAAAAAATAGCTAAAATCAATGGTTGATTTATACCAAAACAAATCAATTTGCTATATGCTAATATTATTTTTAATAAATTTTAAATTTAAATGAAAAGCTCGGAGCAATCGCTCCCCCTCAAGGAGGGGAGTAGTTGTTTCTATTTTTTTTTAATTACTGCTGATAAAATCTTGCTTACTAACTATTTTATTGAAATCAATTATGAACATAACTCTTATAGCTTATTTAGCTCTTTCTGCTTTTTTATTATATTATTTTAAAGCAAGTGATGATTTTATTCTGTCATTTCTTTCTATAAATGCTCTTTTTTTAATAAAATTTATTAGAAGAAATTTAATCACTAGATTTTTATTAAAACTTATCAAAAAAAAGAATTTTTTACCACAAATTTCTAAAACAGAAGAAATTGCTTTAAAAGCAGGAAATGTTTGGATAGAAAGAGAATTTTTTAGCGGAAAACCAAATTTTAAAAAAATATTCAAACATCCTTATCATAGATTATCAAAAAAAGAACATCTTTTTTTAAATAAAGAAGTTGAGCAAGCTTGTGAAATGGCAGATGATTGGCAGATTTTTAGAAAAAGAGATATGAATAAGGAATTATGGGACTACCTTAAGAAAAACAAGTTTTTTGCTATGATTATTCCAAAAAAATTTGGTGGTCTAGGGTTTTCTGCTTTAGCTCATTCAGAAATTGTACAAAAACTTGCTACTAGATCTCAAACACTAGCAATCACAGTTATGGTACCTAATTCTTTAGGACCAGCTGAATTAATTATTAAATATGGAACAGAAAAACAAAAAAAATATTATTTGCCTAGATTAGCAGATGGCAGAGAGCTACCTTGTTTTGCTCTTACTGAACCATTAGCAGGAAGTGATGCAACTTCTATTAATGCAAGGGGGGAAGTTTTTTTAGATAAAAAAGATAAAAAAATCAAAATAAAACTAAATTTTGAAAAAAGGTATATTACCTTAGGAGCAGTTGCTACGGTTATCGGTCTTGCTTTTAAATTAAATGATCCTCAAAATTTAATCAATAAGCAAAAAAAAGATCTTGGAATAAGCTGTGCTTTGTTAAATAGTAAAGTAGCAGGACTTACTATAAGAAGGCACGACCCTTTAGGAATACCCTTTGTTAATGCAAGTTTAGTTGGAAAAAATATTATAATTAATGTAGAAGATATTATTGGAGGGCCAAAACAAGCGGGTAATGGTTGGAAAATGTTAATGGAATGTTTGGCAGTAGGAAGAGGAATCTCACTACCTGCAACCAGCACAGGTGGAGCAAAATTAGTTACTAAAGTTACTGCTAATTATTGTAAAATAAGAAAACAATTTGGTGTTGAAATAGGAAAATTTGAGGCAATTCAAGAAAAACTAGCAAAAATCTCTGCTTTTTCTTATATCTTAGAATCATCTAGAATATGGACAGCATCTGCTATAGATAATGGCTATAAACCATCTGTTGCAAATGCAATAATGAAATATCATTCTACTGAAATGTTTAGAGAAATTATTAATGATGGTATGGATGTTTTGGGAGGAATGGCGATTTGCCGAGGACCTAATAATCTTCTAGCTCATCCATATATGGCCACTCCAGTTGGAATAACTGTGGAAGGAGCAAACATTATGACTAGAAGCTTAATGATTTTTGGACAAGGGTTAATTAGATGCCATCCTTATGTTTATAATGAGTTAAATGCTTTGCTAGATAATGATTTAAAAAAGTTTGATGATAATTTATTTAAACATATTGGCTATTTATTAAAAAATAAAATTAGATTTTTGTGGTTATATTTAACAAGAAGTGTTTTTGTTTGGACT
Organism: Rickettsiales bacterium; assembly: GCA_965222515.1. Lineage (GTDB taxonomy): Bacteria > Pseudomonadota > Alphaproteobacteria > Rickettsiales > JABIRX01 > CBDCUE01. The sequence continues at coordinate 51,822 of CBDCUE010000020.1, read as the reverse complement.
GCATCAAAAGGAAAGGCCAAAAAATATGAAAGAAAATTAGCTTATATTTCAACAAAATTTGCTCTTTTTGCTGATTTATCTTTGCTTTTATATGGAGGAAATATTAAGAAAAAAGAATTTTTAAGCGGAAAATTTGCAGATATTTTGTCATATCAATATTTAGCAACAGCTACTATAAAAAGATATTTGAATGAAGGATGCAAAAAAGAGCAAGAATCATATTTTTGTTGGAGTATGGATTATTTATTGTCAAAAACTGATCAAAGTTTTGCTGTGCTTTATCAAAATTTCTCCAAAGGGCTTTTTTGGAAAATCTGGATAAAATATATGGTAGGATTTATGCACAGAATAAACCCTATTACAGCAGAGCCTAGCGATGAGCTAAGTGCAAAATTGGCCACTGATTTAATTAGCTCAAAAAAGCCTCAAGAAATATTAACTAAAAATGTTTTTATTTCAAAAGATAAAGAAGATTATCTGCATAAATTAAGTAAATGCTATGAGCTGACTCTTGCTTTGGAAAAAACAGAAAGAAAAATCAAAACAGCCATTAAAGAAAAAAAACTTAATAAAAAATCAAGCAATTTATTAAAAGAAGCCGTTCAAGAAAAAATAATTCCCATTGCTGAAAAAACTAAATTAGAAAAATTATACAAACTACAAGAAGAGATGGTGCAGGTTAATTCTTTTGAAGACAAAGATTATTTTTTTACTAATAACTAAATGACACCTCACAAAATAAACTTTTAGCCAATTTTAAAGATCAGCAGTTATTATACTATTTTAGTTTTAAATTGACCTATAGCCAAAAAGCAATTTATGCTGAGCAGATTGAAGGCTATAGGTCAATTATAAAGCTAAAATAGTATAACAACAAACCAATTCAGCATAAAATTGTTGGTTTGTATTGTACTACTCACCAACAACAAGATAACCTCTGTTTTTATTACCATCTTTTTCTTGCATAGCTAAAAAAAACAAATTTATATCTCCCCACCACCAAGATTGTTTATGGGATGCTACATCTAAAACCATAAGTTTTTCTTGTTTTTTGTTATAAGCAACAATTGGAGAAATATGTCCTCCTGACAATATTCCCATTACTTTGCCTTGAAAATTTGCTATAATAAATTTGTTTTTTTTAGCCAAAATGTTTTTTAAATTTCTTTTGAACCTAGCAAGGTCTCTATTGTCTTTTGCATAATATACACGACTTTTTAAACCATAAGATTTTATAATCTTATGTAATTGAATTAAAGTTAATCCAGGATCAAACTTTTTTAATTTTTTATCTTTTGCTAATAATCTTATCACATTTCTTTTTTTTACTCTGTCTGTTTTTTTTGTTAGTAATTCTGATTGAGTGTAAGTAGCAAATTCAAGATAACCACCACCAAACTCTTGGGGTTTACTAGTTTGATATTCGGTGCTTTGAGGTATTTTCTTAGTTCCTTGTCTAAAAGCATTTAAAATTATAGTAGTTGAAGCAATACCACAATATAAAGCATTTTGTTGAGGCTGAAAATGACTAGCTAATTGATAAAAATCATTTTTATATTTTGCACTAGATAATAGAGCTATGCCTTTTTCTGAATTCCAATTAATAACTTTTTGATATTTTTTGCCATTTTTTACTATCTCTTTAAAAGAACCGTAATTTTGATTAGCATTAACTTTATTTATAATAAATAAATAAAGAAATATTTGTAAAATAATAATTATTTTTTTCATAGCAATATTTTTACTTTAGTATAAATAATAATGTTTATAGATATGATCTGTAAAGAGCCAGAAATCCTAATTATAGAAAAAATAGCATCTTTTAGAAAAAAACCTCCTCCGCCGTCATCCACGGTAAAGCTGGGATCCAAGGCGAATTGCAGTCTTTTCAGATCTTTGTTATAATGGATTCCCGCTTTAGCGTGGATGACGGCGGAGGGTTTTTCTTGTCAAATACACAAATTTACTAATTGCAACACAGTCTCAAGGAAGGAGGTATAACACCAAGCCTTTTTTTCTGTTTTTTCCATAATTAGAATGCTGGTTAAAGAGTGGACAAATTTGATGGCCAAGCAAAGAGAATAAAAAGCTAAATAGACTCCATTAATTTTTCTATTCTACTAATTCTATAATAGCAGTAGGTGCACAATCTCCGTATCTATTTCCTGTTTTTATAATTCTTGTATAACCACCACTTCTTTCTTGGAATTTGGGAGAGACTTCTTCACATAGTTTTTTTCCCATAGCCACATTTCTAATTTTTGCAATTATTAATCTTCTAGCATTAAGATCATTTTTTTTCCCTAAAGTAATTAATTTTTCTGCATAAGGTCTTAATACTTTTGCTTTGCTTAAAGTTGTGCTTATTCTGCCATGAGTAAAAAGAGAAGTGGCTAAATTTGCAAGCAATGCTTTTCTATGAGAAGATGTTCTATTTAATTTCTTTTTAGTTTTTGCTAAATGTTTCATAATAATATATTTTTTTAATTAGCCTCTTCAAAGTTTTTTGCTAATTCTTCAACATTTTGAGGTGGCCATTCTTCAATGTTCATACCAAAATTTAAATTTAAGCTTTGTAATATAGCTTTAATTTCATTCAAAGATTTTCTACCAAAATTTGGAGTTTTTAACATATCATTTTCAGACTTCATTACTAAATCACCAAGATAATCTATTTTTTCATTCTGTAAACAATTTTGAGATCTAACAGATAATTCTAATTCATCAACTTTTTTTAATAATACAGGGTTAAAAGATAATTTTTGATCTTCTTCCTCTGTTTTACTAGTTATAGCAACTGTTTCATCAAAATTGATAAATAAATTAATTTGTTCTTTCATAATTTTAGCTGCAATACCAATTGCTAAATCAGGTTTTATAGAACCATTAGTCTCTACTTCTAAAATTAACTTATCATAATCTACGGCTTCTCCTACTCTAGTGTTTATTACTTGAAAAGCTACTTTAGTTACTGGGCTAAGTATTGCATCGATATAAATCATACCAATTTTTGCATTATCATTATTAGCTTCTGAACTTTTTTTATATCCTTTTCCAGATTCTATAACAAATTCTGCTTGAAATTTTGCTTTATCCTCTAAGTTGCAAATAACTTGTTCAGGGTTAATAAGAGAAATACCTTCTGGAAGCTTGATCATACCAGCAGTAACAACAGCTGGACCTGTTATATCAATAGAAGCTTTTTTAGTCTTGTCAGTTTCTGCAGTAAGAACTACTTGCTTTAAATTAAAAATAACATCAATCATATCTTCGGACAATCCTTCAATAGCATCTTGCTCATGAATTATACCCTCCACTGTAAAAGCTGTAATTGCTGTTCCATATATAGAAGAAAGTAATGTTCTTCTTAATACATTTCCAACAGTGGTTCCAAAACCTCTTTCTAGTGGTTCAATGACAATCTTTGCAGTTTTGTCATTGTTACTAGCATCATATGAGATTTTTGATGGTTTTAAAAAATCTTTCCAATTCTCAGCTAACATAATTTTTTACCTTATTTAATTAATGTTTTTAATTTCTTCTTTGTTTAGGAGACCTACAACCATTATGAGGTATAGGTGTCATATCTTTTATAGAAGTTATTAGATATCCCATTGATTGCAATGCTCTCAAAGCAGATTCTCTGCCACTTCCAGGACCTTTAGCCTGAACAGAAATTGTTTTGAAGCCATGTTGAGAAGCAATTTTACCAACAGATTCAGCAACCACTTGTCCTGCAAATGGAGTCGATTTTCTTGCCCCTTTAAAACCACATTTTCCAGAAGAAGACCATGCGATAACATTTCCTTGAGTATCAGCAAAAGTAATTATTGTGTTGTTAAATGTAGCTATAATGTGAACTACACCAACTGAAATGTTTCTCTTTTCTTTCTTTTTGGTTTTTAATTTTTTTTGTACCATAATTTTGATTATTTTTTCTTGTTAGCTATAGCCACAGGCTTTCCTTTTCTAGTTCTGGCATTATTATGAGTGTTTTGCCCTCTAACAGGAAGCTTCATTCTATGCCTTACACCTCTGTAACAGCCCAAATCTCTTAAAGTTTTAATGTTAGTTGCAACTTCACTTCTTAATTCTCCTTCTACTTGATATTCAGCATCTATTTTTTCTCTTATTTTAATAATTTCTTCTTCATTTAAGTCTTTTACTCTTTTATCATCAGAAATTTTTAATTCTTTACAGATTTTACAAGAAACTGTTCTACCAATTCCATAAATATAAGTAAGTGCGATTAGCACTCTTTTGTTAGTTGGTATATTAACACCTGCAATTCTAGCCAATTTATTATTTTGTTTGTTAAGTTGCTTAAAAAAAATTCAAGTCCCGCATAATCTCACTTTGTTTAACTAAAGTCAAGAATAAAAAAACAAAATTCTATTTAAAAATGGTGCCCATGGCCGGACTTGAACCGGCACGAGTGCAATACTCCACGGATTTTAAGTCCGTTGCGTCTACCAATTCCGCCACACGGGCAAAGACACCAGTATTTAAAAATGTACTTCTATTTTAGTGAAGGGCATTATAAATAACGAAGATATAAGTGCAAGTAAAAAATATTTTTATATATTGATCCTTTCAGGGAGGTTGCAGTAGAAAAGTTGATCCAGTAATACTCTGATCTCAAAAAACAATCCAGTTTCAATTTAATATATACTAAAACAAAATTGATTTGCAGGATTTTTTATTCCTATTTCTGTATTACATCATTGATATTCTTTTTCAAAAGGTAATTTGTTATTTTTATTAAAAAACGGCAAACCGATTAACCTATAATTCAGATTCTCAAATTTTATTAATTTATCTCCTCCATATCTTTTTGATATTTCTTCTAAAAACTCTTTTAATCCAAATTTATATATAATTTTATTTGCATATTTTTCTGCAATCTCTTTTGTTTCTGGAATAGTTGCAGTAAATTCTAATAAAACATTATTGTTTTCTTTAGCTGGATTATTTTTATTTAATATTAACTCTATAATTGTATGTTTCCAACCTTTTCTTTCAATTTCTTCTTTATTTGTTTTGTTTGTTAACTCTTCCTTAAAATCTAAGTCTGTTTGCTTTTTTGTAGAGCTATTTAAATGATGGGCTTCATCTGCTAGCATAACAATATTTTTTTTTAGCAAATCATCTAATGTTGTTTGATTTTCTCTTTCTAAATGAATATCATTATAAAGTTTATGTATAGAAGTAAATTTTATCTCTATCCCTTGAGGATTATCACTAAAATTATTTACCTTTTTAATATTTATTATTTAAATAAATATTTGTTATGATTGTTATCAATAAAATTATTTTCTGTTTTATCAATAATATTATTTTGATTTACAAAAAATAAAAAGTGCTTATATCCTTGTTTATAATAATATAAAATAGTAGAAGCCATTAAAAGAGTTTTTCCTGTCCCTGTTGCCATATTAAACATTAAATGTGTTCTTTTATTGGGCTGTTCTATTTTTTTTATAGCTTTATAAGTAATAAAATTCTCAAAAGCACTTTTTTGCCAATCAAAAAAATTATATTTTAAATTTTCTGTAATATATTTAGGTATTTCAGGAAATTGTATTCTTAATTTATATGCTTTTTCTCCTATTGTTTCATGTAAATTTTTAATATCTATCATAATTACTCCTTATATTTCTTAAAATTATTATCATTTTTAAGAGTGCTTTTTTCTTCTTTTTTTAAGGTTTTTTCTAGCTTTGTTATATCATTTTCTGGTGGTAAATTTTCTGGAGTTATATCACGAGCAATAAGGGTATCTCTAACTGATTTATTATTAGTAATATGCTCTGTTGATATATCTGTTTCTTTGTTCATATTTTTCTCTTTTGCATTAAATATTGTGATTTCTGTTGCAAAATCTTTAGCTTTTAAAAGAATTGTAGGCATAAAATCTGCAAGAGGTTTGTTATTTTTAATGTTCCATTTATTTTTCATTTGCTGTGTAGTTTTAGAAAAAAGAGCTTGATCTCCTTTACTTCTAATAAGTGCAAAACTTTCATTTTTTCCTGTTTGCTCAAAAATAACTCCAGATAATTCTTTTTCTGTTTCTTTAAGCTTGTTTCTTGCTTGCACTCTTTCATATTCAAGTATTTTTTGCTCTATGATTTCTGCTTTTCTAGTTTGCAGAGCAAAATATGTTTGAGAAAAAGCAATTTCTGCTTTTCTAGAATCTCCGTTTTGAGCAATAAGATAACAGGCATAACGAGTAAGCATCAAATCATTAATTCTTTTTTTGGCTTGTTTGGGCATTTTGATCGTTTTGCCGACATCGGCAAAATGATATAATATTTTTTGCCCAGAAACCTCACAGGCAATTTTAGCTTTATTAATAGCATTAAAAAAACTTCTCCAAGTATCATACCCTAAAAGAGCTTGCAGATCCCTTGCTAACCAAAATTCCACCCCATCATCTGTATGATTAGAAGAGTTTTTGAAGTTTTCTGTTAATTTATAAATAGTTTTTGTTTTCATAGATGTTTAATTATAAAATAATTTTGTTAATTTTTGATCATATTTACTAATATCAAATTTACTATCTGCCATTTCTGTTTTATTTACATATATTTGATTATTATCCAACATTGCAATAAAAATCTTTTTCTGCTCTTCTAATGATAAATTTTTGAAATTTTTTTCTTTAATTATTTTTTCTTTAAATTCTTTTACTCTAACATTATAATTAAAAAAATATTTATCATAAATTTCATCAAAAATTTTTTTTAATTCTTGCAAAGAATTGCTTTTTAAAATCTTTTCTTTAGCTGTTTCATTCCATTTTGCAAGTTCTAAATAGATGAAATCTCCCCCACCTTGCCATTTTACAGATTTTGAAATACCTCCTTGATCATATTCAATTTTTTCTATTAACTCATTTTCTTCTTTTACTTCTTTCTCTCCATACTTTTGCAAATTTTTTCCAATTAACAAGAGTTTTCTGGTCAAAAAGCCTATCTATTTCATCATGAGCTAATATTTGATTAAAAAACACTTCTTTTCTTTTTACAGTTTTCTGTTGGTAAGATCCTGCTTTATCAATCTCTTTTATATTTTTGTTACCGTCTTTAATTTTATTTCCTGCTTCATCTAATTTGTCTTTATAGGTGGTTTCTTTATACTCAAAACAACTATCTAGACCATCTTCAGTAGCTTGTCCTCCTTCTAAAACACAATCTTTATATGGAAAATTTATATGGAAAATTTAAAACAACATCATCAGTATCTTTTAAAAATTTTTTACCATCTGTTAATCCAATTCTATTTTTATAAGAAGTAAAAGAATTATCAACTTTGTTTTTTTCTATAAAAAAACGAAAATCATTTGTCTTAAATACATAAATATCTTTTATTTTTACAAAAAACTTATTTTTTAACTCTGTTTTTTGTAAAAATAAACCTATTATTTTATCATCAATTTTTTCTATTAAGTCTAAAAGCAAAATTTGATTTAATTCTTTTTTATCATCGCTCCAAAGTCTATCATCCTGTTTCAAAACTTCAAATATTTGTTTTTTTATATTATTACTCATTACATTTTCTAATTTTTATTAAAGATGGTAAAAAATATAAACCATAATCTATATTATTCATCATCTTTGATTAAAAAAACTAAAAATAATTCCTAAACTCAACCACCTCATTTCATTTTTCAGTTTGTAACATAGCAATTAAAAGATTTCATTATGTGAGATTGTACCAACTGCATCTTGGATGTTTTCAAAACCATCTTTTTTTAATAAAGAAATTAAATCTTGATTAATTTCTGTGACTAAATTTAATCCTTGAAAGATTATTGCTGAATAAATTTGCACTAGATTTGCACCTAATTTTATTTTGTGATAGGCATCTTGTGCATTAGAAATTCCTCCTACTCCAATTATGGCAACTTTACCTTGTAGAATTTTGTAAGCTTCTGATATTTTTTGATTTGTTAGAGAAAATATTGGTTTACCGCTTAAACCGCCTTGCAGTTTATGATATTTTTCTTTTAAAATGCTTTTATCAGTTGATGTATTGGATATTATTAAAGCATCAATTTTATATTTTTTGCATATCTCGCAAATATCAGCAAGAAGTTCATCAGTGATATTAGGCGATATTTTTAAAAAAATAGCTTTTTTGCCGTGTTTTTTAGTTAATTCTTCTCTTTTTAGAGATATTTCTTTCATAAAAATTGCTAAATTTTTTTGAATCTCTCTTAAATTTGGAGTGTTGGGGGAGGATATATTAATAGTTATATAATCAGGATATGGCCAAAAATATTCAAGTAGGTTTAAATAATCTAAAATATCTGATTTCTGATCTTTGTTCTTTCCTATATTGATGCCTAGTGGAATTGAGTTTCTTTGGGCATTTTGAAAATTATGTAAAAACTTTTCTTTTCCACAATTATTAAAGCCCATCATATTAATAATTGCTTGTTCTTTGGTTAATCTAAATAACCTTGGTTTTTTGTTGCCAGTTTGAGGTTTGTCGGTGACTGTGCCTAATTCTAAAAAGCCAAAATTTTGTTTGCTTAAAGAATTTATAGTAAGAGCATTTTTATCAAAACCAGCAGCAAGTCCAACGGGATTTAAAAAGTCTATGTTGCAAATTTTACTAGAGAGCATTATAGAGTTGATTTTTTTACTACCTGCTATTAGATTATATTTAAGCATAAAAATTGCTAAATTATGAGCTTGTTCAGGAGATAATAAATATAATAAATATTTATATAGATGAAAAAGTTTCATTGATTTTTGGTAATATTTATAAAGAAAAAATTAAGAATAATGAATAAAATAATTAAGTTACTAGTAATTACAACCATATTTTTTTATCTAGCAATTAATGCTACATTAGCAAATAAAGTAACAATAACTAAGTTTGAAACAAATAAGCAAGTTAAGAAAAAAACTGTTACTAAAAAAAGGAAATATAAAAAAAGAAAGAAGAGGGTGACAAGGCCTGTAAGTAACAAAACTATTTTGAAAAAAGTTTATAGGCATCATAAAAATAAAAATAGAAAAAAAACTATTAGAATTAATAAAATTAATAAAAAAGGAGAATTTAATATTCAAAAAGGAGGAAAAGGTAATAAATTTAAGATAATTATAAAAAAACCTAGCAACAAATTAACAAAAAAAATACATCTTTACCAAAAAGCATATATAGCTATGCAGAGTAAAAATTTTGAGGTAGCAATTGTTTTATATAAGAGAATTTTAAGAAATAATAAAAAGGACAAAGATGCTTTGCTTGGAATGGCAGAAAGCTATCATTTGATTGGTAATAACAAAAAATCAAAATTTCTTTATAATAAATTAATTTCCTTATATCCTAATGATTTTGAAGTTTTGAATAGTTTTTTATCAGTTCTTGTAGAAGAAAATCCGCAGAAAGCATTAAAACAATTTTTAAGTTTGGATGAGATAATTTATAATAATGATGTTTTGAAAGCTCAAATTTCTTATTTATTTGTTGGACAAAAAAAATATTCTGATGCATTAAGATATATCCAAGCATCTATTCAAATAGCAAAGGAGCAAAAGCCAGTTTATTTATATAATAAAGCAATAATTTTAGAGCATTTAAATTTAAATAATGATGCCATAAAACTTTATAAATTAATTCTTGATCTAGGTTTTTATCAAGAAATTGGGGTAACAAAGCTAGATATTCAAAAAAGAATCTCTTCTTTGATATAATCATCGTATTATTTGTTTAAATAATACGGCTAATAATTATTAAAAAACACTATTTAAATATGTGTAAATGTTAAACAGATTACATATATATAAACAACAATCTTAACTTTAAAAAACAAAAAACATGAGAATTATAATTTTTTTGGGCTTGCCAGGATGTGGTAAGGGAACTCAGGCTAATTTACTGGAGAAAAACAAAGGTTTTTTGCAGTTATCAACGGGAGATATGTTACGAGCTATGAGTAAAGAAAAAAGTGATTTAGCAACAGAATTAAAGGGCTATATGGAGAGTGGAGTTTTGGTTCCTGATGATATAATTATAAAAGTTATGGAGCAGCAATTTGACTTGCATCAAGATAAGAGTGCTATTATTTTGGATGGTTTTCCAAGAACTTTAAAGCAGGCAGAATTTTTGAATAAAATGTTAAAAAAGACAGATCTTTTTGAACTTGAATCCCAGCAGGCAGTTTTTTTTTCAATAGAAGAGCAGAAAATCATTGATAGAATTGCAGGAAGATTTTCTTGTGCTACTTGTTCTGAAAATTATCACGATAAATTCAAAACTCCTAAAAAAGAGAATGTTTGTGATAATTGTTCTGCTAGTAATTTTATTAGAAGAAAGGATGACAATGAAAAAACGGTGAAATCTAGGGTTAGTAATTATAATAAAAACACTTCTCCAATTATAGATTTCTATAAAAAGCAAAATTGTTTAATAGAGATGAATGCTGATGGTGATATAGATGAAATTCATCAAGGTTTGTTAAAAAAGCTAGAAAAATAGAAGCATTAGAATTATCATTTACAACAATTAAAAATAATGTTTGGAAAAAATAAAATATCTCCAATTATTACTAAAAAATCTCAAAAAACCTTTAAAATTGTAAAAATTTTTAAAACTTTGCAAGGTGAGGGGAGGTTTGCTGGTTATCCTGCAATTTTTATAAGATTAGGAGGCTGTAATTTACAATGCGATTTTTGTGATACAGAATTTGATAATTATGATAATTTTTTATTAGAAGAAATTATTGAAAATATAGAAGATTTAGCAATAAAAGATCAAAACAACAAAATAAAATTAATAGTTTTAACGGGAGGTGAGCCATTAAGGCAAAATATAGAAAATTTAGTAAAGGCATTATTAAAATTAGGTTTTTTGGTACAAATTGAAACTAATGGCACAATTAAAAGAGAGATTTCTAAAAAAGCATATATTATTTGCTCTCCAAAAATGATTAAGGGTAAATATAAAATAACTAAAGAATTAATAGATTATGTAGATGCTTTTAAATTTATTATTAGAAAAAATGGAGATGATTATAAAGAAGTGCCAAATATAAAAACCACAAAACCTATTTATGTGCAAGCTATGGATGAATATGATGAGCAGAAAAACAAAGAAAATTTAGCATATACTATTCAGCTTGCAATTGAAAATAATTATATCTTAAGCTTGCAACAGCATAAAATTTTGGGAGTAGAATAATATTATTTTTTATAATTAACTATCACAAATAGGCTTCAATCTATGGGCATAAAATTTATGCTTCTATAAAAGTGAGGCATTATGGGTAATAGCCCCCCTTGCAGACTGTGTCGCAATTAAAAAATGTTATTTTTGCATTGTGACACAGTCTGCAGGGGGGAGTTATTACCCTAAGCCTTTTTTTCTATTTTTTTCATAATTAGTCGTCCCTAAAAAACTATAAAAAGCCTTGCAGTATAAGGTTTTTTTTGTATAATTTGCATAGTAAAAACACAAGCTTATTACCAATAACTCTTAAAACCTTGCAAAAATGTTACACAAAACTCACCAAACAGGAAATGATATGGATATGTTCAGAAATGAATTAGTAAATATCATAAATATGAAACATAAATTAGTAATATTGTCAAAATTAGTAGATTGGAGAAGCATAGAAAAGAAGTTTTCTATAAAATATAGTAATTTGGGAAGAGGAGGACTACCTATAAGACTAATGTGTGGATTATTGATGTTAAAAGAAATAGAAAAGCAATCAGATGAAAAGATATGTGAGTTTGGGTAGAGAATCCATATTATCAATATTTTTGTGGAAGTAGATATTTTGAGCATAAGTTACCAACAGTTCCAGAGAATTTGGTATATTTTAGAAAAAGAATAGGAGAAGAAGGAATGGAATATTTATTGTCAGAAACAATAGAAATAGCAAATAAGAATAAGATTTATTCATGGCATGAAGATGTGAGTTACATAAGTAAGGGAAAAGCTCACAAGAAATATGAGTTTGGTTGTAAAGTAGGTTTTGTAGTAAGTTCTAGGTCAAATTTTGTTTTAGGAGCAAAATCATTTGATAACAATCCGTATGATGGACATACATTAAAATCTAATTTGGAACAAGCAGAAAGGTTGAGTGGCAAGAGTTTTAGGAAGGTTTATGTTGATCAAGGCTATAAAGGTCATGGAATAAAAGATAAAAATGTTATTGTGGCAAGAACAAGAAAGAAAACATTATCTATTTTGCAAAAGAAATATCAAAAACGAAGAAATGCGATAGAGCCAGTGATAGGTCATATTAAAAATGATGGCTCAAGGGGGGCAAGATGTTATCTTAAAGGAAAAATGGGAGATAATATGAATGCAATAGCAACAGCTATGGGATTTAACTTAAGAAAGCTGTTAAACTGCATAGATAGTTATCTTTTTGCCAAAATCCAAATAGTAATTTTTGTAATAAAAAGTATTTTTTTAAGAAAAAACACACTTTTTATTATTTAATAATTGTTAATTTAACTAAAAATGTAATTATTTAGGTGCGACTAATTAGAATTGCTGATATAAAACAGCTCTGTTTTAAAATGCTATTTGATGATATTTTAGGTTGAATATATATATAATTAGATTATTTTAAACTGGAATATAACAAATACAAAAAAAATGCCTAAAATTATTTTCAATGAAAATGGAGTAAAAAAAAAGATTGAAGCAGAAAATGGTCTTTCTGTATTAGAAGTTGCTCACAAAAACAATATTAATTTAGAAGGTGCTTGCGAAGGTTCTCTTGCTTGTTCTACTTGCCACATTATTGTGGCTGAAAAATGGTTTGATCAGTTGGGGGAGGCAAGTGAAGCAGAGGAGGATATGCTTGATTTAGCATTTGGAGTAACTCAAACTTCAAGATTAGGTTGCCAAATAATTATGAGTGATGAATTAGATGGAATTGAAGTTGATGTTCCAAAAGAAACCAGAAACATTAATTCGTAAAAAATAATGATTAATAAAAACTCTTCTTTTAAATCTTTTATATTAATATTTCTAATATGTATTATAAGTGCGGTTTTTTTTGGCTATTTTTCTTTAACTAAAAAACTAAACACAGAAATAGAAGAAAAAATAGAAGAAACTTTAAAAGAAATAGACGAAGACATAAAGGTAAAAATTGGTAGAGTATCTCTTGCTGGAATTTTTCAACAAAAGGGAGGGTTTTCTTTATATGATGTCAAAATTTACTCAGAAAAGAACCAAAAATTTTATAAATATAATTTTTTTAGTGAAGAAATAAAGGTTCTTTTTGGTGGAGAAAATGTAGTATTACAGGCTAGCAAGCCAAAATTTGATATTAATTATAAATCTTTAGCTAGTAAAATGAAATGGTCTTCTCAAGATACTCTAAATTTTATATATCAACAAGATAAGCTAAAAAATACTTATCAAATTATTTTGCCAAAGAAATCTCAATTTATTTCTGAGCAGCAAAAAACTTTAATAATATATCCTAATACAGTTCCTGCTGTAAAAATCGTTTATGTTGACAAAAGCTTTCAATCATTAAAATATCAAGACAAAAATGTTGTTTATAAAACTGCACAAGAAGAAGAAAAAATCACTAATTTTATAAATATAGTTAAGATTAAAAATAATTCAAAAGAGTTTGTTGATAGTAATATAAAAATATCTAACAATGAAAAAACATTATATCAATTAAACTTATCATCTACATTAGAAGAAGGTAAGGCTCAATTCAAAATAAAAGAAATCAATTTAGGTGATTTTTTTATTAAAGGTAATGTTCAATATAACCAAGCAACAGGAGATCTTCTTCCAACAGGGAATATAAAAATATCTATTGATTCTTTTATTAAAGTAGAGAGTTTTTTAAAAGATACTGCTAAAACTATCAAAAACACTAAAAGTGCTAGCAACATATCTGACTTTTCAGTAGAATTAGTGCAAGCACAAGAGCAATTGAAAGTTGTTTTTAGTGATAGTGAAGTAAAAAAATATATAAATACCTTAAGAATTCTTAATCAAAGTCTTGATAAAGAAAAATTTGAATTAAATATTATCAGAAAATTAAAAGGAAAACTATCTATTGCAGGCAAGAGCATAGAAGATATTATGCAGATATATAAAGGATATTAAACAGCTAAAAATATGAAGAGAAAATAGTCAATTATAAAGCTAAAATAGTATAAGTAGTAGCACCTAAATAATTACATTTTTAGTTAAATTAACAATTATTAAATAATAAAAAGTGTGTTTTTTCTTAAAAAAATACTTTTTATTACAAAAATTACCATTTGGATTTTGGCAAAAAGATAACTATCTATGCAGTTTAACAGCTTTCTTAAATTAAATCCCATAGCAGTTGTTATTGCATTAATATTATCGCCCACTTTCCCTTTAAGATAACATCTTGCCCCCCTTGAGCCATCATTTTTAATATGACCTATCACTGGCTCTATCGCATTTCTTCGTTTTTGATATTTCTTTTGCAAAATAGATAGTCGTCCCTAAAAAACTATAAAAAGCCTTGCAGTATAAGGTTCTTTTTGTATAATTTGCATAGTAAAAACACAATCGATTTAACGCTCCCAATTGCTACACAGTCTAGGGGTTAAAGGTTTACTAATTCGCTGAGCAAATTTTTTTTATTTAGAGAAAAATCACTTTCTAACCATTTACTTTCTAGTTTTTTTAAAATAATACCCATTTCTTTTCCTTGCTTCACATTTTTTGCTTGTAAATCTTTGCCAGATATTGGAAATTTGGGTGTTTTTAGTTGATTAACTTTTTCTAAGATATTTTGATACTCAAAATAATTTTTATTTTGAGTAAAAATAAAATTATACCACGATAAAAGATATTTTTCTCTACCAAAAATATAAAGATTCTTTTTTATATCTAAATCATTGTTGCTATTTTCATCAAATGCTTGATGTTTATCCAAAAAATCAAAATCTTCTTGTTCTTTTCTAGAAAACTCAATCTTTTTTCTACCAATTTTGCTTAAAAAACAATGAAAAACAATGTTTTTAGGGGTTTTTTCGATGTTTTTATAAGCTAAATTGTTTATTTTAGAGAAATCAAAATATTTTTCTAGAATTTTGTATTTCGATAACATATGCAAAATATTTTTAGCATTTATGCCAAAAAACAATTTTTCCATTTCTTGCTTAATACGGGTAGAAGATAAATTGTAAATATTTTCTTTTAATTCTATTACAGCCAAAAAACTATTATTTTCAATAACAAAACCATCTAGATTAGCTGTAAATCTAAATAATCTTAATATTCTTAAAAAATCTTCTTTGATTCTTATCTTAGGAGAACCAATGAAAGATAAAATCTTGTTTTTTAGGTCTAGTCTTGCATTATTAGGGTCAAATAACTCACTTTTGAAGCTAAGATAAAAGCTATTTATAGTAAAATCTCTCCTTTTACTATCTTCATTCATATCCCGACAAAACTTTACTTCACTATGCCTACCGTCAGTTTTTATATCTTTTCTAAAAGAGGTAATCTCTAAAATATTATTATCTTCTAAAATGATTAAAACAGTGCCAAATTTTCTTGCTAAACTTTGATATTTAATGTTTTTTTCTTGGCAGATTTTGATTAATTCATCTGGGGTAAATTTTGTTGCTAAATCTATGTCTTTAATGGGGTTGCTTAAGAGCAGATCTCTTATGGCACCACCTACAATAAAAAAATTATCTAATTCTTTTGCAAACAGATTAGAAAAATCTTTGATTATTTTTAAATTAAATATTTTATTTAACAATTGGGGGGATAATTTTTCCATCTTTTAATTTTGCAGGAATATAGGTTTGATATTTCTTATTTGACTCACTATAACCAAGAAATAATAAAGAAAATATAAAAAATATGATAATAGATATTATTAAAATATATATTTCTCTTTCTTTTTTGTAATCCTTGTCATATTTTTTGGTAATAATTTTCCAAATTAAAAAAAGAATAATAGGAATTAATATAGGCCAAAATTTTAAGAGTAATGTTGTCATATGCCAGTTTATAAAAAGAATTATAGAAATTATAAAAAAATATATAGAGGAGAAAAACCTCTTAATAACTATATTGATAACACAATAAAACAACTATTCAATCAAAAAGGGTTTCATTTCTTTAAATTAGTGCTTGAATGGAAAAATATAGTCACAAAAGAAATGGCAGAAAATTCTATGCCAAGAAAAGAAATTAATAATGGTAGTAATAAAATATTAGAAATAGAAATTTATGACCCTGCTTTATCTATAGAATTCCAATATGGAAAAGGACAAATCATAGATGATATTAATAATTTTTTTGGTGGATGTTATATAGAAGATATAAAATATAAAATGATTTCTAAAAAACAGGAACAAATAATAAAAAAAGAAAACAAAACTAAATTAGTAATAACACAAGGAAAAATAGCCTTAAAAGAGCAGATAAGAGCTATTTCTAATGATAAATTAAAGAAATCTTTAATGAATTTGATTAATTAAAAAAACTATTGTTAAAATAAAATAACAAATTTCAATAATTTGCTTGACATAAGAGATTGGTAAGTTTATAATGAGTGGCATAGACTCCATAGCAAGGGGAGGGAGGTCTTTTATTAGGCCTTCCTCCTTTTTTTTGCCTTTTTCTTAAAAAATCTTCTTTTTTTCTATTATTTAAACTGTATATTGTTTAGCAATTTGTTATAAAATTAAATAAAGATATGAAACATATTTTACAAGATTTACAAAATAAGAAAAGATTTTCTCAATCAGAATTAATAAAAATTTTTACTAAAATAGTAGAGGGATCATATAGTGACATAGAAATATCAGCATTTTTATATGGTTTATCAATTTTAGGAGAAGGAGTTGATGAAATATTATCATTAGTCAAAGTTTTAAGAAAAAAAGCAAAGATTTTTGAGGTAGCAAGTGAGGCAATAGATGTAGCAGGAACTGGCGGAGATGGAAAATCTAGTTTAAATATTTCTACAACTGTTGCATTTGTAACAAGTAGTTGTGGAATAAATACGATTAAACATGGGAATAGGGCGGTTAGTTCTGCATCAGGATCATCTGATGTGTTAACAGCATTGGGAATAGATATCAATGCTAGTGAAGAAATTCTTAAAAAAACTTTGAAAAAAAGCAATCTATGTTTTTTATTTGCTCCAAATTATCACAAAGCATTAGCAAATATAGCTCACATTAGAAAATTTTTAGGAGTTAGAACTATTTTTAATTTAATAGGACCATTACTTAATCCAGCTTTGGTGAAAAGACAATTAATTGGTGTTTTTAGTAGAGATATTTTGCCAATTTATGCTGAAGTAGTGCAACAATTAAATTATGATAAAGTAATTCTAGTTAGTAGTTTTGATGGCTTAGATGAAATATCAGTATCAGGAGAAACAGAAATTTATGAAATAAATAAATCAGAAAAGATAAAAAACTATATCATAAAACCAGAAGATTTTGGTTTAAAAAGAAGTGATATTGCAGAATTAAAAGGAGGTGATGCAAAATATAATGCTAAAAGAATGGAGAAACTATTTAAAAACCCTAAAAAAGATGCTTATTATGATTTTATTCTGTTAAATTCTGCTTTTGCTCTTTTTGTGAGTGGTAAATTCAACAACATTGAATCTGCTTTCAAAGAAGCAGAGAATGCTTTGAACAAAAAGCTACCTTACGATAAATTAAGAGAAATGCAAAATGATAATATTTAAAAATACTTTGTTTATAGCTACTTATATATTTATAATGTTTTTTGCACAAGAATCTTTTGCAAGCCAGCTAAAAGAAGCAATTAACTAAAGGGTTAAAAAATTCAAATGAATTTTTAATAGAGACTTATCGTTTAAAATTCACTAAAAATAATCAAAGAAACTCAATAACAGAATTTTTGCCAGATGTTTCTCTTTTATATCAAAGTGGTAGAAAAAAAAATCTTAGGAGTGATCAGTCAGGTCAGCAAAATTTTCAAACTGAGAAAATAAGAACATTATCAATAAATCAACCATTATTTAACGGTTTTAGAGGGTTGCTGGGATTAAAGCAAGGAAGAGTAGATTATTTAGCTTATAAATAGTCGTCCCTAAAAAACTATAAAAAGCCTTGCAGTATAAGGGTTTAGTTGTATAATTTGCATAGTAAAAACACAAGCTTATTACCAATAACTCTTAAAACCTTGCAAAAATGTTACACAAAACTCACCAAACAGGAAATGATATGGATATGTTCAGAAATGAATTAGTAAATATCATAAATATGAAACATAAATTAGTAATATTGTCAAAATTAGTAGATTGGAGAAGCATAGAAAAGAAGTTTTCTATAAAATATAGTAATTTGGGAAGAGGAGGACTACCTATTTAGTGTTAATAAATTACATTTTTTAGAGTAAGTGATTACTCTAAAAAACACAATATTTAGTAATGCTCTCTAATTTTCTTACAATCTGTCTACAAAAATCTGACTTAGGGGTGCATCTAAAAAACCTTATACTGCAAGGCTTTTTATAGTTTTTTAGGGATGACTAAGTAGAATTTTCAAGTGATTTTAATTATGAAAGACATTGTAATATTTCTTAAAACTTATAAGATGCTGTGAGTCTTACTCCTGTAGTTAGAGATTTTTTGTTGCTGTAGTTTGAGTTGTGTTCGTCTAATAATATATCAGAAAAATATTGCAAAGACTCTAAAGATAGTAATATAGAAAATGATTCTTTGATTTCTGTTTTATAATAAAATGCGGCCCCTGTAGCACTACCCAACAAACCAACAATCGCTCCTAGACCAGATTTTTTAGCATCATTAAAATGCCTAACTAAATGAAATGTCGGAAAAAATTTTTTTGAATTATCTTCAGAACCACTAATGTCATAAGCCCTAGCTTCTAATGTTTTGATATTTGCATTTTCTTGTGATAAAGGGTCAACCCTAAAGACAATAAGATTACTGTCCCATAATTTTCCTACATAATCAAAACCAAAAGCAATAAATCCAATTTTTTGCTGTTTATATAAATTACCATTATTTTGAGTTAAAATAGCATTATAATAATCTTGGATTCTTTGTGAAGATTGATCTAATCTTAAAGTATCAATGCTACTGAATGTATAATTATTAACATTACTAATAATTGAATATTCTGTTTTTAAGGTAAATTTCCCTATTTTTTTGGCAAATTCTACCCCAAACATTTCTTGTTTAGGTAATGATGGAAAAGGCTCAGCTGCATAAGAATTATTATTAAATTCATCATTTAATTTTGTCAATTTTCTAAAATTATTAGGAGTATTTGTGTTCCAGCCATTAAAATATGTAAAACCAAAGCTAGCCCATTTTGGATAAAACATTAATCTAAAACCATATTGATCTTTATCACCTGGCAATGTTGATGATTTTTCTTTTTTTACAAAATTAAATAGAGGATTTCCTAAAAAATCTCGCTCAACATCACCATTTTCATCAAAAAGATATTCTAAAACATAATATTCTTTCTTATTATTAAAAAAATTATCACCTAATACATCATCAAAAACAAATTCTCTAAAATGATATGCATCAAAAGTAATGTTTTTTTTAATATTCCAAGTAAAATTAGTATGAGTAACAGGAACTCTGTTGTTTCTTTTGCTGTAATTAGTAAAATTTCTAGAAAAATAAATAGGTAGAGCAAAATCTACTGGAGAAAATGGTTCAAACTGCCCCCAAATTATTTTTTTCTTACCATAAGATAAATTGAAAATATTTTTAAAATTATATTTTAAATATGTTTCTTGAAACTCAATTTTATCAAAATTAAATTTCACCGTTTTTTCTTTAGGCAAATTTTTTTGCCGTCTGTCAGGTTTTAATTCTTGCTCTATTTCAATATGAGAAGTAAGATAATTACCTTCTATTACCAAATCTAAATATGGTTTTAGCTTGCTTTGGAATCTAATCAAGACTGAACTACTGCTTCTTTTTCCTATATCAGTGATGTTGTAAGAACTAGAAATATCTCCAGATATTTTTCTCCCTAACAATTTCTTTTTAGTTTTTTCTTGTTTTTTAGCTTTGTCTATAAGCAAAACATCATTTAATTCCACAAGATCAAAATCATTTTGAGCCATAGCAGGGCAAGAAAATAATAAAAAGATTAAAATATTTTTAAATAACTTCATAGAATAAATTAGAAATTTTGTAAATTACCTACACTAAAGTCAAAATCAGTCCATTTTTTGGAAAAATCTATATCAGTTATTTTTAGAATTGTTTTACCTTTAGTAAAATTATTCAACATTATAGCCTCTGTTATTACATACATATTAGTAATTTTTTCTATTTTTTTATTTGTTAAGGTTTTTAACAATTTTTTATCTTTATTAAAAAATTTAATTCTAATTACTACAAATCTTTTTTTATCTATTACTAATTCTAACTTTGAATAGCTAGAGTGTTTTTTAGGAAATGAGTTGATGATATAATATTTATCTGTTTCTTTAATAAAATTATGCTTGTCATCAAAAGGATGTCTTCCTGCTATATCTTCATAACTAAAATCAGAGCCAACAAAACTATTGTTTTTTTCGCTAGAACTTAATTGTCTTACACTAGATAAGGCAGGTAAATATATCCATTGAGTCTTGTTGTTTTGATCGCTGTGAGTAAGCACAGCAGTATTTTTTACTGTTGCAGGTTTGTAGAATTTTATAATTGCTTGGTCATTTTTGGCAATTAATCTTTTTTGAGTAAAATATCTTTTTCTTATGTGATTCTTTTTATTATAAATCTGCATTTCTACATCAAAAAGTTGATGTTTTTGTTTTTTTCCTTGTTTATCCACTTGGTTAATTATCTTTTGTGCCTTGTCATCTGCAAAAGAGATGTTGCTCAAATAAACAACAATAAAAAAGCTAGTTAATATTATTTTTATCATAAAACTCCATATTTATTTAGCTTCCAAGCTATGCATTCCAGACCTGCTGACTTTTACTTTTTTTATTTGATTTAAGTAATTTTTATTTTGCTCAGTTTTTTTTAAAGTTACAACCTGTAAATATTCACTTCTACCAATTAATGTATCATCTGATTGCCTATCAAACAACACTGATATATTTTTATTAAAGAATTTTTTATTAAATTGCAACTGCTTCTCATCTAATAAATTTTTTAATCTTGCCAATCGCTCACTTTTTATCTCTTCTTTTATCTGATTTTCACTTAAAGCAGCAGGGGTTCCTGGTCTTGGGCTATATTTAAAAGAAAAACATTGACCATATTCTACTTTTTTAGCAATTTCTAAGGTGGCCATAAAATCTTCCTCTGTTTCTTCTGGAAAACCAACAATAAAATCTGAAGAAAAAGCAAGATCTGGTCTTGCCACTTTTAGCTTTTCAATAATTTTTAAATAACTCTCAGCATTATGCTTTCTATTCATTAATTTTAATATCCTATCAGATCCTGATTGCACTGGAAGATGCAAAAATGGCATTAATTTGAAGCAACTAGCATGAGCTTCATATAGCTCATTATGCATATCTTGAGGGTGCGAGGTTACATATCTAATTCTTTCTAGGTCATTGATTTTATTAAGCTCCATTATTAAACCACCTAATGACATAATTCCTTTTTTGCCATCAATACCATGATAAGCATTAACATTTTGTCCTAATAAAGTTATTTCTTTTGCCCCTTGATCTACTAATAATTTTGTTTCATCAATAATTTTTTGAACAGGTCTAGAAAATTCTGCTCCTCTAGTATATGGCACCACACAATAAGTGCAGAATTTATCGCAGCCTTCTTGAATAGAAACAAATGCCGATACATTATTGTCAATAGAAGTTCTTTTTTCTGGTAAAAGATCAAATTTTTCTTCTTGAACAAAATCCAAAGCAACTTTATTGATTTTTTTATGCTTGTTTATATCAGCAACCAAGCTAGGTAAAATATGATATGATTGCGGTCCAACTACTACATCAACATAAGGAGCTCTTTTAATCATTGCCTTGCCTTCTGCTTGAGCCACACAACCTGCAACTGCTATTATGGGTTTTTTTTCTTTGTTGGCTTTATATATTCTACCTAATTCAGAATATACTTTTTCTGTTGCCTTTTCTCTAATATGGCAAGTGTTTAAAATAACTAAATCTGAGCCTTTATAATCATCTACTATTTTATAACCAAAAGGAACAAATAATTCTTTCATCCTCTCAGAATCATAAACATTCATTTGACAGCCATAGGTTTTAATATAAAGTTTTCTTTCAACTAATTGCATTCTTTTTTTAAGTTAAGCTTGTTTTTCGTATATATGCAATCTTATTAACATTTACACTTATATATTTTTGTAAGTGGGGTTTTGTTATCAGTCGTTTTGCAAACAAGGTGAATTACAAAAAAAATTACTGCTGATAAAACCCCTCTTACATATTTTTTTAGTATATAGCTAATTTTTTTAATTATAAGATATTTTTATAAAACAAGCCTTGTAAATATAATATATTTGATTATAAATTATAGATTATTATTAAAAAATTACTAAAAACATAACATTATGGATATATTAAACACAATCATAGGCAGTATAGATTCAGCTATATCTAGCATAGTTGGCTTTTTGGCTTTTATTTGTTTAAAAGGAGATAATCCTTTTGGAGGAGGTTGGACCATACATATTATGGGATTTCCTTTGTTAGTTTTTTGGCTAATTTTTGCTGCTATATTTTTTACTATAAAATTAAAATTTGTAAATATCAGATTATTTACCCATGCCATAGATGTAGCTAGAGGAAAATATAAAGATGATTCTGCTCAAGGAAAATTATCCCCATTAGAAGCTTTATTCACTTCTGTGTCTGCAACGGTTGGATTAGGAAATATTGCAGGAGTTGCTGTTGCAGTTACCATTGGAGGACCAGGGGCGATTATTTGGATGATGATTGCTGCTTTTTTTGCTATGTCTTTAAAATTTTCAGAGGTAACATTAGGTTTGAAATATCGTTCTTTTGATAAAAATGGTCATTTGAAAGCAGGAATATTTTATTATTTGGAAAAAGGTTTAAAAAAACATGGAAAGGAGAAGTTAGGGTTAGTTTTGGCTAAAATAGCTGCCTTGCTTTTTGTTTTAGGAGGAATTGGAGCTGGAATGATATTTCAATCAAATCAAGCAACAGCAATGTTTGTTAGCACTTTTTCTTTAGGTTCTTTGGGAAAGGTAATTTTTGTATTAATTTTAGCTGGAACAGTAGCTTTCATTTTATTCGGTGGTATTGCTAGAGTTGGTAATGTTGCAGCAAAGTTAGTTCCTCTTATGGCTATTATTTATATAATTTCTTGTTTTACCATTTTGGTAATTAATTACTCAAATATTGGTGTAGCAATAGCAACTATGTTTAAAGCTGCCTTTTTGGGATCTGAAGTAGCTACTGGTGGAATAATTGGAGCAATGATTGCTGGTTTTAAAAGAGCCGCCTTTTCTAATGAAGCTGGAATAGGTACTTCACCAACAGCTCATGCAGCATCCAAGACTAAAGAACCTGTACAGGAGGGAACAATATCTTTATTAGAACCATTTTTAGACACAATTATTATATGTTTTATGACAGGGATAGTAATTGTAGTAACAGGTGTTTATCAAGGAGAAGGTACTAAAGGTTTAAATGGGGTATTGTTAACTAAAGCTGCCTTTGTCACTGTTACTCCTTGGTTTTCGTATGTATTATCTCTTGTGGTAATTTTATTCTCTTTTTCTACAATGTTAACTTATAGTTATTATTGCCAGCAAGCTTGGGAGTATTTTTCTAAATCATCAAATATGAAAATTGCTCATTCTGTTTTTGCTCTTTCTATTATTGTAGGAGGTCTGATAAGATTAGATGTAGTGATTGATTTAGCAGATATTTTATTTTTATCTATGGCAGTTCCAAATGTAATTGGGCTTTTTATCATGAGAAATGAAATCAGAGATGATACCAAAGCATATATAAAAAAATTAAAACTTAATAAATTATAAAAAATGACAAAATCTTATGCAAATAAATATATTGAAAATTTTTTTGAAGAAGATCTTTATTCAAGAGATGCTGATATTTTTAAATATATTGAAAAAGAAGCAGATAGACAATTTAATCAAATTGAGTTGATTGCATCAGAAAACATCACTTCAAAAGCAGTAATCCAAGCACAAGGAACAATTCTAACCAACAAATATGCAGAAGGATATCCTAAAAAAAGATATTATGGCGGTTGTGAATTTGTTGATGAAATAGAGAAACTAGCAATTGATAGGGTAAAAAAACTTTTTAATTGTGAATATGCAAATGTGCAACCTAATTCTGGATCACAAGCAAATCAAGGAGTTTTTAATGCTCTTTTGCAACCTGGAGACACTATTCTAGGTCAGGCATTATCCGCTGGTGGTCATTTAACTCACGGTTCAAGTGTAAATCAATCTGGAAAATGGTTTAATGCAATTCAATATGGGGTAAGAAAAGATAATCACTTATTAGATTATGATGAATTAGAAGAATTAGCAATAAAACATAAGCCAAAAATGATTATTGGTGGTTTTTCTGCATACCCAAGAATTGTAGATTGGCAAAGATACAGAGATATTGCGGATAAAGTAGGGGCTATTTTATTAATTGATATGGCCCATATTGCAGGATTAGTTGCAGGAGGAGCTTATCCATCTCCAGTCCCTTATGCTGATGTGGTAACTAGCACGACTCACAAAACTTTAAGAGGACCAAGAGGCGGAATTATAATATCGCAAAGCACTGAATATGAGAAAAAAATAAATTCTGCTATTTTCCCAGGAATCCAAGGTGGTCCTTTAATGCATGTGATTGCAGGAAAAGCTGTTTGTTTTAAAGATGCTTTAACAGATGATTTTAAAAAATATGCTCATCAAATGGTTGATAATGCAAAAGAGCTTGCAAAAACCTTGCAATCAAGAGGGGTTGATATTATCTCTGGAGGAACTGATAATCATTTAGTATTAGTAGATTTGAGACCAAAAAAGTTAACTGGGAAGGGAGCTGAAATAGTTTTAGAAGAAGCTCATCTTACTTGCAATAAAAATGCCATTCCTTTTGATCCAGAAAGTCCATTTGTAACTTCTGGAATTAGATTAGGGACTCCAGCTGGAACAAGTAGAGGGTTTAAAGAAGAAGAATTTAAGTTAATTGGTAATTTAATAGGAGATGTATTAGATGCCTTATCAGAAAACAAAGATAATTTATCATCTATAATAAAAGAAACAAAATCATCTGTCATTAAACTATGCTCTGAATTTCCAATATATTAGCTTTTAGCCTTTGGGGTTCTATGTTAAAAAAAGGGTAAAATACAACTTTATACGAAACTTGCAATTCTATCTCTTTTTTCATATATAACCCCTTTTTTGATCCATTTATTCACATTTTTAAATAAAAAAAATTGTTAATTTTTAACTTAAATTAGCATTAGTTAAATAGCATTAGTTGGTTTTTTTTATCTCCCTAAGTTTTTTATCTCTGATGCAAAACTTTTTACAATAATTTTAAGATCGTTTTTTTCATCTTTAGCAGTTTTTAAAGCAAAAATAACACTGAACAAATCTCTAACTTCTTTTACTAAATCACATATCCCTAGAGATAACAAGTTATATAAAGATTTACAATTTCTTGAATTTGTATATTTATTTAATTTAGAAACGGCTACAACATTATTTTATAATCATGAATTTTTATTACAGAATTTAATGCAAGATAATTAAAAGCATATTTTTTAAAAACTAGCCCCAATCTATGATAATCAATTTCTATTCCTACTTTGTAAGTATTAATGTTTTTTTTGCTTTTATAATAAATGTTTTTTTCTTTAAAAGAATCGTTGAACATAGTTTTTACTATTGAGTTTAACTCTTTTTCATTGGGAAACTTATCATTTTCTGGAGTTTTTCTAGTAATTGCTTTTTTTTGTACAATTTTAAATCTTAAATCTACATTTCCAACATAATATTTAGAAATATCTTTTTTTCAAGTAGAGTTTTTATAGCTATATTTGAATGAATTACTACTACAAGAAACAAATAATAATGTAGAGGTTATAATTAAGATTTTTATTAATGAATTAAATTAATACTAAAATAAATAATATTACCTAACAAAAAACTAAAAGTAAAGATTTATTAAAAATTGAATCTATAATTCAAAGATTCAAAAATATGTTTTTTGGTTATTATTTCTTTATTATCTAAATCAGAAATTGTTTTGGCAAGTTTTAGAACTTTGTTGATTGATCTAAGAGATAAATGATATTTGTTTTCAGCTTGTTTTAATAAAGTTTTTGCCTCATCTTCTATTTTTATCTTGGTTTCAAATAGTTTTAATGGAATTTGTGAATTTGATTCAAGTTTGAATTGTGCCAAAAACTCTCTTTGCTTTTTTCTTGCTCTGCTCACCCTTGATTTTATAATTGCAGAATTCTCATTAGCCACCTCTTGTTTTTCAAATAAATCAGGTTTTTCATAAGGAAGATTTATTACTATATCAATTCTCTCAAACATAGGCCCTGATATTCTTTTAATATAGTCAGTGGCACAAATTGGTGCTTTATTACATCTTTTTTTCTCAATTTGTAAATAACCACATTTGCAAGGATTCATCGCAGAAATTAATTGAAAATCAGCAGGAAATTCAGCACTATAATTTGCTCTTGATAATAATATTTTTTTACTCTCTATTGGTTGTCTTAAAGATTCTATAGTGTCTCTTTTAAATTCTGGTAATTCATCTAAAAACAATACCCCATTATGTGCTTTGGTTATCTCACCTGGGGATATTTTTTTTCCTCCTCCAACCAAAGAAACCAATGATGCAGAATGATGAGGGCTTCTATATGGGTATGAAATATTTAATTCAGAGTTTCGTAATTCTCCAGTAATAGATTTAATCATCAGAATTTCTAAAATTTCTTTTTCTGTAAGATCAGGTAAAATTGAAGTGAATCTCTCAGATAACATTGATTTTCCAGATCCAGGGGGTCCTATCATCAGAATGTTGTGTCTGCCAGCAGCTGCAATCTCCAAAGCTCTTTTTGCTATTCTTTGACCTTTTACTTCTGCAAAATCCTTAGTAGTTGCTGTTACTGAAAATCTTTTTGGAGCAATAGGATCTATTTGACGAATGCCTTTTAAAAAATCAATAATTTCACTTAAATTGTTAGCTGTGATAACATTTTTATTGCCAGAAATTAATGCTTCATGCAGATTTTGTCTTGAACAAATAATACCTTTATTTAATTTAGTAGCAGAAATAGCAGCCGGCAAAATTGAAGCAGTGGAATTAATAGAACTATCTAATGATAATTCTCCACAAATAATATATTTGTCTAAATCATTATCATTAAAAATTTTCAATGCAGCCATAAGTGCAATGGTGATAGGTAAATCATAATGACTTCCTTCTTTTTGCAAATCAGCAGGTGATAAATTAATGGTAATTCTTTTGGCAGGGAGAGAAAAACCTATGGAATTAATGGCGGCTCTAATTCTTTCTTTTGATTCAGCAACTGCTTTGTCTCCTAAACCTACAATATTAAAAACAGGCATTCCTAGTGCAATATGAGCTTGCACGGTGATTTTTTGTGTTTCTAGACCATTTAGGCAGATAGTATAGCATTCTGCATAGTTATTTTCCATAATGTTTATTCTTCGTCAAAAACAATTGAATGATTCATCTTTGCAAAATGAAGGTTTCTTTGTTTTTCTATTACATTATTAATGTTTCTTGGTTTTTCACCAAGAGAGATTAATAATTCCTTGCTCATAAAAAAAGCCATTTCTTCAATTTCAGAAATAATAATCCCTGTATTTATTTTCTTTAATGCATTATATTCTTGTTTGTTATTTACTCTAGTGATGATTAGAATTTGAGGATTAATTTTTTTTATTAAGATAGCAATCTTTTTTACAGTGTTATAATCTTTCATAGTAAGAATTATGGTAGATACTTTTTCTAGTTGCAACTGATCTATTAAAAACTCTTCTTGGCATGCATCCCCTACATAAACAGGTAAAGATTTTCTACGAAATCTTTGTACCACTGATGGATCTTTATCAATTGCCACATAATCAATGTTTTTTTCATTTAAGATTTGAGAGATATTGTAGGCTATTCTATTAAAACCAATAATAATGATTTGATCATATTTTATGCTCATCACATATTTTTTCTTTTTGTTTTTTAAAGAAAATTTTTGCTCTAGTCTTTTTCCTAAATAAGCAAGTATAGGAGTGATTGCCATAGAAAGTCCTGCTATTACTGATAGGTTTTGGAATTCATAATTATTGATAAAGCTATGTCTTTGTGCAATTTCAAATAAGATTAAAGAAAACTCACCAGCTTGAGATAATAAAAGAGCCGTGTTTAAAGAAATAGGCAGTTTGTTTTTTGTGGCTATTGCTATGCCAAATAAAATTATAGTTTTTAAGAAAATTAATAAAAAAGTTCCTAAAATAATTGTTGGAAAATTTGAAGCTATTATTGATAAATCAAAATGCATTCCAATTTCTGTAATAAAGAAAAAACCTAAAAACAAGTTTTTGAATGGCTCTATGGTGCTATGAACTTTGGTTTGAAATTCTGTTTCTGCAATCATCACACCAGCAAGAAAAGCACCTAATGCCAAAGAAAGCCCCATTTGACTAGTGATAAAGGAGGCACCTAAAATAACCAACAAGGTTGTTGCTATAAATAAATCATTGTTCCTGCTATATGAGAAAGAAATTAAATGAAAAGCAGGTCTTAATAAAAATCTACCAATAATAATTATGATGACCAAGGCAAAAATTGATTTGATAAAAATTGTAGATACAGTTTGAGTGAAATCAACATTATCAATATTTAATAAAGGAATTAAAACTAATAATGGAACTACTGCAAAATCTTGAAAAAGTAAAACAGATAAAGATAATTTTCCTGTTTTAGAATATTCTTGTCTAGTTTCTGATAAAAGTTTTAATACAATAGCAGTAGATGATAAAGCAAAAGCAGTGCCTACTACAAAAGAAGTAGAAATGTTTTTAAAGAATAAATTGCATAAAAAGGTAAATATAGTAGCTGTAACAAAAAATTGTAACAAACCAACCCCAAATATTTTATATCTCATAGAAATTAATCTATTGAAAGTAAGTTCTAAACCAACGGAAAACAAGAGAAACACTACCCCAAACTCTGCTAATGACTTTGTTACATCATTATATCCTGCTAAATTAAGAGAATAGGGACCTATGATAGCACCTGCAAAAATATAGCCTATTACAGGACTAAGTTTTAATTTTTTGAAGATAACAGCAACTACTATGGCAAAAAATAAAATAGTTATTGCATCTAATAAAGAAAAATAATTTTGCCTATTAGACAAAAATAAATCTGAAAAAAGATTTTGAAAAATTAGGTTTATATCCATTATAACAGAAAATTAAAGATTAAAGCTATGCTATTACAAAATTATTATTTTTCAATTATTTTCTCTAGCATTAAGACTAAATTTGAATTGTTAAATTTATTTAATCCTTCTTCATAATTAAGTGGCAATGAATCTAGTTGATATTGCTTGTCAAAAGCATTTCCCCAAACTCTATCTGGTGGAGTAAGGTTGTTTTCAATGCCATATAAGATAGAAAGCAAAATTGCAGATATTGCAAGTGCTGGATTACAATTACTACTTGGAACTCTATGTTCTATTCTGTTTTTTTCTTGTTCTTGGTTGTTATTTGGAATTCTAAGTGCAGTAGTTCTGTTATTTACTCCCCAACTAACATTAGTTGGAGCAAAATTATAAAAACTCTTATGTCTTATATTATCTTGATCTATATTAAAACATTCGTGAAATCTAAGAAAATCATCGTCGCAAATAGTAAAAAATGGCATTGAGTTAGGCAAAAACTCTAACAAACCTGCTATTGACTCTAGCAATAAATCAGAAAATTGATTTTCTTTTTTTTGATATAAATTAATATTCTTTTGCCAAAGAGAAATATGTATGTGCAAACCATTTCCTACATCTGAATTTTGCAATGGTTTTGCAGAAAAATTAGCTTTGAGTTTATAACTCAAAGCTAAATGGCTAATTATATCTTTTAATTTGTGTAAATCGGAACATAATTTTATTATATTATCGCTATATTTCAAGCTAACCTCAAATTGACCTTCTCCTGTTTCTATTTCTGCATTATTTATTTGTATAGAATAATTTTTGGCAATTGTAATTAATGATTGTAGAAATTCTTCGCTTTTTTTAAAATTTTTTGCATTTTCTAAAAAGAATTCCAGCTCTAAAGCAACAAAAGGAGTAAAATCCGTTTTTGCTATAAATATTTTTTGTATTTCTGTAATTAATTTAAGTGATAAATCAAAATCTTGATAGTATTTCTGAAAATTCATTTGATTGTTTTTTTATAAATCAATCATAGTCCCTAAGCCAGTTTCGGTGAAGATTTCAACTAGTAAAATATTTTCAATATTGCCGTTTAAAATATGGGCAGAGCCAACTCCATTTTTTAGAGCCTCAACACAAGTTCTAGTTTTTGGTATCATACCACCATTGATGACATTGTTTTTGGTTAATTTTTCCACTTCTTTGATTGTTATTTTAGATATTAAATTTTTATCTTTATCTAAAACTCCATCAACATCTGTCAACATTATTAATTTAGTAGCACCAACATTTATAGCTATTTTTACTGCAACATCATCAGCATTAATATTGTAGGTTTCTCCTTTTGCACCAATTCCAATAGGAGCAATTACAGGAATAATATCTGTGTCATCTAAAGCAATAAATATTTCTGGATTAATCGCCACCACTTCTCCTACAAAACCTAAATCTAGAATTTTTTCAATATTAGAATCTACGATTTTTTTTGTTCTTTTTAATTTTTTAGCCATAATTAAATTTGCATCTTTTCCAGATAGGCCAAGTCCAGTTCCTCCTGCTTTATTTATGGTAGTAACCAAATCTTTATTGATTTTTCCAGATAAAACCATTTCTACAATATCAACAGTTTCTCTATCTGTTACTCTTAAGCCATCAATAAATTCACTTTTGATTTTTAGTTTTGCTAGCATATCACCAATTTGAGGACCACCACCATGAACGATAATTGGAAGAATTCCAATTTTTTTTAATAAAACTATATCTCTTGCAACTTGATTTACGATTTTTGGATTGCCCATAGCACTACCACCAAATTTTATCACAAAAATATGACCTGCAAATTTTTTAATATAAGGTAATGCTTCAGATAAAATATTTGCTTTATCTAAAGCTGTTGTTTTTTGTAAATTCTTTTTTTTCTTTGGTAAGCTAATTATTTCCATTTTTATAAATATTAGTTATATGTTCTTTAAGCAGGCTTATTCCTAGATTTTTACTACTACTAGTAGCTAAAATTAAATCATTAAAATATTGATAATCATTTTTTAACATATTTTTTATATTACTACAAACATTTTCTAAAAAAACTTTTTTGACTTTGTCAATCTTGGTTAGAATCACTTGATAGCTTTGCTCATTTTCTTCTAAAAATTTCATAATTTCTAAATCACTAGCCATTATTCCTCTTCTTGCATCTATTAAAATAAATGAAACTAATAATTCTTTATTTTCTGTTAGATATTCTACTGCCAATTCTTGCCAATTTTTTTTGTCATTTTTGTTGGTCTTAGCAAAGCCATAACCAGGCAAATCTACAATCAAAAAACTATTTTTTCGATTAGTAAAAAAATTAATAGATGCAGTTCTACCAGGTGTTTTAGAAGTTTGAGCAAGTTTTTTTTTGTTACAAACAGCATTTATTAAACTTGATTTACCAACATTTGATCTGCCTAAAAAAGCAACTTGATATTGAGATGTGTCCTTTATTTGTTTAGGTAAATAAGCGGAGTAAAATAATTTAAAGCTATTATCAAATATCATTGTTTTTTATCTCAACTTTATTATCAACTATTTGTATGGTGGTTTTTCCAAGAGAAAAATCTTTTGCTAATTTCCCAAATATCTCATACTTCCAGTCTTCTTGGTTGAATTTTAGATTATCATTATTTATTACATATTTATCTATATCAGAGCTTAAAGCAATGTTTTTGGAAGCAATATTATATTTTTCTGCTGTCCATTTCAATAAAATTTTTAATAATTCTGCAATAGCTTTTAGATCTTTAGATAGTTTTTTATTTTTATTTTTTATAACTTTCTTTTCCAGATCAACATTGTTACAAATTTTAATAATCTCTTTTAAATATTGTTTTGGTAAATGGTTTTTTAAATATCTATCTTGATCTAGATGTTCCAGCTTAGTTGGTTTTAATTTAGCAATTTTTACTAAAGTTTCATCTTTTAAAATCAATTTTCGTGGTTTATTTGCTTTTTTTGCTAATTTCTCACGAAAAATTGCTAATGCTTGCAAAAAAATTAAATTTTTATTGTCATTTCCCCTGCTAGCTATTTTCCTCCAAATATCATCTAGTTTTATTTCAAAATTTTCTGAAACGATAAAAGATTTTGTTTCTTGATAAAACCAATCTAATCTTCCTTTTTTCTCTAATTCTGCCAATTGTTGCTGATAAATATCAAACAAATAAATTACATCACTTATGGCATAAGATAATTGATCTTTAGTTAATGGTCTTGCTAACCAATTGGTTAATTTGCTTTGTTTATCAACTATTTTATTCTTTCTTCTCAAAACAATATTTGCATAAGAGATAGAATCATTATCAGATAAAAAACTCTCAGCAAGTTGAGTATCCCAGATGTTTTTAGGTAAAACATTAAAATTTTTATAAAATAAAGCAATGTCTTGATAACAAGCATGAACTATTTTTAAGATTTTATCATCTTGCAAAATATCCAAAAAACCTTTTAAATCTATATTATTTATAGGATCAATAATGTAATTTTTCTGATCACAAGTGGCTATTTGTATCAAAGCCAATTTGGCCACATAGCTCTTTTCTCCAATAAATTCAGTATCAAAAGTAATTATTTTTTCTTTTTTCAAAGAAAGGCAAAGATCATTCAATAAATCCTGATTATCAATATATATATACATTCTTTTTTAAAAGTTAAGGTTGTTTTGTACTCTTTTGTAATCATTGGAGTATTTACACGGATATACTAAAATAGTATAAAACAAAATTGATTTGTGGAATTTAAACTAGGAAGAAGAAATCCTGAAAATCAATTTTGTTTTAGTATATTTATTGTGGTTGTGCAAAAGGGCTTCTTTTCAACTAACCAATTTTTTAGCAGCAGAGATTGCTTCTGGGGTGATTGATTGACCTGCTATCATTCTGGCTACTTCTGCTATTTTATTGTCTTTTGATAATATGTCTACTTTTAAATGAGTAGTGTTATCTTGATAATATTTTGTCACTTTATAGTGAGAATCGCTTTTTCCTGCAATTTGTGCTTGGTGGGTGATTACTATGGTTTGATTATGTTTAGCTAAATTGCTAAGCATTACCCCCATTGCATCTGATGTTTTCCCGCTAACTCCTGTATCTATTTCATCAAAAATTAAAGTTTTATTGTCATTTAAAAGAGCAAGTTTTAAAGATAGCATAAATCTTGATAATTCTCCTCCTGAGGCAATATTACTTAATTCCCCAAGCTCCATACCTAAATTAGTGCTGGCCATAAAAGATATGTTTTTATTTCCTTTTTTATTCCATAAGTTTTCTCTTAACTCATTAAATTTAATATTAAAAACAGTTTTTTCCATATGTAAATATTTTAAATTATGATGAATTTTATTTTCTAAAATCTTTGCTTGTTCCTCTCTCAAAAAATTTACTTTTTGACAATTTTTTAAATATATTTTTTTTGCTTCAATTATTTCTTTGTCCAAATCAGCTAAATTTTCTAATTTTTTTTTATAATCACATAGTTTCTTATTAGATTCCTGCAAAAAACTTTTTAACTCATTTGGAGTTTTTTGATATTTTCTAGCAGAAGTTTTGAAATTAGAAAGTAATATTTCTAAATCTTCACTATTGATTAGGCTATTCTCGCTTGCTGTTAAAAGATCTTCAATATTTGCAAAAGAATTTAATATTTTTTCTATTTCTACTGAAATATTTTCAAAATTAGGGCTGTCATTAATATAACTAAACAATAATTTTTGTGAAGAAATAATTTCGCCAATAAAATTTCCACCACTAGAAAACCTATCTTGTAATTTGTTTTTTATTTCTTGTATTGAGGCAGATTTTTTTAATTTGTTTTTTTCTGATAATAATTCATCATAATTATTATTATCCAAATCTAATTTTTCTAAGTTATTAATTACTTCTTCAAAAAAAATAATTTCATTTTGATAAAATTCTTGGTTTTTTTTAATAATGTTTAGCTTGTTTAGTAAATTTTTGTAATGCTCAAAATTTCCTGCCAATGTTGCTAAAATATTTTTATCTTTTATTGAAAAATCTAAATATTCCAAATGTTTATCTTGGTTAAATAAATTGTTAGTGTCGTGCTGACCATGAATTTCAAATAATAAATTGGCAGTTTGAGTAATTAATTTTGTTGTTACATTTTGATCATTAATTAATAATTTTGTTTTGTTATTGTTATCAATAATTTTTTTTAAAATAATATTTTCTTTATTATCTGTAATGATGAAGTTATCGGTTAGTAATTTTTTAACTGCCAGATTATTTTGAATGTCAAAAATAGCGGAGATAATTGTGGGTTTGTCTTTGCTTTTAAAAATAGTTTTTTTTTCTAAAAAAGATTTTAAAGCATCTATGACAATTGATTTTCCTGCCCCTGTCTCACCACTAAAAATAGTGAATCCTTTAAAAAAATCTAATGATAGTTCTTCTATGAAAAGGTAATTTTTAATGCTTAATTTTGTTAGCATTTTTTTCTATAAGTTTAGTTGAATATTTAGACCAAACAGATTTGGGATATTTAGTAGTTAATAACTTACTTTCATATTTGGCTTGACTGATTAAACCCATTGCAAGATATGCCTCCACTAATCTATATTTTGCTTCTATAGAAATTTTGCTTTGTGGCAGACTTCTGATAATTACATTTAGTCTTTTTATTGCAGGAAGATATTCTTTTCTAAAAAGATGTTTTCTGGCAATATCTAAAAAATAATGTGCATATATGCCTTTTAATGATTCTATTCTTTTATTTGCAAATTTACCATATTTTTTATTATCAGGAAATCTATATAATAATTGTTGAAAAGAATTGATAGAATTTTCTGTCGTTTCTTGCTCTCTCAAAAAATTAGATCTTTTTAAATAAGATGCCTCTGCTTTCAAAAGATACATATAGCTGACATAGTCATTTACAGGTCTTAATTGAATGAATTTGTCTGCTGACAATAATGCTTCATCATATTTTTTCCCTACAAATGCCAAAAAAGCTATTAAAATTTCTGCTCTTACAATATACTCTGAATAAGGATATTCGCTTTCAATTTCTTCTAAATAAGAGGTTGCGGTAATTAAATTTCCTTTTTTTATGTTTTTTAAGGATAAGTTGTAATATTCTTTAGCTGTTATTTTTTTTTCTTTAGCAGAGCAAGAATAAATTAGATTGAAAATTATTAAAAATAGAAATATTTTTTTCATTTTTTCACTGTAAGTTTGTTTCAATGTTGGAAAAATTATAAGATTGCAAATTTAACATCAATATTCAGTAAATGCTAGCAAAACCTTTAATATTAATTTTAGTTTATTTATTAAGCATAATTAATCTTTTAATATTATTTTTACCAATAGCTGTATTGCTTACTCCTTTATTATTGTTAAATGAAGAGTCTTTTAGGCAAGTGCTAATAGACATTACAGTCCTGTCTTTTGTTTTATTTAGTTTTTTAATAATTTTATATTTATTTTTTGATTTAATTTTTGGTATTAGTATTTTTGGATTGACCAAAAATTGTAAAAGAGCGAATAAATATCTTAAGAAATATGATTTTGTAGCAGAGATAATAAATAATTTCAAAGAATTACAAAAAAAATTTAAACAAAGAAATATAAAATTATTAATTTCTAAATCAGATCAAGTGAATGCTTATGCAGTAGGATCTATGAGGAGAAGGGTGGTGGTGATTACCCTAGGGCTGATTAAACAGATCAGAAAATATGCAACAAATGAGGAGGAATTTCAAGACTCTATCAAGGCCATTATGGCTCATGAGCTTTCGCATCTATTAAATAAAGATTTTTTACCAACTTTACTTGTTATTTTAACTGGAAAGATAACTAAATTAGTAGAAGGCTTAATCATTACTGTTTTTAATGTGGTCGCTAGATTATTTCATATCATACCTATATTAGGCGGGCTTGTATCTAGCTTATTAATTATACTTTATAAGATAATTACTTCTATAACTAGTTTTTTCTATAGATTCATTATTTTGAATGTTTTTGCTTTTTTAAAATTGCATGTTAGTAGAGCAACAGAATATCGTTGTGATTATCAAGCAGCTCTTGCATCTGGAGGAGAGCAGGTTGCAAAAGCACTTAGTTTTTTAGGTGATAATGGTTTTGTTACAATTTTTGCAACTCACCCTAGAACTAAAAATAGAATGAAAAAGGTGGCTAATGTTCAGAAAAAATCAGGATATATTAGAATATCGTTAATTAATAAAATAAGTAATTTTTTGGCTATTATGTCGTTAATTCTAATATTTTGGTTTAGTTTTGATTATGTCAAAAAATTAAATTATTTTCAAAGAACTATTAGCAATCCTTATTATGTGAAAATTGAGAAATATTTTTATCAAATAACGAATATGGTGCTAAAAGAATTAAAAAAAAATTAACTTGATTATAAGAAAACAAGTTTCTTGTTGATAAAAAAAATGTCAATATTTTTTTTTGCAAAAAAGTGAAAAATTATTATTTACATCTAAGAATTAAGCTCTTAAAACTAAAGGCTATACTAAAACAAAATTGATGATTTACTAGTTTGAATTTTAATTTGCTTAAAAAAAATTTAAGTTAGCCATAGCTTAAAGATTTTTTTCAAAAAGATTAAAGTTTGAAATAGGGAGAAGAAACTCTACAAATCAATTTTGTTTAAGTATTAGTTGTGCAGTGGTCTTTTAAATCTGGTTTTTTATTTTTTAAAAATCAATAAACAGCTAAAGGAACTATTCCAAAAATAATAAACAAAAATAATCCCTGAATAAATTTAATGCAAGGAAGCCTAAATTATAAAGACATTCGATTATCCTATCATTGGAATAATTTTCAACTAGATTTAGAGAGGTGCCTAGGGAAAACTATATACCAAACTTGGCTAAAAACTTTATTGCTGGAAGAAGAAAATTCTATCGATATTACATTCTCTTTGAAATCAAGGTTTATTCAAGATTGGGTTGAAAATAATTGCTATGCTGAAATATTAGAGGTGGTTAATAAATTTAATCCAAATATTTTAGATATTAAATTTATTATTAAAAATAGTAAAAATAATGTTGTTAAAACATCTGAGTCATTAGAGATTAAAGAAGATTTAGCTAGAGCAGACTATATTAATAGCAATGATAATAATTGTGAAATTTCTTTTCCCATAGACTATACCCAGACTTTTGATAGCTATGCAATAGGAGAAGAAAACAGAATGGCAGCTAGCACTGTCCAATCTTTTTTAAAAAGCGATTCTTTTTTTAGTAACATCAAAATTGCTTTTATTTATGGTTCTGTAGGAGTTGGAAAGTCTCACTTATTAAATGCTTTATGTAATGAAATAAAACATAATAAGAAATATATATATCTTACAGCAGAAAGGTTTTCTTATCATTACGGAACTTCGGTTAAAAATAAAGCAGTGAATGAATTTAAGGAGCATTTTGACAATATAGATTTGTTACTAATAGAAGATTTGCAGTTTTTAGAGGGAAAAAAGGGAACTATAAAAGAATTATGCAATATTTTGCACAATGCTTCCTGCAGTAATACAAAAGTTATTCTTACTTCAAACAAAAAAATTGCTGATTTTAATGATTTAGATAGTAGAATAAAATCATTGATTTTTTCAGGTTTAGCAACTCATATAGAAAATCCAAGAAGGGCCTTGAAAAAAGAAATTATTAGTAAAAAATGTTTAGCATTAAATTATAGTTTAGCAGCAGAAATAGTAAATTTTTTATCGGAACAAAATTTTTCTTCAGTAAGAGAAATAGAAGGGGCATTGAATAAAATAATGATGCATAATAAAGTGTTTGGCAATCAATTGGGTGACCAAGAAATTGCTAATTTAATTATGGATTTTATTGCACAGAAAAAAGATGTTAATATCTCCTCTATTAGCACTATTATAAAAAAACTGGCAAAATATTTTAATTTAACATCAAGCTCAATTATTTCTAGGAAAAGAACTAAAGAATTGGTGTTTGCAAGAGATTTATCAATATATTTTGCTAAAAAATATACAAAATTGAGTTTAAGTGACATAGGAAATCATTTTGGCAAAAGAGATCACAGCACCATCTTGCATTCTTACAAAAAAATAGAAAATGATCAAAAAGAAGATCTTACTTTAAGGTTAGAAATTGAAAAAATAGAAGAAATATTTGTTTCTTGATTAAAACTGGAAACTTGTTTGCAAGAGAGGTTTTATCAGCAGTAATTTTTTAAAAAAAAGCTCGGAGCAACTGTTCCCCCTCAAGGAGGGGAGCGATTACCCCGAGCTTTTTTTGTAATTCATTTTGTTTGCAAAATGACTGCTGATAAAACTATGATTACTCTTGTTTTGTGATTTTGTAGTGGTATTGTAATAGCAAAAAAAAATGCAAATAATAAGAAATATAAATCACTATTCTAAAATAGCTGAAAATCTTCAAAATTCTGTTCTTACTTTAGGAAATTTTGATGGGGTTCATTTGGGGCATCAAAAAATACTTGATGAAGTAAAGAAAATAGCAAAAAAACACAAAACTTCTTCTGCTTTAATTTCTTTTTACCCTCACCCTATTAGTTTTTTAAAAAAGATAAAGAATATTAATATTTTTGATATAAAAAATAAAATTCTTTTGCTAAAAAAAGAAAAGATAGATTTATTTTTTTTAATTAGATTCTCGAAAGAAATTGCAAATTTATCAGCAGAAGACTTTGTTGAGGAAATTTTGATTAAAAAAATGCAGGTTAAGCATATAGTTATAGGTTATGATTTTATTTTTGGTAAAGATAGAAAGGGTGATTATAGGATGTTGCAAAAATATGCAAAAAAAGAATGTTTTAGGTTAAGCAAGATAAATAAGCAAAGTGATGATGATCATCATTCTTTTTCTTCAACTGCAATTAGAAAATTTTTGGAAAAAGGAGAAATTGTTGTTGCTAATAAATATTTAGGAAAGAAGTTTTTTGTTTGTGGTAAGGTTATTCTTGGAAAAAAATTTGGTGCTAAAATTGGTTTTGCTACTGCAAATATTCTTTGGCCACAAGATATTTGTCAAATTAAAATAGGGGTGTTTGTAGTCAAAATAACTATTTTGAATGATAGAGAAAATGTTTATTATGGAGTTGCAAATTATGGACAAAGACCTACAATAAATGATGATAAAAAGCTTCTGTTAGAAACCTATATTTTTGATTTTGAGCAAAATATTTATGGGCAGAAAATAAAAATAGAATTTTTAGATTTCATTAGGAAGGAGAAAAAATTTAATTCTATAAAAGAACTAGCAAAACAAATAAGTAAAGACATTATATATGCCAAAAAAACAATTGCACTTTATAGCAAATAAAAAACTTTTTACCAAAGCAATGATTATTGCTGTTGTGATTACCATATCTGATTTATGGTCAAAAAAAGTTATGTTTGCAATTTTAAGTGAGCATCATAACTATATTCCACTTACTCCATTTCTAAATTTAGTAAAAGTTTATAATAGAGGAGTTAGTTTTGGTATGTTTTCTAATCTTGCTTATGCTCAAGTTATTTTGGCGATAATGGCATCAATTATTGTATTAGTAATTTTATATTTTTTAGCTAAAACAAAAAATAAAATAATTGCATATTCTTTTGCTTTTATTATAGGTGGTGCATTAGGAAACATTATAGATAGAATAATAAATGGTGCAGTTGCTGATTTTATTGATGTATATATTGGTGTATATCACTGGCCTGCCTTTAATCTGGCCGATATTTTTATTACCATAGGTGCTATGCTCTTGATTTATGATGAATTTTTTAATAAAAAGAAAAAATAATGAAAAAAACAATATTATTGGCTTTGTTACTTGGCTCTTGTGCTTACAAACCTAAATTAGATAATCATCAATTATTAGTTCCTGGGTTTTTAAAAAAAGAAAATCCAGAAATAGCTAGTATTTTTAATAAAGAAGCTGAAAGAGAATCAAAACAGCTTAGGAAAGCTAGAGAAAAATTAAGAAAATCTGAAGAAAAAGCAGATAAGGCTGAAAAAAAATTAGAAGTGGAGAAAAAAAAACTAGAAACAGTTAAAAAAGAAGAAAAAGATACGAAAAAACAGCAGAAAAAGATAGAAGAAGCAAAAAAAACATTAGAAAGTGAAAAAGAATCTTTTAAAAATGCAGAAAAGGAATTAGAAAAAGCAAAAGAAGCAGAGAAAATATTGCAAAAAAAGAAGAAGAAAATAGCAAAGAAAAAATGATTTTTGATCAAAAAACAACAGATAATTTAGAAAAATATCAAGAAATCTTGTTAAAAACTAATCAGCAATTCAATTTAATTAGTAAAAACACGGAAAAAGAT
Organism: Rickettsiales bacterium; assembly: GCA_965222515.1. Taxonomy (GTDB): domain Bacteria; phylum Pseudomonadota; class Alphaproteobacteria; order Rickettsiales; family JABIRX01; genus CBDCUE01. The sequence goes on along the minus strand of CBDCUE010000020.1, from coordinate 11,102 downwards.
ATTTTTTTAAGACATATAGAGGATTCTTATCAATTATTGCCATTAATAAAAAAAGAGCAAAAAATTCTGGATTTTGGTACGGGGGCAGGGTTGCCAGGTTTGGTGCTAAATATTTGTGGTATAAATGATGTTACTTTAGTTGAATCAACAACAAAAAAATGTCTTTTTTTAGAAAAAATAAAAAAAGAATTGAATTTGAATTGTAAAATAATTAACGATAGAGTGGAAAATGTCTTTTTTGAAAAATATGATGTGATTACGGCAAGAGCGGTAGCTTCTCTTGATAAATTATTTAACTTGATAAAACATTTATTGCATAGTAATTTGCAGGTAATTTTTTTAAAAGGAAAAAATTATCAAAAAGAAGTAGAAATTGCAGAAAAAATATGGCAATTTTCATTAAAAACTGTTAGAAGTAAAACATCAGATGAATCTGTTATTTTAATCATAACAAATTTAAAAAAGAAGAATGGAGATAATTTCAATAGTTAATCAAAAAGGAGGTGTTGGCAAAACCACTACTTGTGTAAACCTTGCATCTGCTCTTGCCATTACTGGTAGAAAAGTTTTAATTCTAGATTTAGATCCGCAAGGAAATGCATCTACTGGAATAGGAATTGATTCTAGGGATTTTAATTCTTACGGTATGTTAATTGGTAATTATGCAATTGAAAAAGCAATTCAAAAAACTAAAATAAAAAATTTACAGATCATTCCAACAATTGTTGATTTATCAGCTGCTGAGCTTGATTTAAAAGATTTTAAAAGAAGAGAATATGTTTTAAAAAATATTTTAGAAAATCTAACTTTAAAGTTTGATTATGTTTTTATAGATTGTCCACCATCTTTGGGGTTGCTGACGGTTAATGCATTAGTTGCTTCAAATTCAGTTATGATTCCTATGCAATGTGAATTTTATTCTTTAGAAGGATTGAGTCATTTATTAAAAACTATTACTATTGTAAGAAGAAATTTGAATAGAGAATTGGCAATAAAAGGCATAGTATTAACTATGTATGATAAAAGAAATCGTCTATCTAGCCAAGTTGTAAAGGAGGTAAGAAAGCATTTTTTAGACAAGGTATTTTATACAGTAATACCAAGAAATATCAGAATAGCAGAAGCTCCATCTTTTGGTAAACCAATTCTTGCTTATGATATTAATTCTAGTGGTGCGCAAGCATATTTAAAATTAGTAAAAGAATTTTTAAAAAAGGAAAAACAAAACAAACAGAAAACTTATGGTTAATTCAAATATTGGTAAAGGGCTGTCAGAATTATTAGGGTCTAACTATAATGATGATCCAATGATCAATGATAATGATTCAATAAAAGAAATATCATTAAAAAATATCATTGCTGGAAAATATCAGCCAAGAATGAATTTTTCTCAAGAGGAGTTGGCAGAATTGGCGGATTCCATTAAAGAAAAGGGAGTCTTGCAACCTATTTTGTTAAAAGAAAATTTCTCTAAGAATGGAGAATATGAAATTATTGCAGGAGAAAGAAGATACAGGGCTTCAAAACTTGCAGGATTACAAACAATTAAGTCAATAATTTTGGAAGTTGATGAAAAATCTGCTTATGAACTTGCCTTGATTGAAAATATTCAAAGATCAAATCTAAATTCTTTAGAAGAGGCTCTAGCTATTGATAAATTAGTTAATCAATATGAATATTCTCACCAAGATATGGCTGGTAAATTAGGAAAAAACAGAACTTATGTGACTAATCTTTTAAGATTGTTGAATCTACCAGAAGAAGTCCAAAATATGTTAGGCAGTAATGAATTATCAGTAGGTCATGCCAAAATGTTGGTAAATAAAGAGGATTCAATAATTCTTGCTAAAAAAATTGTCAAAGAAGATTTATCAGTTAGGGCAGTTGAAAAATTAATGCAAAGAAAAGAAAAAAAAGCAAAAGGCAAATTGATAGAGACTCACAATTCCCAAAAACAAAATTATTTAGATGATTTAGCCTATCAAGCATCAAATTTAATAGGAATGGATATATCAATAAAGCATAATGGCAAACAAGGAAAATTTATAATAGATTTTGATGATAAAAACGATATAGAATATTTACTACAAATATTCAAAGATTATGCTAAAAATGAGTTGTGATTTATGTATATAATTCTTATCCCATCCTATAATCCTGATGAGAAGCTTGTTCAATTAGTAACAGAATTACATAATCATAAGATTATTTTGATAAATGATGGATCGGCTGATGAAAACAAAGAAATTTTTTCTAAAACAAAAAAGCTAAAAAATGTAACATTAATAAGTCACCAAAAAAATCAAGGCAAGGGAGCTGCTATAAAAACAGGAATAAATTATTTTTTAGAGAATTTTAAAGAACAAAAATATCAAGGAATAATAACAGTAGATGCGGATGGTCAGCATTCAGTTCAAGATGTTAATATGTTAATTAAAAAAGCTGATTTATCAAAAAACAGTAAAAAATTATTATTAGGAAGTAGGATGGATACTTCTGCAATGCCACTTAGAAGTAAGTTTGGTAATATTTTAACAAGATTCATTTTTTCGCTTATTTCAAAAAATAAAGTTTGCGACACTCAAACAGGATTGAGAGCTATACCAAGATCATTTTTCAAAGCTATTTTAGCAATAGAATCAAATGGTTATGAATTAGAGTTAGAAATGCTTCTCTTAACTAAGAAAAACAAAATAAAAATCAAAGAATATCCAATTGCAACAGTTTATATAGATAATAATGTTTCTTCGCATTTTGATCCTATAATAGATTCTTTAAAAATATATTTTGTATTTTTTAGATTTATAGGTAATTCAATTTTAACAGCCTTAATAGATTATTCATCTTTTATAATATTTAATTTATTAACAGGAAGTATTTTTTATTCATTTGTTGTGGCTAGATTTTGTGCTTGTTGTTTTAATTTTTCTGTTGGCAAAAAATTGGTTTTTAAATCTAAAAATAATATATATTTTGAAATATCAAAATATATTTTACTAGTAATATTTTTAATGATTATAGCTTATTATTTAGTGATATTTTTAATTACAAAATTTGCAATAAATATATTCCTAGCAAAAATTCTAGCCGAAGGAGGTCTTTTTATCGTAAGCTTTTCTTTGCAACATTTTTTTGTTTTTAAAAAAAAATGATAATCTTTGTGCAGTCAATTCTAGGATTATTAATATTGCTTTTTTCTTTAGCAGGGTTTTCTATGGTAAGTAATAGAAAATTAAATATACCTATTCTTTATTGTCCTGCTTTTGTTATTGCTACCATTGTTTCCGTTTTATATATTTTTGGTTTTTTTATAAAACTTAATGTAGCAACTTACCTAATGACTTTTATTGGAATTATTTTTGCTTGTTATTATTTTACAAAATTAAAAGAAATAATTTATAACAAATATTTTGTAATATTCTTATCTTTTGTCTTTTTTTATTTTTTTAGAACATATTTTTCTTACTTAAGTCATGTTGATGATTTTAATCATTGGGGGTTAATGACCAAAGAAATGTTTTTTTATAATGATTTTTTATTTAAAGAAAGAAAGAGTGTTCTTGCTTTTGTAGATTATCCACCTGCTTCGGCAATTTTACAATATTACTTCATAAAACATATTGGGTTTAGAGAAGGTAGTATAATATTTGCACAAATATTTGCTATTATAACATTATTCTTACCTCTATTTCATTTGAAAAAAAAGCGAATAGATTTTAAAAATATAACTTTTTATATTTTACTAATTTTTGCTTTAATATCTTTCATTATTCCAACAAGAATACCTTATTTACAGGTAGAAAATTTAATAGGATTATCTTCAGCTATTTTCTTTATATCAATTTTTGTGTTAAATGGAAAGCAGAGATGTATCTTTGCTGGGACAATGGTGTTTTTTATATCTATTATCAAGCCTGCTGCAATATTGCTTGTAGCTTTTTCTCTAATAATATTTTTATTAATAAATTTTCTTAACAAAAAAGCTAATATTAAAAACATTATATTATTCTCTATTTTTATAGCTTTTATATCTTTCTTAGCAAAATATAGCTGGGAAATTTATTTAGGTGATATAGAAAAATTATGGAATGCACATGAATTCTCAAAAGAGCAACAAAAAGAAGTAATATATAGCTTTATTAAACATTTCTTAAAATTTTTAATACATAAATCAGTTATAATATCTTTAATATTTGTTTTTTTTGCTATAAAATTAAACTCATTAAAAAATACAAAAGAAATTTTTACAAAAAAACAATTAATAATAATTTTTATTATGTTTGTTCTTTTGTTTTTTGCTTATTCGTACGGTTTATTAAACTTACATTTAACAATTTTTGGTTATGAAGAAGCAGTTGTTTCTGCTAGTTTAAAAAGATATTTGAAGGTAATAGTTGTTTTTATGGCTATGATATATTTATATGAGATGATAAAAAAAATAGATATAAATTTACTCTATAATAAAAAATTTAAAATATTCATTTTTATCTTGTTACTAATCCCTTTTTTTCAAATTATAGGTAATTCAAAACCAATTTTAACAATAAAGAGCGGAACTGTTAGAGATGATATAAATAAGAATTATATGTATCAATTAAAGCAGTATAATTTAAATAAAACTGTCATAATTTGGTACGATATAAATCATAAATACTTTTGTACCAATTCTAGATATATTTTTGCACCATATTTGAGTAAAAAATCTTATGAATTATGTTTATTAAATTTCTATAAAAATACAGAAAATTATTATAAGATTTTAGAAGAATATATTGACTCTAATTTAGACAAAAATTTTTTTATTCCAAAAAAAGATAATATTTTTCTAGAAAAAATAAAAGAAAATTATATTTTGTTTCAAGAAGAAAAGAATTTATTTAAAATTAACAAAAAATCTAAAAAATAACAATGCACACTAAACTGATAAAAAATAAAAATAATCCTGCTATTGTGGAATTGATTTTAGATATTAAGGATCAAAGGGTTAATATTCTTAAAACAGAAGTTTTGTTTGAGTTGGAAAATCATATTGCTATTGTAAGGAAGGATAAAAAAACTAAGGTTCTGCTGATTAAATCAGCAAAAAAAGATAATTTTATTGCAGGAGCAGATATTAATGAAATAAAAGATATAAAAACACAGAAAGAAGCTCTAAAAAAAGTAAAAATGGGGCAAGATATTTTGAATAAATTAGCAAATCTTCATTGTATTACGGTTTGTTATATTAATGGATCTTGTATGGGGGGAGGAACAGAACTTGCTCTTGCTTGTGATTTTAGAGTAGCTGGGCAAAATGAAAAAACATTGATAGGTTTACCTGAAGTTAATCTTGGTATTTTTCCAGGATTTGGAGGAACACAAAGATTGCCAAGATTGATTGGCTTAATGAATTCTTTGCCGATTATATTATCAGGAAAACCAGTAAATAGCAAAAAGGCTTATAAAATAGGGCTGGTTGATCATTTTTTTCCTCATCTTTATGAAAAAACACATCTCCCTATTTTTTTAAATTCTTTATTAAATGAAAAATTTAGAAAAAAGCTAATTAAAAAAAGAAAAAAAAGATCTTTTGTTGATAAATTTTTAAAAGGAGTTGTTTTTAGCCAAGCAAAAAAGAATATTTTAAAAGTTACAAAAGGCCATTACCCAGCACCACTTAAAGCATTAGAAGTAATAAAGAAAACTCATAATTTAAGTAATTTACAAAAAGGTTTAGATATTGAATTGCAAGAATTTGCAAAGCTGGTAATAGGAGAAATTTCAAAAAATCTAATCTCTTTATATTTTATCAATGAAGATTTGAAAAAAGAATATCAAAATAGTGATTTTGTAGAAATAAAAAGCACAGCAATTTTGGGAGCAGGGGTTATGGGTGGTGGTATTGCTTGGCTTTTTAGCAAGCTAAAACTACCAGTTAGAATGAAAGATTTGAGTTATAATGCTATTGCTCTTGGTTATCAGCAAATTACAAAAAATTATCAGCAATTATTAAAAATAAGAAAAATCACTAAAAATGAAATAAAAAATTACCTTGCTTTAGTAAGTTCTACTATTGATTATTCTGGCTTAAAAAATGTAGATTTAATTTCTGAAGCAATTATAGAAGATATAAAAATTAAAAAAAATTCTTTTCAAGAGTTAGAAAAACATATTAGTAAAAACACTATCATAGCATCAAATAGTTCTGCGCTTTCTATTAATGAAATGGCTAAATCTTTAAAAAATAATGAAAGATTTTTAGGTATGCATTTTTTTAATCCAGTTAATAGAATGCCTTTAGTAGAAATTATTCCTCATAAAAATACTTCGGAAAAAACTATTTCATCTGTGGTGCATTTAATCAAAAAAGCCAAAAAAACTCCAATTGTAGTAGGAGATTGTGCAGGATTTTTAGTAAATAGAATTTTACTTACTTTTATGAATGAGTCATTTTTGCTGTTAGATGAAATAGGAGATGTTAAAAAAATTGATAAAATAGCTCAAGATTTTGGTATGCCTATGGGCTGTTTTATCTTAGCTGATACAGTAGGTCTTGATGTTGGTTATAAAGTAGCAAAAACACTGGAGGAATCTTATGGAACAAGAATGAAAGTAGCTCCATTAATTGATAAAATATACAATGAAAAGAAACTTTTGGGAAAAAAAGCTAAAAAAGGAGTTTATGAATATAAAGGAAAAATGACGGTAAATAAAGAGGTTGAAGATATTTGTAAAAAAAACAATACAGATCAAACAGAGCAAGATATTTTAGATAGATTAATTTTAATTATGGTAAATGAGGCTGCTAGATGTTTAGAGGAAAAGATAGTAAAGAATTATCAATATTTAGATATGGCAATGATAATGGGAACAGGATTCCCTGCATTTAGAGGTGGTTTAATTAGATATGCTAAAAATTTAGGAATGGATGAGGTAATAAAAAGATTAAAAAAACTAGAAAAGAAATTTGGTTCAAGATTCAAGTCAAGTCCTTATTTAAAAAACTGTTAAGAATTTCAATTATAGCTCTTGATTTTTCTTCTAATTAGAATATCCTAGTGAGATATTATTAATAACTAACTATAATTACAAAACTATGTTAACAATAGGAGATAAATTACCAGAATTTAAAGTAAAAGCAGTAATTGGTAATGATCTAAAGTCTGCTTTTATAGATGTAACAGATCAAACTTATGCAGGAAAATGGCAAGTATATTTCTTTTACCCAAAAGATTTTACTTTTATCTGTCCTACTGAAATGGTTGCTTTTGCAAATTTAAATGAAGATTTTAAATCAAGAGATGCTGTGTTGCTTGGTGGAAGTATTGATTCTGAATTTGTTCATCTTGCTTGGAAAAATAAAGATGAAACATTAAAAGATCTACCTTATCCTTTGATTGCTGATGTAAAAAGAGAATTATCAGCTAGTTTAGGAATTTTAGATAGAAATGAAGGGGTAACATTAAGAGCTACTGTGATTGTTGATCCTGAAAATACTATTCAGCATATTTCGGTAAATAATCTTAGCACAGGAAGAAATCCTAATGAAGTGTTGAGAACTTTAGATGCATTGCAATCAGGGGAGTTATGTCCTGTAAATTGGAAAAAAGGAGATGAAGTAATTTCTGCATAATTTAAAAATTATTCTGTGTTAATCAAAGATAAACTATATCTAAGCAGGTTTGCCAATAAGCATAAAAGATTTCTTGCTTATGGCATTGATATTGCTTTGGTTACTATGCTTAGATATATAGTTTTTATATTATTATATTTTTCTTGGCTAGAAAAAAAACATTTAGGGTTTTTTCAAGATATGAATGCTGTGGATGAAAAAAGTGCTTTGTGGAGTAATCAGCAAATTTTAGATTTTTTTTTAAATCATCAGTTTAGTAGTGATGTATTCATTGTGTGTTTTATTGTATTTATAACAGGTTCTTGTTATTGGATATTTATGCCTATATCAAAAATCAAAAATAGTTTTGGAAAAAAGCTAATGAAAATTGTTATTGCAAAGCAAGATGATTCTGTTTTTTCTGGTAAAGATTCATTGGTTAGATATTTGGTAGGGTTACTCCCTTGGTGTTTTATTCTAGTTAGTTTTTTATCTTTGCTTGCTAAAAAATATATAGCTTGTCTAATTGCAGGAACAGCTATGACTCTATGGTATGAGCCATCAATTAGAAGAAAACATAGATATGCAATTCACGATATGATTTGTGCTACTATTGTTACAGATAAGAATTAATATTAGAAAAAGTAAATAGTAATATAGCATCATTATTTAAATCTATTATAGAAAAAGCTGATTTGTCAGGAAACATAAATAATCTGAGCGATTTTATTGTGAACACAAATACTTTGGATGCAGAAAATCAAAACAACAGACAGACAACTGAAGAAAATAATCAAAATATTAATATAACCCCAGTTATGCTTTTTTTTAATAAAAAGCCTTGCAAAAAGTTAGCATAGACATTTTAATATTTTTTTAACCTAAATAAAAAAAGCTATGCTAGTAAGTGATATTGAACTAATAAAACTATATTGTCAAATAGATGATTTTTGTAAATTATTTTTTAAGTACTTCAATCAAAAATTAATATCAGAAAAGAGTAGTAAATTAAGGAAAGAACGGAAGGACAGGCTTAAATCTAGTGAGATAATGTGTATATTAATATTGTATAATAATAGTAGTTATGATTGTTTTAAAAATTATTATATTGAGTTTGCAAAGGCTAATTTACAAAAGTATTTTCCTAATATGCCTTGTTATGCACGGTTTACACATATTCAAAAGATAGCATTTATACCACTTAGGGGGAAATTTTATCAAAACAGCTTATTTTTGCTAAAAATCTTAAAAAATTAAAAATTTTGTAAAAAATCTCACAATTGAAGATGATTTTGACTTACTTTAACTATTGCTCCTATAAATCCTGCTAAAAAACAGAATTTAAAGAAACTAGTCCCTATAAAATCAAATCAATTGAGAAAATTTATCATTCAAACTGAACCATATCCTAACTTCGTTTTTGATTGATCTATATTCTTTAATTCTTTTTCTACATATGATAAATTCCACAATCTTTTAAACTTCCTGTATATATGATTCATAGATACCAATTCATTTAATGGTATTATTCTTGTTTAATTTATTTATGCTGAGCAGATTGAAGGCTATATGTCAATTATAAAACTAAAATAGTATTAGTATAACTTTTTATTCCCTTTTTGCACTCTTTTTTTATAAAAAACCAACAGTCCCATAATAGCAAAAACAACATTTTTTAGAAAAAAACCTCCCCCGTCGTCATCCACGGAGAAGCGGGGATCCAAGGAAAATTGCAGTCTTTACAGACCTTTGCTACAATGGATCTCCGCTTCTCCGTGGATGACGGCGGGGGATATTTCTTGTCAAATACACAAATTTACTAATTGCAACACAGTCTGCAAGGGAGGAGTTATATAACACCGAGCCTTTTTTCTATTTTGTTACAATCTATCTGTTAGGAGATTAGTAAACTTTTATACCTTGCACAACTCAAAATTACTTTATAACATAATATTCAGAAACAACAAAACCTAGAGGATTGATTAATTTATCTTCTTCTGATAATAGTAAATTTGGCAAGAACTTATATTTTATTAGAATTTTTTTTGTTTCTTTTTTGGTAATCTCTTCAGTTCTAAGATTAATATGTTTTTTCAATAACTCAATTTCTTTATAATTATCTATTTTTCTAATATCACTAATTATCACCTCTACTTTATATTTATCTCTATATTTATTGACAAAACTTCTTTGGTTTTTTTTGCCTTCTTTTGCTATAAAGGATGTATATATATTACTAACTGACATAATTCTAACCACTTGTCCATAATTAAATTTATAACTATAAAAACTATAACTTTCTCTAGCATTAATATATTTATATAGAAAATATTCAATAATAGCACTATCTGCTCTATAAGTTTTTAATTTTATAGGCTTTATTACCTTAGGAGAAATATTTTTTTTATCTATTTCTACCACAAATGGCTCTATAATTTTAGCTTGACTAGCATAAAGAATAAGCATTGAACCAAATAACAAAAAAATAAATAAAGACAAAATCATAACAATAAAGAAATTCCTTTGAACTTCTACACTATGAAAGCGACTTATATTCCAATCAACTTTAATTAGATTTTCTTTTTTTTTCATAATTTTTATATTATAAATTATATACTCCCTTGACATAAAGAGGAGTGAGTTTTTCTTCAGCCATTAAATCATATGAAAAAATCTTATCTAATTCTAGCTCTTGATAATTGACATTAGTAGCATTGTTATTATTTACAAAAAAGTCTATAGGAAAATTGCCAACAATTATTTCATCTTGAGAAAAAAAGTCTTTGCTTAAAACTTCTTGATAAGAAACAACCCTTTCTTTAGTTAGTTTTTTGAATTTATTATTAAGTTTTAAATAAAAAAACTCCTCTTTGTTTTTACCACAATCAATCAAAATATTAATGTTTTTTTGTTTGATATTTTTTACATAAATAGCATATAACATAAAACTAGATATTGATAAAACTTTAATATTCTTATGCACTAACATCAATCCTTTTATTAAAGCAATGGCAACCCTAATACCTGTCCAGCTTCCAGGTCCCACAATGCAATATATTTGATTGATATCTTTTGTTTCTAAATCTGAATCTTTTAACAATTCTTTTAATTCATAAGCTAAATTTTCTGCCTGCTTATTTAAAATAATGTTTTTTTTAAGATAAATTTTTTTATCTTGTTTTTTTAATGCTAAATTTACTACACTAAAAGAAGTATCTATAATTATTTCATTCATTTTTGGTTTTTTTATTCACTTTTAATATTTAGTATTTATATTGCAAGCAATTAACTTTTTAAGATGTTGTGGTTAGGTAGCTCAGTTGGTAGAGCAAAGGACTGAAAATCCTTGTGTCGGCGGTTCGAGCCCGCCTCTGACCACCATCTTATAATATATTAAAATTATATTTTCAAGAAATCCCTTTTCATTTTTTCTAAGGCAACAGCCCTATGTGATATTTCTTGCTTAATATCACTTGATAGTTCAGCAAAAGTTTTATCATAACCATTTGGT
>CBDCUE010000019.1:0-174094 GCA_965222515.1 Rickettsiales bacterium | reverse complement strand
AACTTTTTTTATTAATAATAATTACTAAGGAGTTATGAAAAAAAATATAAAAAAAGCATTTACATTATTGGAATTAGCAATAGTGCTTACAATAGTTGCGATACTTGCAATTCCTGCGGTGGATTTTTTGATTTTATCTAGTAAATCTACTAAGATACAAGATACTAGAAATAAAAGTAATTTTGTAACAGAGGCTATATCATCATATTATAAATCTTATGGTAAATTGCCATTACCTGCTCGAATAGATTTATCTTCAGAAGATGAAGAATATACAAAATCAGGAGATGATAATGAAATCAAAATTTCTTCAGGAAAATATTATTATGGATCTTTGCCAACAGAAGAATTAGGTATAAGTGATAAATATATGTTTGATAAATGGGGTAATAAATTCTCATATTATGTAACAAAAAATGCCACAAAAGATGAAACAGCAATAAATAAGCATAATGAAAATACCTTATATGCAAAAGATAATGATATAGGGACAAAAGCTTCATCTGGTCATATTTTTGCGATTATATCTCATGGAGAGAGTGGAGAAGGGGCTTATAATGCCAAAGGAGAACAAAAAAAGATATCAAGCTCAATAGAAATAAGTAATATATTTAATAGTAGCGATATAGGAACAGAATCAAACCCACTTATTTTATCAGATGGATCAAATGGAGAAATAGCAACATCGTCAAAAAGAAATGATGTATTGGCAAATTTGTTTGGAAGAACAGCTAGTGGAAGAGTTTATGCAGGAAATCAGAATGTTACCATAGGAGGAAGTTTGGTAAGTGATTCAAATTCAACATTAAAAATAGATCTTGATGGAGATTCAAAACTTAGTAATGTAGAAATAGAAGGTGAGGCGAATATTAATAATTTAGTTGTAAAAAGAACAGATATTCCTTTTGTAGAAAATAATGCTTCAAATGGTATAGTAGCATCATTTGAAAGAGTAGGAGAAGGAGATGTTGGATTATCTTTTTCACAAGATAGTATAAATTCATTTGCTATAATTCATAATTCAGGAAAAGGAACTGCAAGTGATAATCAAGCAGGAGGATTGAATTTTTATGGAGGAAGAGATAGAAATACAGCAGGGGCATTATTGATGAGATTATCAGATAATGGAAACTTAGGTATAGGAAATGATAATCCAACTGAGAGATTGCATGTAAGTGGAGATGCTAGAGTTACAGATGATATGATAGTAAGTGGAAATGTAGGAATAGGTGATGATGCTCCTACAGAAGCATTGACTATAATAGGAAACATTAGAATAACAGGGAGTTATTTGGGTAGCTCTGGTGATCCAATTACAACATCAGCTACATTACCAAGTAATGCAAGCATAGAAAAGGTCACAAGACTAGGTTCAGCTCTAAATAATGGTATATTATTAGGCTTGGTAAGAGATGGAGATGAGAATGGAGGGGAGGTAGGAATATCATTTGTGCAAAGAAATATAGTTCCTGTAGTAAATGAAGAAACAAATTCATTTGCAATTATACATAATGCAGGAAAGGGATCTGCAAGTGATCATCAAGCAGGAGGATTGGATTTTTATCAAGGAAGAAGTGATAGTAATGTAGGAACATTATTAATGAGATTATCAGATTTAGGAAGATTGGGAATAGGAACAGATAATCCAAGTGAAACACTAGATGTTAGAGGAACAAATGAGCAAAATATATTAATATCAGGAGGGGAGGATAACAATGCAGGAGTAAAATTGCTGGAGAAAGTAACATCTGGGTCAGAAGATGGAGCAATAATTAGATATAATGGTGCAAATGATAGATTAGATGTTAATAGTATAATATCAGGAACAGAGCAAATAAACTTAACAGTTTTAAATAGTGGAAATGTTGGTGTAGGAACAGTTATTCCTGATAGTAAATTGCATATTATGGGAGATATCAAAGTAACAGGAGATTATTTAGATGCTAGCGGGAATCTAGCAATAGCTACTTTACCAGAAGATGGAATTTTTGGAACAGGATTAACGATAGGTTCTACACCAAATAATACTAGGATAACAGGAGGAAATATTATTACTTCAGGAGATATTACATCTACAGCAGGAAATATTATAGCAAGTGCTATACAAACTAGTTCTTTAACGACAGATTCAACAATATTAGGTAGGGTAGCAATTGGAACATCAAATTATCCCTCAGATGTAGTAACAGCATTTTTAGAAAACATATCAAGAAAACTATATATTGATGGCTCTATTCAAATATCAGGGCATTATTTGGATAGAAATGGAAACCCAATAACAGAAGCATCAACTTTACCAGCAAATTTAATAGGAGAAGATTTAAAGATTTTTACAAATCTAACGGCAACAAATGATGGTGTGGTAGCAAGTTTTACAAATACGAATACTAGTGATAAAGATATAGGTATATCACTAAGACAAGGAACATCAAGTTCATTTGCAATAATTCATGATCATTTGGGAGGGTTGAGTTTTTATAAAGGAAATGGAACAAATATACAAAAAGGATCAGATGGAACAAGGGTAATGAGTTTAAGTAATATAGGAGATTTATCAATAAATGGGTCTTTAACAACTACGGATATTAATCATTCAGGTGATTTAGATATAATTAATGTTGTAAATGCGATAGATAATGGTTCTAACAGTTCAGCTATTGTTTTTAAAGCAAAATATGATACAGATATTTCAACTAATATAGCACAAAGTAATATTGATAGTAAGGTAGGAACAATATCATATTCACCAAAAGATGAGAGATTTACAGTTGATAAAGCATTGGATCTTGGGTTAAATAATATAACATCAGGAAATATAAAATCATCATCTACAGCAGGAAATCAGTTAATTGTGGAGAATTTAACAACATCAGTAGCAGAAACAATAAGTGACAATAGATCAAGTATAAATTTTATGTCAACTGGATCAGATGGAGCAATACAAAAAGATGGTAGTGGGATAATAGAATATTCATCAAAGGATGAGAAGTTTATAATAAATAAAAAATTGGATCTTGGATTAAATAATATAACATCAGGAAATATAAGATCATCATCTACAGCAGGAAATCAGTTAATTGTGGAGAATTTAACAACATCAGTAGCAGGAACAATAAGTGACAATAGATCAAGTATAAATTTTATGTCAACTGGATCAGATGGAGCAATACAAAAAGATGGTAGTGGGATAATAGAATATTCATCAAAGGATGAGAAGTTTATAATAAATAAAGCATTGGATCTTGGAGCAAATAATGTAATAACAACAGGAGAAACATTAACAGGAGCGATAACAGGAACTTCATTAAATACAGGGTCAGGAGCTATAACAACTACAGGAGCAGTTAGTTTTGGAGCGATAACAGGAACTTCATTAGATGGAGGAACTGGTGGTTTAACAACATCAGGAGATATAGTAACAACAGGAACAACAGGAGAATTAACCATAGGAGGAACAGGAAGTTCAACTATAGCAGGAAGTGTGGGAGTAGGAACAAGTGATAATTATGCAGATTTTCGTACAAATGCTTCAATAACAGGTACAACACCGAGTGATACAAAATTATATGTAGCTGGAGATATGCAAATATCAGGAAAATATTATGATTTAGGTGGTAATGAAGTAGGAGCGATAGATTTTACAAGTTTAACAACAAATATAAGCACAACTGGAAATATAGCAACAACAGGAACAGGAACAATAACATCAGCAGGAGCTATAACAGGAACTTCATTAGATGGAGGAGCTGGTGGTTTAACAACATCAGGAGATATAGTAACAACAGGAACAACAGGAGAATTAACCATAGGAGGAACAGGAAGTTCAACTATAGCAGGAAGTGTAGGAGTAGGAACAAGTGATAATTATGCAGATTTTCGTACAAATGCTTCAATAACAGGTACAACACCAAGTGATACAAAATTATATGTAGTTGGAGATATGCAAATATCAGGAAAATATTATGATTTAGGTGGTAATGAAGTAGGAGCGATAGATTTTACAAGTTTAACAACAAATATAAGCACAACTGGAAATATAGCAACAACAGGAACAGGAACAATAACATCAGCAGGAGCGATAACAGGAACTTCATTAGATGGAGGTTCAGGAGCTATAACAACTACAGGAGCAGTTAGTTTTGGAGCGATAACAGGAACTTCATTAAATACAGGGTCAGGAGCTATAACAACATCTGGAAATATAGCAACAACAGGAACAGGAACAATAACATCAGCAGGAGCGATAACAGGAACTTCATTAGATGGAGGAACTGGTGGTTTAACAACATCAGGAGATATAGTAACAACAGGAACAACAGGAGAATTGACCATAGGAGGAACAGGAAGTTCAACTATAGCAGGAAGTGTGGGAGTAGGAACAAGTGATAATTATGCAGATTTTCGTACAAATGCTTCAATAACAGGTATAACACCAAGTGATACAAAATTATATGTAGCTGGAGATATGCAAATATCAGGAAAATATTATGATTTAGGTGGTAATGAAGTAGGAGCGATAGATTTTACAAGTTTAACAACAAATATAAGCACAACTGGAAATATAGCAACAACAGGAACAGGAACAATAACATCAGCAGGAGCGATAACAGGAACTTCATTAGATGGAGGAACTGGTGGTTTAACAACATCTGGAAATATAGCAACAACAGGAACAGGAACAATAACATCAGCAGGAGCGATAACAGGAACTTCATTAGATGGAGGAACTGGTGGTTTAACAACATCAGGAGATATAGTAACAACAGGAACAACAGGAGAATTAACCATAGGAGGAACAGGAAGTTCAACTATAGCAGGAAGTGTAGGAGTAGGAACAAGTGATAATTATGCAGATTTTCGTACAAATGCTTCAATAACAGGTACAACACCAAGTGATACAAAATTATATGTAGCTGGAGATATGCAAATATCAGGAAAATATTATGATTTAGGTGGTAATGAAGTAGGAGCGATAGATTTTACAAGTTTAACAACAAATATAAGCACAACTGGAAATATAGCAACAACAGGAACAGGAACAATAACATCAGCAGGAGCGATAACAGGAACTTCATTAGATGGAGGAACTGGTGGTTTAACAACATCTGGAAATATAGCAACAACAGGAACAGGAACAATAACATCAGCAGGAGCGATAACAGGAACTTCATTAGATGGAGGTTCAGGAGCTATAACAACTACAGGAGCAGTTAGTTTTGGAGCGATAACAGGAACTTCATTAGATGCAGGGTCAGGATTGATAACCACGAGTGGAAATCTTCAAACAACAGGAGGAATATTAGATGTAGATGGAACAGGAAATTCAACCATAGCAGGAGATTTAAGAATAGGATCAAGTTCATCAGTGCCTGCTACAATAATATCTGTAACTAACAGTTTAGATACAACAGCAAATCCAGCAAAATTATTTATAGATGGAAATATGCAAATATCAGGAAAATATTATGATCAAGATGGAGTTGAAGTAGGAGCATCAGCAAATTTAGCAGCAGATGAGACAATAACTACAAGTTTAACAGTAGGAACAGATTCAAAATTAACAGGAACAACCTTAGGAATAGGAAAGACAGTAGGAGCAGGAATAGAATTAGATGTAGAGGGTGATATAGCAGGAAGTGGAGATTTAAGAGTGACAGGAGACAGTAAAATAGGAGGTAAATTAACAGCATCAGGAGCAAATTTAGATTTTTTTACTAATGATACAGCAACCGAAAGAATGAGAATAGATACATCTGGAAATGTAGGAATAGGCACAGGAACAAATGCTTTGACAGACAGGTTAGAAGTAGATGGTAATATAAAAGTAGATGCTATAAAAATAAAAAATTATGAAATAGATAGCCCTGTAAACAATCTGTTGAGATTTAAACATAATAATGAGAATGTTATGGTTGTGAATAACAATATTGTATCTAGACACAGTGTAACAATATCGAATAATAATGAACCAACAAATAATACAGATAATTATAAGGTAACTATGGCTATGTCTGCAAAATTTACAACTGATAATGGTCTAACTAGCACTACTAGAACTGGCTACATAGAATATTCTGGATTGAATAATAATTTTACTCTAATGAATAATACAAATGTAACAGGTGATTTTGAAGCAAGTGGAGATTTAAGCGTGACAGGAGACAGTAAAATAGGAGGTAAATTAACAGCATCAGGAGCAAATTTAGATTTTTTTACTAATGATACAGCAACCGAAAGAATGAGAATAGATACATCTGGAAATGTAGGAATAGGCACAGGAACAAATGCTTTGACAGACAGGTTAGAAGTAAGTGGAAATACTTCAATAACAGGAACAACAGGAGATCAGTTAAGTTTAGAAAACACAACAGATTCTGCATTAGTAAATATTAATTTTGAAGGAAAAGATGCATCTAGTGTAACTCAAACAGGAATCATAACATATGATCCAGTAGGTAATGATTTTAGTATAAATAGAGCGTTAGACTTAGGAGCAAATAATATAGTAACAACAGGAACAGCAGGTTTTGGAGCAATAACAGGAACTTCATTAGATGCAGGGTCAGGATTGATAACCACGAGTGGAAATCTTCAAACAACAGGAGGAATATTAGATGTAGATGGAACAGGAAATTCAACCATAGCAGGAGATTTAAGAATAGGATCAAGTTCATCAGTGCCTGCTACAATAATATCTGTAACTAACAGTGTAGATACAACAGCAAATCCACCAAAGTTATTTATAGATGGAAATATGCAAATATCAGGAAAATATTATGATCAAGATGGAGTTGAAGTAGGAGCATCAGCAAATTTAGCAGCAGATGAGACAATAACTACAAGTTTAACAGTAGGAACAGATTCAAAATTAACAGGAACAACCTTAGGAATAGGAAAGACAGTAGGAGCAGGAATAGAATTAGATGTAGAGGGTGATATAGCAGGAAGTGGAGATTTAAGCGTGACAGGAGACAGTAAAATAGGAGGTAAATTAACAGCATCAGGAGCAAATTTAGATTTTTTTACTAATGATACAGCAACCGAAAGAATGAGAATAGATACATCTGGAAATGTAGGAATAGGCACAGGAACAAATGCTTTGACAGACAGGTTAGAAGTAAGTGGTAATACTTCAATAACAGGAACAACAGGAGATCAGTTAAGTTTGGAGAACATAACAGATTCTGCATTAGTAAATATTAATTTTGAAGGAAAAGATGCATCTAGTGTAACTCAAACAGGAATCATAACATATGATCCAGTAGGTAATGATTTTAGTATAAATAGATCGTTAGACTTAGGAGCAAATAATATAGTAACAACAGGAACAGCAGGTTTTGGAGCAATAACAGCAACTTCATTACAGACAACAGGAACAGCAACAATAGGAGGAAGTACATCAATAGCAGGAGATTTAGCGATAACAGGGTCTTTAAACAACTCATCAGGTATAAGGATGCTGGTAAATAACACAAGATTAAGAGTAGTAGGAGATAATATAGGGAATGACGGCATAGCAGGTGAAGCCAGAATAGAATTAGGAGATGGATCAGTGTATTTGCAAATTAAAGACGATGTAGCAAATCAAAGAGAAACTCTATTAAGCTATCAAGGGGATTTAAGTATTTATAGCACAGGTTTTCTTAACAGAATGACATTATTAAATGATGGAAATGTAGGAATAGGAACAGCTAATCCTGGTGAAAAATTAGAGGTAAATGGTAACATAAAAGCAACAGGAAATATGAAATTTTCAGGTGATCTAGCAACAGGGGGAAGAGACATTATTGCTAATGAGGCTCATATAGGAGGAGATCTAAGAATAAGGGGAGAAAATGGTTATGATGCAAATGGTGAAAGTGCAAGAATTGGGTTTGGGGATGCTTTTCAGACGTATATCTCAACAATTTATGACGGCGATTTTTCATTTACACATTTTGGTGGAGATATAAAATTTTATTCTAAAGATAAAGTAGAGGTATTTGGTGATCTTGAGGCAACTGGAAGTGTAACTGGAGGTTCTGCTTATGTTAATAGTTCAGATAAAAGAATAAAAGATATAAAAGGAATAAGTGATAGTAAACAAGATTTATCAATTATTAAAAAGTTAGAAATAACAGATTATTTAAGAAAAGATAAAATTCAATATGGTGATAAAAAAGAGAAGATGTTAATAGCTCAACAATTAGAAAAGCATTATCCACAAGCAGTATTTACAAGAAAAAATATTATACCTGATATTTATAAGAAAGCTAAATCATTTAAATTATTAGTTAATAACAAAGTAGAAATTACAGGAGTAAAATCTTATGGATTAAAAAAAGGAGAGAAAGTTAAAATATTAATTGGAAAATTAAAGAAAAATCAAAAAAGTGTAAAAGAAGAAATTACCTCTGTAAGTGGCAAGAAATTTGTAATAAAATTATCAGATAGTAATTATAAAAAAATAGAAAAAGCAAAATCATTATTTATTTATGGAAGAGAAGTAAAAGACTTTAAGTCTATTGCTTATAGTGAAGTTGCAATGCTAAATGTCTCAGCCACTCAAGAATTGGCTAAAAGGCAGGAGAATATGGCAAGTAAGCAAGATAATATGGCAAGTAAGCAAGAAAAGATTATAGAAAAATTATCTAAAATAACAGGAGAGGATATTGTATTGGAGGAAAAAGATTTTAATGAAGATGTTAATAAAAAGATAGATAATAAAGATAGTATAATAATAAAACAATTATTTGCTCTAAATGCCATATTGATGATAATAATCTTTACATTATTTATAATGTTATTTAGAAGAAGATATAAAAAATAGATTTCTATTCTTGCAAAATCATCAACTATAAAAAGCCTTGCAGTATAAGGGTTTAGTTGTATAATTTGCATAGTAAAAACACAAGCTTATTACCAATAACTCTTAAAACCTTGCAAAAATGTTACACAAAACTCACCAAACAGGAAATGATATGGATATGTTCAGAAATGAATTAGTAAATATCATAAATATGAAACATAAATTAGTAATATTGTCAAAATTAGTAGATTGGAGAAGCATGGAAGAGAAATTTTCATTAAAATATAGTAATTTAGGTAGAGGTGGGCTTCCCATAAGGTTAATGTGTGGATTATTGATGTTAAAAGAAGTAGAAAAACAATCTGATGAAAAAATATGTGAGCTTTGGGTAGAGAATCCATATTATCAATATTTTTGTGGAAGTAGATATTTTGAGCATAAGTTACCAACAGTTCCAGAGAATTTGGTGTATTTTAGAAAAAGAATAGGAGAAGAAGGGATGGAATATTTGTTTTCAGAAACAATAGAAATAGCAAAAAATACAAAA
The DNA here is from genome assembly GCA_965222515.1 of Rickettsiales bacterium. Lineage (GTDB taxonomy): Bacteria > Pseudomonadota > Alphaproteobacteria > Rickettsiales > JABIRX01 > CBDCUE01. Next base: position 164,759 of record CBDCUE010000019.1, on the reverse strand, counting down.
GTTTTAAAATCAGCTGATTTTAAGAGGGTAACAGTGGATAGCACAGTTCAAGAAAAAGCAATAACTTATCCTACAGATACTAAGCTGTGCCATAAAGCAAGGGAGAGTTTGGTAAAGTTGGCAGAAGCAGAGGGTATAAAATTGAGACAGAATTATAGAATAGTTGGTAAAAAGAGTCTTTTTATGTCAGCGAGATACAGTATGTCAAGAAAGGGTAGAAAAGCAGAACAGAAAAAAGTAAAGAATTATTTGGGTAGAGTAATAAGGGATATTGATAATAAGAAAGGAGATTTGAAAAACAATAGTAAATTATTTCAAGCATTGCTAAGAGCAAAGTTAATTTACAATCAGCAAAGAACGGATAAGAATAAGATTTATTCATGGCATGAAGATGTGAGTTGCATAAGTAAGGGAAAAGCTCACAAGAAATATGAGTTTGGTTGTAAAGTAGGTTTTGTAGTAAGTTCTAGGTCAAATTTTGTTTTAGGAGCAAAATCATTTGATAACAATCCGTATGATGGACATACATTAAAATCTAATTTGGAACAAGCAGAAAGGTTGAGTGGCAAGAGTTTTAGGGAGGTTTATGTTGATCAAGGCTATAAAGGTCATGGAATAAAAGATAAAAATGTTATTGTGGCAAGAACAAGAAAGAAAACATTATCTATTTTGCAAAAGAAATATCAAAAACGAAGAAATGCGATAGAGCCAGTGATAGGTCATATTAAAAATGATGGCTCAAGGGGGGCAAGATGTTATCTTAAAGGGAAAGTGGGCGATAATATGAATGCAATAGCAACTGCTATGGGATTTAACTTAAGAAAGCTGTTAAACTGCATAGATAGTTATCTTTTTGCCAAAATCCAAATGGTAATTTTTGTAATAAAAAGTATTTTTTTAAGAAAAAACACACTTTTTATTATTTAATAATTGTTAATTTAACCCCAGTTATGCTTTTTATTAAAAAAAAGCATAACTGGGGTTATACTATGTTATAAAACTGCCCATAAACCTCCATTTACCATTTTATTTTGAATTAATCTTGCACAACCTCTTATTTTGTACTATACTAGAATTAATATAAGTATTTCAATGTTAAATTGAGACTTTGAATAAAAATTTTTGGTAAACTAATATGACAGATAATAATAATCCCAGTTTATTTAATAGTTTAAAAAATTATATTAGAGAAGATAAGCAAAAGGGTCTTGAAAACAAATGTAAAACATTAGAAAAATCATTAAATAATATAAAAAACCAAGATAATAGAAATAAATGCAGATTAAACTTTGTATCAGGAGTAAAAAATTTATTTAAAGAAGGTAATAAAGGTAATGTAAGAAATAATATAGATATATTTAAATCAGCGATAGATGGTTCAATAGAAATCTTAACTCTCCCAAAAAATAGTAAAAGCACTGACAATATTAAAACAACTTTAAAAAACATAGGAGGCTTATTACTGGAAGCTTTTAATGAAAAATATTCTACAACATCAAGATCTAGTTCAATTTCTGCAGATAGCAACATACCTCTCTCTCATCAAAAGATAGGTGGTTTAGTTTTTCCTAAAAAAAATTCAAAAGCACAACCACAATATAGAGCTAAAGCAACAAAAATAACAGAGGCATCTCTTCAGAATGTTGTTTCTGTAACAGCACCTATTCAGCCTATTAGTCCTGTTTCTCAACAATTAAGAAGCACTAATAATAATAATATAGTTGTTAAAAATAAAGATACAGAATTAGGGAATAATGGAGAAGGCTTAGATATTGCTAGTGTTAATAGTGTGAAAACAACAGACAAAAAAATTCTAGAGGATTTTACTGATGTTAGTTCTCAAGGTTTAACAGATACAGAAAAATCTAGTTCTGATGGAAATATTTCAGATTATAATAGTACTTATGAGTCAAATATACGAACAGAGAGAGTATCAAAAGAGTTAGAAGATAAGATAATAGAAGTAGAAAATGATGTTTCAGCACAGAATTATACAGATTCTAATGCAGATGTTAAGACTGAAAAAATAGAAACAAATTTTGATGTTAGTTCTCAAAATTTAACAATAGAAGAACCAGAAATGTTATCAAAACAGGTTTTTACAAATAATAGTACTGAAGAAGTAGAACAAAAAAAGGTGCTGGATGTAGATAATGTTGAAGGAACATATAATGAAATTAGAAAAAACAAACATTCAGATCCAGTAGCAGGATCTCAAGAAAATAACTCAAGTAGAAAAGAGCAAGGATCTAGTGATGAAAAACAACAAGAATGGCAGAAAAAGTCTTTGGACACAAATCTCCATACAGGAAATTTGCCCCATCTTAAAATAGAACAAGCGGAAATTGAACCTATACAACACAGGAAAGAAGATTTACTAACTGAAAAGAGTAATAAAGGGGCAGGAATTAATGGATCTTCTGTTTCTGCAAAAATAACAACAGAAAAAAAACAGATAGATAATTTATCTCCTAAGAAGAAACTTGATACACTTTTACCTAGCCCTTCCACTTCTGATACAAAAAGAAATAGATACCCAATAGAAGAAGCAGAAAATAGTCAGAAAGAACATGAGACTACAGAAGAAGAACCAAGAGAACAAGATCCTAATATTCCTGCTCTCACTCTAGATTCCTCTACTGAGCCTAGTGATGGAGAACCAAACGAAGGGCAGGCAGATCATTCTGATGAAGATGTACTTAGGTATAAAGAACTAGACATTGTAATTGAATCAACACCAGAGCTAAAAAATATAATTGAAACAACATCAGAACCAGAAATTGTAATTGAAGGTATGGGACAGGAAAAGGCTAAAATTAATATAGAACAGCAAGAAAATAGCTTATCAGATTTAGCAACATTGATAAGAGATCTGAAGGCAGAAAGTTGGAATGCTTTTAAGCTAGATGATAAAGACAATATATCTGTAAATGATGATGTTTTTAAAAATAAAATCCCCGATCAAGCAGTGTCAAGAATACTTAGCAATGCTGAATATGAAATAGGTAAAGATGGTAAGTCAACTGTGAGATTAGGTAAAGCTGAATATGCTACATATGAAAAACTTAGTCCTGAGCAACAAGAATTGGTAAAAAAAGGGATAGAAGTAAATATAGAGTTTGCACAGTTTAAAAAGAATAAAATAGAAGGAACATTTACTGAATATGAATCTAACCGCTCTAAACAACAAGGATCTACACAACAAGAATTTATGCAACAAGAAACTAAACAGCAAAATAACTTCTCCAATACTCAATTGCAAGCAAACAGAACAGTAACTAAAGATAATAGCAAGATTCCTCAATCATGGAATAAAGATAAATTTATTACAAAAGAAGATGCTAATTTATACTCAGTTCTTATTACAGAGTTTAGAAAAATAGAAGGGATAGAAATAGATATGGATAGTAAAGTCAAGCTTTTTGATAAAGCATATAATGAAGAGGCTATAAAACAGCATGGACATACTGGAGAAAAAGATAGTAAGAAAGTTTTTCATGATGCTGTTAATGAAAGTAAAAAACCTTTTTATAAGTACAAAAATGCTTTAAGTGATTTAATAACAGATTTACATGATAAGTCTAAATCAGAAGGTGGTTGTGAGGAATATAAAAAAAACATAAAAGGTCAAGAAAAAGAAATGTCTCAGATAAAAACAGTACTTGCTACGGCTACAGAAAAATTAGCTGCTTCTAGTGTTGGAAAAGCAGGTGTCGTAGGTTGGTATAATAAAGTAAAAAATTATATTAATGGTAGCAAAGATGATCTTGTTAAAGATTTTCAAACAGATATTAAAGATGCTATTAAAGATGGGGCATCAATGAGTGAGATAAATAAAATTTTTAATAACAATCAAAATGATATATTCGAGCTAGAAGGTGAAAACAAAGGTAGATTTGATCAAATAAAAAAAATAATTAACCAAGGCTTAAAAGTAGAAGCAACTCTTAAAAACCAAAATGATCAGTTATTGAAAAAAGAAGAAGTAATAACAAATAAAACAAAAAAAATAGATTCTAAAAAAGATATAATAGAAGAATGTAAAGAATCAATAGATGAGAATAAAAGAAATGATATATTCAAAGATCCTAAGGAATTAGCAAGGGCTGGTGCTGTTCGTGATATTCGTAAGCATTATAAAACAAGAGATAGAACTCATACAGAACATCTACCAACAAATGACAAAGCTAATTCTCGTTTTGAGGATATGGAAAGAGATGCAGAAGAAAAAAAAGGGAAACAAAAAACAACACAAGGAAACGATAATAGTTTTGTAAACAAGATAGAACAACAGAAAAACACAGAAAAAAATAATGGAAGATCCTAATACTATTTTAGTTTTATAATTTACCTATAGCCAAAAAGATGTTTAGTAGAAATTGTTTTTTTTAATTATTTGTTAGCCATAGCTAACAGATTATTAAAAAAAGCAATTTATGCTGAGCAGATTGAAGGCTATAGGTCAATTATAAACTAAAATAGTATAAGCCCCCCTTCCAAAACATTCTAAATAGTTTTAGAATGTTTTTTATCTGCTTTTTTTAGATATTTATCAAATTTACTACTCACTATTCTGCTGATTTGTCTAGCATTATTGTTTATAGTAATTTTACCTGCTTTTATTTCTATTAAATTATCTGTTAATAAATTTTTTAATGAAGATATTTCAGTTTTGAAATATTCTAATTTTTTATTACTAATTTTAAGTAGATCAACTTCTCCATAACACATTATTTCATCTATAACTTTTTTTCTTAAAATATCATCTTCTGTAATTGCTATGCCTTTATTAATGGAAAAATTTTTGGCAAAAATATCTTTTTTATATTCATCTATAGTTAATTTATTTTGGCTATATCCTTGATCTTTTAAAAAACTAATAGCAGAAATTCCTAATCCTATTAAATTGCTAGCAGGATCGTTGCTATACCCTTGAAAATTTCTAATTAGAGTTTTATTTAAAAAAGCTTTTACCAAAGAATCATTTTTTTTAGCAAAATGATCTAAGCCGATTGCTAGTAAACCTTGCTTCTTAAAATTTTCTAACATCATTTGATAAATCTTCAATTTTTCTGTAGCAGATGGCATATCTTCATCTTTTATCATTTTCATATGTTTTTTCATCCAAGGAACATGAGCATAAGAAAAAAGAGCAATTCTGCTAGGGTCTAATTTTTTGATATAATCAAGGTTTTTTAGCATATTTTCTTTGGTCTGCAAAGGCAGGCCATAAATAAAATCAAGATTAATGTCATTAATTTTATATTTTCTAAAAAGGTGGACAATTTCTTCTACTAAAGAAAAAGGTTGTTCCCTGTTAATGGCGATTTGCACTTGAGGATTAAAATCTTGAACCCCCAAAGAAACTCTATTAACTCCATTTTCAGCATAATTTTTGATTTTATCCTCACCCACAGTTCTAGGGTCAACTTCCAAAGCTATTTCTATGTTGTTTTTGAAAGAAAAAGATTTTTTTAGTTTGTTTATTACTTGTGAGAATTGTGCAGGGCTTAAAATAGTTGGTGTGCCACCGCCAAAATGAATATGGGCAATCTTTTTGTTTTTTGTAAAATTACTAACTAATTTCATTTCTTGAAAAAGAATTTTCAAATATTCTTCTATGGGAGAGTCTTTTTGAGTTATTTTAGTGTGGCAACCACAAAACCAGCATAATTTACGACAGAATGGAATGTGAATATATATTGAAATATTATCATCAGTAAGGTTTTTTAGCCATTTTTGATAAATATTATCAGTTACATTAGCACTAAAATGTGGAGCAGTAGGATAGCTAGTATATCTTGGTACCTGCTCATCATATTTTAAAAGAACCTCAGGACTTATTGTTTTCATTTTGCAAAAATCTTTGGTAATAATATAATACTATCTCCAATTGTTAATTGATCACTTCATTCTCAAAAATTATTGATTAAGTGTTCAATTAATAAATAGTATAAGAAGTAAAGCAACTAAAAATAGAAAAAATCTAATATAAAGTCAAGCAAGAAAAAAACCGTTTTTTAGAATTATTTTACCAACAGTTCCCTAGAGCTATTTGGTTCAGATTGCTTGATGTAAAAAAATTCTCGAAGTAATGTGGCAGGGATGTTGGATACTAGCAATTATAAAACTAAAATAGTATAATTATGAAAACTTGATTTGTATTTTGTAGAATTATGCTAGGGGTAATAATAGCTCCCCCATTGCAGACTGTGTCGTAATTAGAAAAAAAAGGGTTATTTTTGTTATAAATAACTCCTTTTTCTCTAATTCGCCTTGTTTGCCAAACAACTACTAATAAAACCTCGCTTACAAAAATAGTATAATTTTCTAAATTAAATTTAATTTTTTTAATTCTTTTTTTATCAAAAGCTGATTTTCTTTGCTTGGTAGAACTAAAGGCAGTCTTAGCTCAGAATCGCATAATCCCATTAAAGAAAGAGCATATTTTACTGGTGTTGGATTTGATTCACAAAATAATACTTTGTTTAAATCTAATAAATCATTTTGAATTTTTAAAGCATTTGTTAAATTACCCTGCAAAAATTCTTGAGACATTTTGATATATAATTCAGGAACAATATTTGTAGTAACTGATATAGAACCATGACCTCCAGATGCATAAAAAGGTAACAAAGTTGCATCATCACCTGATAATTGCACAAAATCATCACCTGTTGCTTTCTTTACTTGAGATGGCAATGATAGATCACCAGTTGCATCTTTTACTCCAACTATTCTTGGCAATAAACTTAATTTTTTTAATAAAGGAACTGAAATATCTACTATACATCTTCCTGGAATATTATATAGAATGATAGGGATATTAGTTGCATTATGTATTGCCAAAAAATTCTGATATATACCTTCTTGGTTTGGTTTGTTGTAATAAGGGGTAACAATTAAAGCTGCATCTGCTCCTGAGTGTTCTGCATGTTTGGTGGTTGCTATGGCCTCTTCAGTAGAATTTGAACCCGTTCCAGCTATAATTTTAATTTTTTTATTGGCAGTTTTTACTGCTAAATCAATTAAATAATTATGCTCTTGATGATTGATGGTAGGAGATTCTCCTGTGGTTCCACAAATAACAATACCACCAATCCCTGCCTTTATCTGCCTTTCAATTAAATGAACAAATGATTCTTTATCAATAAAACCATTTTTAAATGGAGTAATTAAAGCTGTGTAAATTCCTTTAAACATATTTTTTTATTTTTTAAGTTAAGCTTGTTTTAGCATAAGCCTATTGGAGATTCTGTGAAAATTTCATAACCATTTTTTGTTACTGCAAGACTATGCTCAAATTGTGCAGATAATGATCTGTCTTTGGTAACTACCGTCCAGCCATCATTTAATAATTTTCCATCAATTTTGCCAATATTAATCATCGGCTCAATGGTAAAAAACATACCTTCTTTTAATTTTATTCCTTTACCTTTTTGGCCAAAATGTAAAATATTTGGCTCAGTATGAAAGATTTTTCCTATACCATGACCACAATAATCTCTGACCACTGAATAGCCCTGCTTTTCTGCATAATTTTGGATAGCATAGCCGATATCTCCCGTAGTTGCCCCTGGTTTTACTTGTTCTATTCCAAGCATCATTGCTTTATAAGTTACCTCTACTAATTTTTTAGCTTTTATTGATGGAATGCCTATATAAAACATTCTGCTAGTATCGCCGTGCCAACCATCTAAAATAACCGTTACATCTATATTTAAAATATCCCCTTTATTTAGTTTTTTTTCTTTAGGTATGCCGTGGCAAATAACATGGTTTACAGAAGTGCAAATAGATTTTGGAAACTTATTATAATTAAGAGGAGCAGGAATTGCTCCATTATCAACAATAAAATTATGACATAGATCGTTTAATTTTAAAGTAGTAATTCCTTCTTCTACATAAGGTGTGATAAAATCTAAGGTTTGTGCGGCTAATTTTCCTGCCTCTCTCATTTTCTGATAATTTTCTTGATTATGTATAATAATTGACATAGTTTTTCTAAAAAAGTTTTTTTGCAAGCCCATTGCACAACATAAAAGAAAAAAATATGAAAAGCAACCAAACAAAAACAGCTTCTTTTATTATCATTGGTAATGAAATATTAAGTGGCAGAACAATTGATCAAAATCTTAATTTTATAGCAAAAGAATTAGTTGAATTAGGCATTGATCTAGTTGAGAGTAAAATTATTAGAGATAACACGGAAGAAATAATTAAAGCAGTGCAATATGCTAAAGAAAATTTTGATTATGTTTTTACTAGCGGAGGAATTGGTCCAACTCACGATGACATCACCGCGGAAGCCATTGCCCAAGCTTTTGGAGTAAAATTATACAGAAATCCTATAATTGAAGATTTATTAAGAAATTATCCACCTAAAGATAAGATAAATGAAGCTAGATTAAAAATGGCAGATATTCCAGAAGGATCAAGCTTATTAAATAATCCTGTTACTTTAGCTGCAGGGTTCAAAAAAGAAAATGTCTTTGTTTTTGCAGGAGTGCCTAAAATTATGCAAGCTATGTTTCAAGAAAGTAAAAAACATTTAGAAAAAGGAGAGCCAATATTATCAGAACATATTTCGGTCTATGCCAAAGAAGAAGAAATAGCCAAAATATTAAGCGAGATTCAAAATGGTTATCCAGATTTAGAAATTGGTAGCTACCCCTATATAAAAGATTCAAAATCAGCCACTGCCCTCGTTTTTCGTGACAGAAATATTGATAAAATCAATCAAGCTTTAAAAAAGTTAAAAGCAAAGCTAAAAAATATGAAAGTTTAAGTATAAATCTATATTTTCAACAGTCCCTCCCTGAACAAGAATGGGAGGAGTGGTAAGACTCTCATTTCTTCGCGCTATTCTTAGAAAAACCATATTTAACTAATTTACTGCTCTTGCAGTGTTTACAACTTATTTTAGACATAACAATTATTATTTTTGGGGTTAAAATCCTAACTTTAATCTTTACTTATTAATAATATCAACTCTTATTTAGCAATGCCGTCTGTTTATAATTAATATTATTGCTTAATGTTTTTTAAAAATGTAAAATAATTTCCTGATGAATTGTTTTCGGTGTTTTATTAGCATCTATTATTTTGATTTTTTTGGAATTTTTTTTTGCATATTGCAAAAAACCATCTCTTACTTTTTGATGAAAATCTGCAGAAAATTGCTCAAATCTTTCATTACTATTATTTCTCTGTTTAATTCTCTTTTTTGCTATTTTTATCTCTAAATCAAATAAAAAAGTTAAATCTGGAGTAAAATTATCAAGAAATAATTTATCTACCTTTTTGACAAAATTTTGAGATAGCCCTCTGGCAATTCCTTGATAAACAAAGCTAGATAGATTAAATCTATCAGAAACAATGGTTTTTCCTTGCTTTAGAGCTGGCAGAATTATTTTGTGCAAATGCTCATATCTTGCAGCATAAATCAAAGCAAGCTCAGTTGCAGGTAGCATTTTGTCCTTATCTCCTGTTATTACTATTTCTCTAATTTTTTCTGCTATTTCTGTCCCTCCTGGTTCTTTTGTCCAAATATAATTTTTATTATTTTTAAATTTTTTTTGCAACAACTTAATTTGAGTGGATTTTCCGCAAGCCTCGCCTCCTTCAAAAACAATAAACTTGCCTAATTGATTTTTAGCCATTATATATAGATAATTAATTTCATTAAAAAGTTTTTGGGATTCCAAACAACTCTATACTTAATCAAAATAAGAATAAAATGTTAAAAAATAAAGGTTTTTTTTCTAATGTATTTTCTGCTCCAATAAAAATTTTATCTACTGGAAAAGATACTATAAAAACATCTATTCCATTTGCCAAGACTCAAAAAAAATCATTTGACTCTTGGACAGTAAGAGCTAGAAAGGCCTTGCAGAATCCAGCAAAAACAAATTTTGAGTTAGCTGAATTGTTTTTTAAAACAAAAGCTTATTCAGATGCTATATTTAGATATAAATTAGCTTATTTTATGAGTAAAGAATATAAGCAAGCTCACTATCTAATTGCCAAAAGCTATCTCTATAAAGGAACACAAAAAAAAGCTATAAAATATCTAAAAACAGCAAAAGACAAGGGTTTCTCTTCTCCAGAATTTAGCTATTTATATAATATTTATGTAGATAATAATTATTCATCATTTCCTGATATAAATATTATTCGAGAATTTTTTAATTCTTTTGCAGAAGTGGCTAATTTTTATGCAAAAGAATGCAAATACAAGGCAAATGATAAAATCATTTCTTTGTTAAATGAACATTATGATAGTAAAAAAGGAAATATTTTAGAGGTAGGTTGCGGTGCAGGACAATTAGGAAAAAAACTAAAAAACAAATATCCAAGTAACAAAATAACAGCAATAGATATTTCTAACAATATGATTAATATTTGTAAAAATCTAATTTATGATAACTCTGCATCGGAAGAACCAGAAATTTTTGATTTAAGCAAGGAAGAAAAAAAACCCATTAAAAAAACTATTTACGATATTTTAATTAGAAAAAAAATAGAAGATTTAAACTTAGAAAAAAATACAAAATATAATTTAGTTGTAGCAAAAGGAGTTTTTCATTATATTTATAGTCTAAAAAGATTTACCGAAATAATTCTTCAAATTTCTAAATATTTAGAGAAAGACTCTTTATTTATTTTTTATTTAAGAGAGAAAGACAAGAAAGAACTGGCAAAGCAGATAAAAGAATATAGCTACCCTTATTTTTTAAATTATCATTTTTATGATTTTGAGAACATTAAACTTATTTTTAATAAAATAGGTTTTTCTTTATTAAAAGAAGAAGATTTTGAATTGGAAGAGCAAAGCAAAAAAGCCAAATTATTTTTATTTAAATATAATGGTAGGACTATAGCAAAGCAATGAAGCAAATTTTTTTATTAATATTCATTGCAACTATTATTTTTTTGTTTTTTTATTTTGATCTTTTAACTATTCTTTCTTTTGAGAATTTAAAAAAACAGCAATTAATATTGCAAAATTATGATCAAGAATTCCCTTTAAAAACCAGCTTAGCATTTTTCTTTTTATATATAATTATTACTAGTTCTTCACTACCAGGGGCTACTATTTTAACCTTAGCTTCAGGATTAATTTTTGGTTTTGTTTGGGGAGTTGTTTTATCCTCTTTTGCCAGCACTATTGGAGCAAGTTTTGCTTTTTTAATTGTGAGATATGTAATTGGCAATAAAATTCAAAACAAATATGAAAAGCAATTTTATAAAATTAATGAAGGTATAAAAAAAGAAGGAAATCTTTATTTATTTAGCTTAAGATTAATTCCACTTTTTCCTTTCTTTTTGGTTAATTTATTAATGGGATTAACCAAACTGAGATTAATAAATTTTATTATCATCAGCCAAATAGCTATGTTACCAGCAACAGCAATTTTTGTTTTTGCAGGAGTAGAAATAGGCAAAATTGAGAATCTCTCCGACATTCTATCACTAAAACTCATCCTAGCTTTTTCTCTAATAGGTCTATTTCCATTACTGGTTAAAAAAGTTTTTTTTAGAAATTACAAAAAATAGCATAATGGGACTGTTAATAACTCTCTCTGTTTTTTTGTTGCTCTGATGATTTTATTGCTAGTTAAACCTATAATAGCAGATTCTTCTCCTGTTTTTGTGCTTTTAATCAAATCAAATATTGCTATATCAGGAAAATGATTTTTTATTTCTTCTTTATTATCAAGATTTTTTTGTTTTTTGGAAATATTAATACTAGTTGAGACAATTGGAGCCTTGATTTCTGCAATTAAATTTTGTAGATTTTTGTTTTTGGGTATTCTAAAAGCTAATAAATCTGTGTTTTTATTGATGTTTTGAGCTAAAACTTGCTTTTTTGCCAAAAAACTGGTGGGAAATGGTATTTTGTTGATTATTTCTTTGTTTTTTTCAGTTAAATACACATATTTTTCTGCCATTTCTATATTTGCAACTAAAATTGATAATGGTTTCAAAAAATCTCTTTTTTTTAAGTGATAAATTTTCTCTATGGCTATTTTTGAAGTAGCAAGAGCAGAAAAACCAAAAATACTATCTGTATTTAATGCAATTACCTCTTCTTTTTTTAAAAGTTTTATAATATCATCAATTTTTTTTAACATATTAACAAAATATAAGTTTATGAATGCAAAACAACAATTTTTGGCAAATTTAAGCAATGATCTACAAGAAATAAAAAATGCAGGTCTTTTTAAAGAAGAAAGAATCATAACCAGCCCTCAAGACACCCATATTAACACTAAAAATCATAAAAATGTAATAAATTTTTGTGCTAATAATTATTTAGGTCTATCTAATGCAAAAATAGCAAAAGATGCAGCCAAAGCTTCTCTTGATAAATGGGGATTTGGCCTTTCCTCTGTTAGATTTATTTGCGGAACATTAGAAATTCATAAAATTTTAGAAAAAAAACTAAGTAATTTTTTAGGTTTTGAAGATACTATGCTTTTTCCTTCTTGTTTTGATGCAAATGGTGGAGTTTTTGAAAGTTTGTTTAACAAAGAAGATGCTATTATCTCAGATAGTTTGAATCATGCCTCAATTATTGATGGGATAAGATTATGCAAGGCAGCTAGATATAGATATAAAAATAGTGATATGGCAGATTTGGAGGCAAAATTGCAAGAAGCCACAAATGCAAGATATAAAATAATTGTAACTGATGGAGTTTTTTCTATGGATGGCATTATTGCACCTTTAAAAGAAATTTGTGATTTGGCTGATAAATATAATGCTTTATTAATGGTAGATGACTCTCATTCAGTTGGAGTAATTGGTGAAAATGGCAAAGGTAGCCACGAATATTGCGGGGTTATGGGCAGAATTGACATTATGAGCGGAACTTTAGGAAAAGCTTTGGGAGGTGCTAGTGGTGGATATATTTCTGCCAAACAAGAAGTAATTGATATTTTGAGACAAAGAGCAAGAACTAGTTTGTTTTCTAATTCTTTAGCCCCTGCTATTGTCTCTAGCACAATTGCAATTTTAGATTTTTTAGCAAAAGATAAATCCATTTTTGTAAAATTAAAAGAAAACACTAAAAAATTTAGAGATGATATGACAGAGGCAGGATTTGACATAGTAAAAGGCGAGCATTCAATTGTTCCTGTAATGTTTTATGATGCAAAAATTGCTAAAAAATTCAGTGAGGAATTATTAGCATTAGGAATTTATGTTATCGCTTTTTCTTATCCAGTAGTGCCAAAAGAACAAGCAAGAATAAGAGTGCAAATTTCAGCAGCCCATAGCAATGAAGATATTGACAAAGCGATTGAAGCTTTTAAAGAAGTTAAAAAAAAACAACAATTTTAAATTAAGAAAAAAACATCATAGTTTTAAATTATTAGTATCAGAAGTTAGCTCTGCATAATTTATGTTTGAGATAATATAAAATAGTATTATTTCAAATTACGATAAATTTTTCCTAAATTATCTCTGTAAATAAAATCATCCATTTCTAGATTTGATAGATTTTCTAATAAAATATCTGAGGGTACATTTATTTTTTCAAAAAGTTCATCAATAATTACTCCAGAATCAGATAATTGATGTAAAATTTGTTGTTTTATATGGTCTATATTATTAGGAATTTTCTCAATAATTTTCTTATCTATAACTTCATTATTATTTGCTGTATTATAAGGAAGCATCTCCAAAATCTCTGAAAAATCCTTTAATAAATAGGCTCCTTCGCTGATTAATTTATTGCAACCTGCTGATTTATAATCATAGCTATGCCCTGGAACGGCAAAGATATTTTTGCTATATTCTAAAGCATATTTTGCTGTGATTAGTGATCCTGAATTTTCCTTTGCTTCAATAATAATGGTAACATTTGATAAGGCTGCAATTAATCTATTTCGTTTAGGAAAATTGTATTTTGTAGTGTTTATTGAATAATGATACTCACTAATAACCAAAGAATTATTAGATAAATCATCTAATAATTTTTTGTTTTCTCTTGGATAAATCCAGTCAAAACCAAAACCTAAAACAGCCACAGTATTTTTTAAAGAATTATGATGAATGATAGAATCTATACCACTTGCCATACCTGAAATTGTGGTAACATTATTGCTAAAACAATATTCGGCTAAATCTTTTGCTAGTTTTTGATTGATGATAGAAGGTGTTCTTGAGCCAATAATAGCAATCATTTGCTTGGCAAGTAAAGAAATATCTCCTTTAATATATAAAATTATTGGTGCATCAGCAATGTTTTTTAATTTTTCTGGGTAATTTTTAGAGAAATAATGAATTAAATTGCCTTTTTGCTCTTCTTGATGAATATATTGAATTAAATCATCAGTATTACAAGAAAATTTATGTTTAGCTTGAACGACTCTATGATTAAAAAAATCTGCTAGATTGCTACAATCTTCAACAATTTGAAATAAATATTTGCTTAATTTGCTACTGATATAAGATATTTTAGTTAAATCTTCTTGGAAAGGATATTTATTCATATTATTTATTTTTGTTATGTTTTTAATAAATGCTCATCATATCAATGCTTTTACAAAAATCATCTCACAATATTGTTAATATTGACTGTATTACTAATGTTATTTTTCTTCAATCAAACTGTTTTATAAGTTATACTTGAAATTTTCATAATTATGTAGATTATTATTATTTATAATAATTCAAGATATAAATATATGTCAATATCAGTAATTACCAAATTAGCTTTAAAAAGAGATCAAGCTAAGAATGGTGGAGGAAAAGATCGGATTAAAGTTCAGCATAGTAAAGGAAAATTAACAGCAAGAGAGAGAATAGATGTTTTGCTAGATGCAGAATCGTTTGAAGAATATGGTTTATATGTAGAACATCGTTGTGTTAATTTTGGCTTAGACAAAGCAAAAATTGCAGGAGATGGGGTAGTAACAGGAAAAGGCACTATTAATGGCAGGTTAGTTTTTATATATAGTCAAGATTTCACAGTTATGGGTGGCTCGCTTAGTGAAACAAATGCTAAAAAAATCTGCAATATTTTAGATATGGCTATAAAGGTTGGAGCTCCAGTAATTGGTATTAATGACTCTGGAGGGGCTAGAATTCAAGAAGGTGTAGATTCTTTAGGCGGATATGGAGAAATTTTTCAAAGAAATGTAATTGCATCTGGAGTTATTCCACAAATATCGTTAATTATGGGGCCTTGTGCAGGTGGTGCGGTTTATTCTCCTGCTTTAACAGATTTTGTGTTAATGTCAGACAAAACCTCTTATATGTTTGTAACAGGTCCTGATGTGGTAAAAACAGTGACCCACGAAGAAGTAACTCAAGAAGAATTGGGCGGAGCCAAAGTTCATTCCACTATATCTGGTGTGTCTGATTTTAGATTTGGCAATGATATAGAGGTTTTGTTAAAAACTAGACAATTAGTTAGCTATATTCCATCTTCTAATCAAAAAGCATCTCCTAAAATAAACAATGAAGATCCTGTAGATAGAATTGATAGATCTTTAAATACTTTAGTTCCATCGGTTGCTAACCGTTCTTATAATATGTTAGAATTGGTAAAAAAAGTGGCTGATTATGGTGAGTTTTTTGAAATAAAACCAGATTATGCCAAAAATATTATTGTTGGGTTTATTAGAATGGCAGGAAACACGGTTGGAGTGGTAGCTAATAACCCTATGCATTTAGCTGGTTGTTTAGACATTAATGCTTCAGTAAAAGCTGCTAGATTTATTAGATATTGCGATGCTTTCAGCATCCCTTTAGTTTCTTTTGTTGATGTTCCAGGATTTTTACCAGGAGTTTCTCAAGAGCATAATGGAATTATTAGAAATGGAGCAAAATTATTATATGCTTATGCAGAAGCAACTGTTGCTAAAATAACAGTTATTACTAGAAAAGCTTATGGAGGAGCATATATTGTAATGAACTCTAAACATTTAAGAGGAGATATTAACTATGCTTGGTCAAATGCAGAAATTGCAGTGATGGGAGGAGAAGGAGCTGTTAATATTATTCATAGAAAAGATCTTAAAAACAAAAAATTGATGAAAAAACATCAGGAAAAATACAAAGAAAACATTGCCAATCCTTTTGTGGCAGCATCAAGAGGTTTTATTGATGAAGTAATCAGACCACAAAATACGAGGGCAAGAATAATTAATTCTTTAATAATGTTAAAGAATAAAAAGGTAGATTTACCTTGGAAAAAACATTCAAATATGCCTTTGTAATAGAAAAAACACCCGAAGTAACTGCTCCCCCATGCAGGGCAGTGTGTGATAATTAGAATTGCTACTAATACTATTTAAAATATCACAAAAAAACAAAAATTATTATTTTTAAGAAGATTTTTTTAAAAATTATTTTATAATTTGATTACAACACAGCCTAGTTACAGGGGGAGATTATTCTGATGGTTTTTTATTATGGCACATCAAGAAGCTTGCATCAAACAATTCTGTTTTAGTATAGAAATAAAAAAACAAAAGATTAACAAAAATAAAAAAATAGTGTAATAATTATTCTTTTGTTAATTATTTAAAAATAAATGAATATCACAAAACTTGCTATTTTGTCTATCTTGCTTTTCACTCAGGTTGCCTTTGCTGATAATAAAGATGTTTTTGGCAAAATTCTAAAACATAATAAAGAAATTAAACTCGCTTACAATAAATTAAGAGAGGCCAAATCTGCTTCTTTGAAAGAAGTCTCTAATTATTTACCACAGGCTAATTTTATCTATCATAATTATCAAAATTTTCATCAAATAAGAAATAATACTCTAAAAATTAAAGAAGAAATAATCACGGTAGATCAAAGAATATTTGATTTTTCTTTACTGCCAAAAATGAAAACTCTTTATATTGGAGGAAAAAATAATGATTTAATTTTTAGAGAAGTGATTGCCAAAAAATTTCTGGCAATCATCTCTGCTAATATGCAAATATCTTTATTAGAAAAAGAACTGTTTTTATATAAAAACAGATTAGAATTTTTTAAAAAACTTCAGCAAATTGCAAAAATAAAATATAAAGCAGGAGTAGAAAGTAAAACTTCTTATTTAAGAGCAGAAAGAGAATTTTCTTTAGCACAATCTTCCTTATTAGAAATTACTAAAAAAATAAAAATTACCAAATTAAATTATTTTTATCAAACTGGAGAAAAATATCAAAAACTTAATTTTTATAAAGAAAATAAAAAAAAGATTCCAGATATTGAAATTATCAAAGAGAAATCTAAAAAAAATATTAGTTTGAATATAGCAAAACTAACCAAAAAAATTTATAAAACATTGCTTAACTCTAGTAGAGCTGCTTATTTACCAAAAGCAGATATTTATTATAATAGAACAAAACAAGAAGGTAATTTTAATTTTTTTAGTAATGATATTAGTAATAGTTATTATGAACAATATGGAATTAGAGTTTCAGTTCCTTTATGGTCTTCTTTCAAAAATTTCTCTGATCATAGAGTGGCTAAAAAAAGATATTTAGCAAAAGTTAATGAATTATCAATTGCTAGGCAAAACATAGCTATTAAACAGATTGAAATAGCAGAAAACTATAATTTTTATCAAGCTTCGTTAAAAACTTCTTTAACTAATTTTAAATATAATAAGAATTTACTAGCAATAACAAAAAATAATTATAAATTAAAAAGAAGTGATTTTTTAGATCTTTTAGATGCTCAAAATTCATATTTTTCTTCAGCATTAAAATTATCTAAAACAAAATATGCTCAAATATTAAATTATTTTGATTATTTATATTTGGTTGGAGAATTGCAACCTGAATATTTTTCTCTTAATTTACAGAATTTTTTTAAAAAAGTTAGCTAATGAAAACAGCTCATAAAACTGCATATTTTATAATTTTTATTATTATCAGCATTATTGGCTTTGGCTATTTCTATCATAAAAAACCAAAAGCTATGTTTTTAGATTTAAAAAAAGATAGTTTTTTTAGGGTAAGAATCAAAATATCCCACGAAACAGAAAGAAGAGTTATTTATTCTTTTGCTGGAAATAGTGAGGCTTATAAAAAAATTACCTTAAAAACTGAAATTGGTGGTAAGGTAAATAAGAAATATGCCAAAATAGGAGATTGGGTAGCAAAAAATAGCCCTGTACTGATTTTAGATAAAAGAGAATTATTGGCAAAATATCAAAGTAGTAAAGCAGATTTAAAACAGCAATCTATTCTGCTTGGAGCAAATAAAAAACTCTATAAAAAAAAATTAATATCTTCTTTAGAATATAAAAAAACAATTTCAGATTATAATAATAGCAAGGCAAAATATCAAATAGCTGGCTTAAATTTAAGAAATTCTCGAATAAAAGCTCCTTTTCAAGGGCAGGTTGCTAAATATTATGTAGAAAATGGTGAGGTAGTTAGCCCTTATCAAAAAATTGCTGATTTTATTGATAATTCAAAATTAAAAGTAACTAGCTATGTTTCAGAAAAATTATTAGCAAAATTGCAAGAATTAGACAGAATAATAGTTATTTTTGCTAATGGTATGGTGTTGCCTGGAAAATTAGACTTTATTGCTCCTTCGGCAGATAATATCACCCATAGCTACAAAATGCAGATCATTGTAGATAATAAAAATTCTTATATCAAAGATGGTATGAGTGCCAAAGTAAAAATTATGACTAAAGCCAAAATAGTTCATATTGTCAAAACTTCTATTTTAACTTTAGATAAACGAGGAAATCTGGGCATAAAATATTTGGATAGAAATAATCAAGTTAAATTTAAAAAAGCTAATATTATTTATGAGGATGGTAAAAATAGCTGGCTGACAAATATGCCAGAACAAATAAGGATTATTACTTTAGGACAAGGTTTTGTAAAAATAGGACAATCAGTTAATATTGATGAGCAATGATTAGACAAATAATCAACAAAAGAAAAGCTTTTCTATTTTTATTTATCATCGTTATAATTTTAGGGGTTAGAGCATACTCAAATATCCCTAAAGAAGAATATCCAGATGTAACAATTCCTATCATTTATATCTCCACTTACTTGGAAGGTATTTCTCCTTCTGATTCAGAAAGATTGCTCATCAAACCCTTAGAAAATAAATTAAAAACTATCAGCAATGTTGATAAGATTAATTCTTATGCAAGAGAAAATGGTGCTACTATTATTTTAGAATTTCAAGCAGGGTTTGATCAAGAAAAAGCCTTAAAAGATGTGAGAGAAAAAACAGATGAAGCCAAAGCAAATTTACCC
Source organism: Rickettsiales bacterium (assembly GCA_965222515.1). Taxonomy (GTDB): domain Bacteria; phylum Pseudomonadota; class Alphaproteobacteria; order Rickettsiales; family JABIRX01; genus CBDCUE01. The sequence goes on along the minus strand of CBDCUE010000019.1, from coordinate 145,518 downwards.
AAAAACATAGATGAACCATTTATTAAAGAAATTAATTTAAGCCAAAGACCTGTTTTAAATTTAATCTTAACAGGAACATTAGAAGAAAGATCATTAATTAATATTGCTAGAAATTTAAAAAACAAAATAGAGGGATTGCCTGAGATATTATCTGTGCAGATTGCTGGTAATTTAGAGGATGTAGTAGAAATTATTATTGATCCTGTGCAATTAGAAAATTATAAAATTTCTTTTGATATAGTTCAGCAAATAATTGATAATAATGTGTTGATTACAGCAGGTGAGATTACTTCTAGCAATAGTAGATTTTCGATTAGAATTCCCAGCCTAATCAAAAACACTAAAGATATTTTAACTATTCCTATCAAGCAATATCAAAATAAAATTATCAAAATATCAGATATTGCCACCATTAAAAAAAATTATAAAGATAGAAAATCAATAGCAAGAATAAATGGAGAAGATGCTATTACTTTAGAAATTGCTAAAAGAACTGGAGAAAATGTTATTGAGACTATCAAAAAAGTAAAATCTTTACTTGCTAAAGAAAAAAGCAATCTTCCTTCAAATTTAGCAATTATTTATGGTAATGATTCATCAAAAAGAATTATGGAGACTAATCAAGATTTGCAAAATAACATTATTTTAGCAATATTATTGGTGTTGATTACTTTATTATTTACCATTGGCCTTAGAGCTTCTTTTTTGGTAGCTCTTACTGTTCCGGGTTCTTTTTTTATTGCAATATTAATTTTGCAATATTTAGGCATCACTTTAAATGTAGTAGTATTATTTGCATTGATTTTATCTGTTGGATTGTTGGTTGATGCCTCTATTGTGGTGGTTGAATATGCTTCTACCTTGCTAAGAAAAGATATTTCTGCCAAAAAAGCTTTTGCAGCAGCGGTTATTAGAATGAGAACACCTATTATTATTTCTACTATTACAACTTTAATAGTATTTTTACCTTTATTATTTTGGCCTGGATTGGTAGGGCAATTTATGAAATTTATTCCTCTTACTTTAATTATAACTTTAAGTTCTTCTTTATTGATGGCTTTAGTTTTTATTCCTGTTTTGGGAAGTTTTCTAAAGCCAGATAAAGAAGCTAATCAATATATTTTTGGTAAAAGCTTTGTTAGAGGATATGTGAAATTAATTAGGTTTTTTTTAAAAAAACCATTTTTGGTTTTATCAACTGTATTTTTTTTGTTATTTATTATAATAATTTTATTTACTTCTTTTGGCAAAGGAACAGAGTTTTTTCCTAAAATAGAACCTAATAATGCTACTATTAATATTAGGGCAAGAGGTAATTTATCTATTTATGAAAAAGATAATATTACTAAAGAAATTGAAAAAATAATTTTGTTTTATCAAGACCAAATAAGGATTTTTTATAGTAGAACAGGATCAGGGCAAAATGAAGGTCAGGAGCAAGCAAAAGATAATATCGCAACAATTCAATTAGATTTTCAAGATTGGCAAGTAAGAGAAAAAGCGGCGGTTATTTTAGCAAATATTAGAGAAGATTTGGAAGATGTGGCGGGGATTATCATTGAAATAGGTCAGGAGAAAAAAGGGCCATCATCTGGTAAAGATGTGCAGATAGAATTAAGTTCTGATAATTCACAAGCTATGTTTTTAGTAGCAGAAAAAATTGTTTCATATTTAAAAACTAGAAATGATTTAAATGATATTGAAGATTCAAGACCAGTTAATGCGATTGAATGGAGGTTTGAAGTGGATACAGAATTGGCTAAAAAAGCAGGGGTGTCATTAGAGGATATTGGAGATTTCACTAAATTAGTAACAGTGGGGGCAGTTGCTTCAAAATATCATCCTGATGATAATGAAGATGAGGTAGATATAGTTATTAGGTTTCCAAAAAAATATAGAAACTTATCACAATTTGATAATTTAAAAATAATTTTAAAAAATGGTAAGGCTATACCGATTTCTAATTTTGTTAAAAAAAAAGCGGTGCCAGAAATTAGTTCTATAGAAAGAGTTGATGGCAAAAGAGTGGTAAATATTAGAGCAAGTGCTAAAAAAAACAAAGTAGTTTCTAATATTATTATAGAGATAAAAGAATGGTTAGAGAAGCAGAAGAAAAATGATCAGATTGAGATAAAATTTTTAGGAGATGAAAAAGATCAGCAAGAAAGTGAGGATTTTCTAAAAAATTCTTTTTTTCTAGCTTTAATGTTAATGGCTTTGTTACTTGTGATGCAATTTAATTCTTTTTATAAAATGATAATCATAGTAACTGCAATTTTTTTCTCCATAGCGGGGGTATTGTTAGGATTATTAATTACAGGAACTACATTTGGTATTGTGATGTGTGGAGTTGGAGTTATATCACTTGCTGGAATAGTGGTAAATAATAACATTATTTTTATAGATAGTTTCTTGTTATTGAAAAACAAATTTGACAATGTAGAAGATGCCATAGTAGCAACTGCTCAAAGAAGATTAAGGCCAATATTACTTACTGCAATCACCACAATTTTGGGTTTGATTCCAATGATTTTCAGTGTAAATATAAATTTTTTTAAAGCACAAATATATTTTGGGGCTCCATCAAGTCAATGGTGGCAACAATTAGCAACAACCATAGCAGGAGGATTGTTCTTCGCCACAATTCTAACCCTATTTCTAACCCCAGCCCTACTATTAATTGGTGAGCGATTTTTTGGGGAGGATATTAAGACATAATTATAGAAAATAAAAAGAAAAGTGTGTAAAATAGTTATTTTAACAAATCTAATAATAAAAATAATTCTTTAGTTAGAAATTATTTGGCTAGGTTTAATAGAAAAACCAAAAGATTTTCCAAGTCCCTTGATATGATTTATGCTAGTTAAAATCTGTTATTCTATAAAAAATATCTTAATCTTAACTTTTATCTATAGTTATGTTGCAGTGCCAACTCCTACAATAAAAAAAAATTGATTTTTTAAATTTATGTCCTTATCTTTTATTTTTTTGAATTAAAATTGCTATACAATTGTATCTGGCTCTTTAAAATAACTTACAAAAACAAAAAATGTATTTACTAATTGTAGAATCACCTGCTAAAGCCAAAACTATTAATAAATATTTGGGAAAAGATTATAAGGTTTTAGCTTCTTTTGGACATATTAGAGATTTACCTTCTAAAAAAGATGCTGTTTTGCCAGATCAAGATTTCAAATTAACTTATCTAGTTGACAGCAAATCAAAAAAACATTTTGATTTAATTGCTAAAGAAGTAAAAAGTGCAAAAAAACTTATTCTAGCAACCGATCCTGACAGGGAAGGAGAAACTATTTCTTGGCATCTTTTTGATGAATTAAAAAACAGAAAGAAACTGCCTAAAGATATCATTGTAGAAAGAGTAGTTTTTAATGAAATAACTAAAAAAGCTATCTTGAATGCTATTAAAAACCCAAGAGAAATAGATCAAAATTTAGTAGATGCTGGAACCACAAGAAGAGTCTTGGATTATTTAGTAGGATTTACTTTATCTCCAATTTTATGGAGAAAATTACCAGGAAGTAAGTCAGCTGGTAGAGTTCAATCAGTTGCCTTAAAACTTATTTGTCAAAGAGAATTAGATATTGAAGAATTTAATTCTCAAGAATATTGGGATATAAAAGCAATTTTTAATAATGATAAAAAAGAAAATATTAATGCTAATTTGGTTGCAGTTAAAGGAGAAAAGCTAGAAAAATTATCTATAAAAAATGAAAAAGAAGCAACAAAATTAGAACAAGAAATAAAAAAGTTAGATTATGCAGTAAATAGCATAAAAAGCAGGCTGGTAAAAAGAAAACCCTACCCTCCTTTCATCACCTCCACCTTGCAGCAAGATGCTTCAAACAAATTAGGTTTTACTGCCAAAAGAACAATGTCGGTTGCTCAAAGATTATATGAGGGAATAGAATTAGAGGGGCAAACAACAGGATTAATTACTTATATGAGAACAGATGGGGTAACAATTTCTCAAGAAGCAATTAGTAGTATAAGAGATTGGGTAAAAGATAAATATGGAGATAAATATATTCCTGCAAAACCTAATTTTTATGTAAGTAAAGTAAAAAATGCTCAAGAAGCCCATGAGGCAATCAGACCAACTCATATAAATCTAGCACCAGATGACATCAAGCAATCTTTATCAGAAGAACAATATAAATTATATAAATTAATTTGGCAAAGAACAGTTGCATCACAAATGAGTGAGCAAGAAACAGAGCAAACCAGTGTAGAAATAATCTCTTCCGATCAAAATTATTTATTTAAGGCAGTGGGAACTGTGCTTAAATTTAAAGGTTGGACAGAAATTTATGGTAGCACTAAAAAAGAAGATAATCTTTTGCCTAATTTAACAGAGCAGAAGGCTTTAGACTTACATAATTTAGAAGCAAAGCAACATTTTACTGAACCACCACCTAGATATAATGAAGCAAGTTTAGTAAAAAAAATGGAAGAATTGGGCATAGGAAGACCATCAACCTATGCAAATATTATTTCTATCATTCAAGAAAGAGAATATGTTAGATTAGAGCAAAAAAGATTTTTTCCTGAAGAAAGAGGGATGATTGTTACTAGTTTTTTAATGAGTTTTTTTGAGAAATATTTTGAGTATGATTTTACGGCAAAATTAGAAGAAGGTTTGGATCATATCGCTAGTGGTGAGGTGGAGTGGAAAAAATTTATGCAGGATTTTTGGCAAGGATTTGACAAAGTATCAAAAAAAATATTGGATGTTGAAATTCCTACAATAATTGAAGCTATTACTAAAAAATTGGAATTTCATTATTTTAAAAATGAAAAAGGAGAGATTGACAGATCTTGTTCATCTTGCAAAAAAGGAAAACTGCAAGTCAAATTTGGTAAATTTGGAGCTTTTATAGCTTGCGACAACTATCCTGATTGTGAATTTACCAGACAAACAGATAGCACGGAAACATCTAATGATGAGGCAATCACAGAAGATAAAGTTTTGGGAAAATTGGCAAATGGAGAAGAGGTGATTCTAAAAAAAGGTCCTTATGGTTTTTATTTAGAAACAAAAGAAAATGACAAGGTAAAAAGATCATCTGTGCCAAAATTTGTTTCAATAGAAGAACTTGATTGGGAGCTAGCTCAAAAAATCATTGCCTTGCCAAAAAACATTGGGAATCATCCAGAAAATAACCAACCTATCATTGTAAATAATGGAAAATTTGGTCCTTATCTTAAAAATGAAGCAAAATCGGCCTCAATCAGTAGTGATGAATTATTTACTATTACTCTTGAAAAAGCAGTAGAATTATTATCAGCCAGCAAAAAATCTACAAAATTTTCAGGAGATGTTTTAGGAAAAGATAAAGATGGTAATGAAATAAAAAAAATGAAAGGAAGATATGGGCCATATTTAAAAATAGGAAAAAAGAACCTAGCTCTGCCAAAAGGAGTAGAATATGATGAAGTAACTTTAGAAAAAGCTTTAGAAATTATAGAAAATAAGAAGTAAGCGGGGTTTTATCAGCAGTCTTCTTTATGGACAAGGTGAATGCAAGAAAACATCCCCCTCATTCCTGCACATTTACACAGTTGCCTTAAGCATTTTTCTAATTTCGTTACAATCACAAGTTAAGGGGAATTTTCTTCTTGCTTTAATCTTTAGCAATAAACTTAAAAACTTCTTTTGCTTCTTTTTGTAGTTCTTTTGACATTGCTAAAATAACATTTTTAGCATCTGCTAATTTGCATATTTTTTCTTTTTTGTGTTTCTCTAATTTTTTAGGATGAATAATTTCTGCTTGAATTTGTAGAAATTCATTATCAATACAACTAACCAAAACACCTATAGGAGTTTTGCAACTGCCATCTATATCTTTCATAAATTCTCTTTCTAAATTTACTGATATTTCTGTTTTTAAACAATTAATATTTTTAATATAGGGCAAAATATCACTATCTGTTTTTCTAGTCTCAAGGGCAATTGCACCTTGCCCTGCTGAGGGCAGAAGCAAATTATGAGGCAATATTTCTTTAATGTTATATTCTAATTTTAACCTTATCACTCCAATTTCTGCTAAAATAATTCCTGCTAAATTATCTTTTTTCATTTTTTCAATTCTAGTTCCTACACTACCTCTAATATTGATTATATTTAAGTGGGGATATTTTTGTAAAATAGCCGATTTTCTTCTGATAGAAGATGTGCCAAGCACAGATCCTTTTTCTAAATCTGCTAATTTTTGATATTTTTGTGAAATAAAAGCATCATTACAAGATGCTCTTTTTAAATAACCAGCAATTTCTAAATTCTTGTTTAAAATAGCAGGCACATCTTTTGCAGAATGAACTGCAATATCTATTTCATTATTAAGCAAAGCTAATTCTATTTCTTTAGTAAAAATTTCTTTACCACCAATTTTACTAATATCTGCTACTAAAAATTTATCTCCTGAAGTAATAAATTTTACTATTTCTATATTTTTTTCTGTTAAATCATTGTTTTTTTGTAACAATTCTTCTTTAACTTTTTCTGCTTGATATAATGCCAAAGGACTTTTTCTTGTTCCTATTTTGATGTTTTTCATTGTGTTTTATAAAAAAAATGCCACTATAAACTGTATTATTATAAAAGAAAATAACAACATAATATAAACTCTAAAAAAAATGAACAAACCAATAATTGGAATTACTTTGGATTTTGAAGATAATCAAAAATATTCTCATATGCCCTATTATGCACTTAGAGAAAATTATATCAATGCGGTAACTAAAGCAGGAGGAACTCCTATTTTATTGCCATTTGATTTAAGTGCAACAGAAGAATATCTAAATATTATTGATGGCTTGATCATTACTGGTGGTCATTTTGATATTTCTCCTAGTTTCTATGGCTCAAAAGAAGTTCATAGTGAGATAACATTAAAAGAAAATAGAACAAAATTTGAATGGCAAATAACTGAAAAAGCGATTGTCAAAAAAATGCCGATTTTTGGTATTTGTGGTGGTATGCAATTATTAAATGTTATTTTAGGAGGAGATTTAATTCAACATATTCCAGATGAAATAGAGGATTTTGAAGAGCACGAAATAAAACCTTATGATATTGCTGGCCAAAATATCAATATTACAAAAGACACTATTTTATATAAATTAGCTAATAATCAAGAAACGGGAAAGATTAATAGTTCTCACCATCAAGCAGTAAAAAATCTAGCAAAAGATTTAATTATCTCAGCAAGAGCAAATGATGGGGTAATTGAAGCATTTGAGCATATAAATTATCCTTTTATGCTTGGAGTGCAGTGGCACCCTGAATATAATGTTAGCTATCTTGATAAAAATATTTTTTTAGAATTTATTAAAAAATCATCTATGCTAAAACAAAATTGATTTGTTCTAGTGTATTATGCCCAGTTTTTTAGAATTTCATACTCACAAGAAATAAAAAAATGACATACTCTTGTGCAAAGGTCTTATACTATTTTAGTTTTATAATTGACCTATAGCCTTCAATCTGCTCAGCATAAATTGCTTTTTTTAATAATCTGTTAGCTATGGCTAACAAATAATTAAAAAAAACAATTTCTACTAAACATCTTTTTGGTTATAGGTCAATTATAAAGCTAAAATAGTATTATTTGCATCAAATGCCTCTGACCTGCTTGCAAAGCCAAAAGTCAAGACTTGCCCCTTTTGTTTTAAAAGAATAATAATGAAATTGTAAAAAATGTTTTTTGGTTGTATAATCTTGGTATCAAAAATCATTGATCTATTAAAATAAAAAAAATTCTAAGACAAAATTAATAAATATGCAAAATACTTCAGATGTAAAACTTATAGAAAAAATAGATTCCTCTCTTGAAAAAAGAATAAAAGACGAGAATCCTAGTCTTGCCCAAGGTGCTACTCCCATGGTAAAACTTCTTGATTTTAACTCCTCTGTTCATGCTAAATTAGAATTTATGAATTATGATGCACCCCTAAATTGAGTCAGTTTTTTGTAGATTTTTGTAGACAGATTGTAAGAAAATTACTATTATATTAATAAATAATTTAATGGTAAAAGAATGACCAAAATAAGAAAAAGTTACAATAGTAATTTAAAATAAAAAATAGCCTTAAAATTTTTAGAGGGCGATATGAGTTGCATTGAGATATGTAATAAATATGGGGTAAGCAAAGCAGCTGTTCATAAATGGGTAAGGGTTTTGAAAGAATCTGCAACTAATATTTATGATAGCAAAAATAAGTTTTTTTCAGAAAAAACATTAGAAGAAACCCAATCTTTATATAAAAAAATAGGACAATTACAGGTTGAAAGAGACTTTTTAAAAAAAGCATTAGAAAGCTAGATACTAGCAAAAAAGTTATGTTAATTTTACATAATGACAGTTTAAGTAAGCATAACAAACAAATGTAATCTATTGTCCTTTAATCGTTCTAATCTTTATTATCAAAAAATTAATAGAAAAGTTAATTTTTTGATGGTATGGTGTTATACTATTTTAGCAGAAACAATAATAAGAACTATCATAAATATCCATATTTATTGAAAGATTTTGGAGAACTATTAAATATGAAGAAATATTCATAAACCCTCTTGCTGATGGAAAAGAATTAAAAGAAAAATATTAAAGAATATATTTTATTTTATAACAATGAAAGATTGCATCAATCTTTAGATTATAGCACTCCTTCAGCAATTTAGCGTGGTTAATATGTGAAAGAGTTTTGTTCTTTTAGGTATTTACTGGAGAGAAGATGATATATTTTATTTGTCTTTTTAAGAAAATAATTTATATTTACTTTTGTAGCACAGGCAGAGGTGCCGATGGCTATGAGAGGAGATGGTTTTTATAATCATCTTATTTTTAGGTTAGGTTTATTTTTGTTGATTTAACCTAAAAACTTACGGTAGTTTTCTTCCTTTTTGTCTACGACTTTTCTAAAAAAGCTGTCTGACCAAATGGGTGCATCATACAAATACCAAGTAAAATCTTTCAAAGTTTGGAAGGAATATGAAAACTAAAAACTCAATCGATTTAACGCTCCCTTTTCTAGACTTGTGACTCCCTAAAGCTACCTATAATGGGGGAGGGGGGGTGATAATTCCAATTCTAGCCATAATTTTAACTAAATCATATAATATTCAATGATTTTACCTTCTACTTTTTTTAATTCTTTAGCGATATCTGCCACGACTATTTTTTCTTTGGCAAGGTCGTTTATTACTACTGCTCCTGCTCCAATTTTTGAGTTATTTCCAATTTTAATATTACCCAAAATTTTTGCTCCTGCTCCAATTATGACATTATTGCCAATAGTTGGATGCCTCTTAGTATCTTTATTATTTCTGCCTCCTAAAGTGACATTTTGATAAAGAACAACATTATTACCAATTATTGTAGATGAACCTATTACCACTCCCATACCGTGATCGATAAAAAAATTCTTGCCTATTTCAGCTTTTGGATGAATTTCTATACCTGTTAAAAACCTACCAATATGGGCTATGAATCTCGGTAAAATAGGGATCTCATATTTTGCCAAAAAATATGCTATTCTATGAAAAAACATTATGTGAACTATCGGATAACAAAGAATTATCTCAAGATAATTCTTTGCCGCAGGGTCGTTCTTTTTAATATTATTTAAAAAATCTATCATAATTATTCTTCAATATTTTCAAATAAAATACTACTTAAATATCTCTCACCAAATGAAGGAACAATAAAAACAATTCTTTTACCTGCATTTTCTGGTCTTGAAGCTATTTTTTCTGCTGCATAAAATGCAGCGCCAGAAGAAATACCCGTTAATATACCTTCTTGCAAAGCAAGCTCTCTAGCTGTTGTCACCGCTTGATCATTTGCAACTTGTACCACCTCATCAATTAATGATTTATCTAAAATATCCGGTACAAAACCAGCACCAATTCCTTGTATTTTATGAGGTCCAGGTTCTCCACCTGATAAAATCGGACTATCTTGTGGCTCAACAGCTATTACCTGCAAATCTGGATTTCTTTTCTTTAATATTGAAGAAACTCCTGTAATTGTTCCACCAGTTCCTACACCAGAAACAAAAATATCAATCTTGCCGTCTGTCTCTTTCCAAATTTCTTCAGCCGTAGTTTTTTGATGAATTTCTACATTTGCCTGATTACTAAATTGTTGCAGAATAAATGAATTTTCTGTATTTTCAGCAAGCTCTTTTGCCTTTTCAATAGCACCTTTCATACCCTTTTTAGCCTCTGTCAAAACCACCTTAGCACCATAAGCTTTTAAAAGTTTTCTTCTTTCTATTGACATAGATTCAGGCATAGTTAAAATTAATTTATAACCTTTTACTGCTGCCACAAAAGCTAATGCAATTCCTGTATTTCCAGAAGTTGGCTCAATTAAAATAGTAGTTTTAGGGTCAATCTTACCTGCCCTTTCCGCAGATTCTACCATATGTACTCCAATTCTATCTTTAACAGATGAAGCTGGATTATAAAACTCTAATTTAGCAATTATTTCTGCCTTAGTTTTATTTAATTTGTTAATTCGAACAAGTGGTGTATTACCAGTTAATTCAATAAGGTTATTATATATTGTCATATTTTTATTAGTTAATATTGTTAGGTGTGAATTGGCAATCCTATTGCCATTTACACGATGAAGGTGAGCCAGATCCCTTGGAGAAGGACCACTAAGACCTCTCTCCTTGGAGTGTTAATGGGAATTATAAACACTCCCTTAATCTATCAATCCCACCGCTAAAGTTTCGTTATCATTTTTATCAATTAATAAAAATGATCCCGTAAATTTATTATCAATAAAAGGGTCAAAAGCTACTTTTTGTGATAATAAAATCTCTACATTGTTAATTTGATTTTGCTCTATTAAAGCATTTTGCTGCTTTGATAGATTATCAATATTAATTGAATGGTTTATTTTATTTATTATCGCCTCAAAATAATTGTGATTTATTCTAATATAACAATTATTTTGACTAGATAAGTCTAATTTTTTATTTGAAAACCAAATTAAATTCGCTACAAAATTATCAGAAAATTTTATTTGATTCTTGGCAAAAACTACCCCCCTATCTATATCAAAATCATCTTCTAAATTAATAGATAAGTTAGTTTCAGAATTAAAAATAATATCTTTGATAATTGTTTGATATTCACTAGGAAAAATAGTTATTTTATCGTTAATTTCTAATTTTTTTCCCAATAATTTACCTTGATAAAATCTTTTATTTTGATGTTTTAGGACATTCTGCACTAAAAATCTAGATTCTATCTCTTTATTTGCTACAATTTTTGTTTGATATAATAAATCAAGCAATGATTTTTCTTGATACCAAAGAGTATTTGAGCTTAATTTTATCAAATTATCAGAATTTAATGCCGAAATTGGCACAAAATTGATGTTTTTTATCTCTAATTTAGATATTTTATCCAAAAACTCTGTTTTTATCTGCTCAAAAACTTCTTGCTTATAATCTACTAAATCCATTTTATTAATAGCTATAATAAAGTTTTTTATCCCAAAAAGATAAGAAATATAGCTATGACGAATAGTTTGACTTTGCACCCCATCAATTGCATCAATTAAAATCACCGCAACATCAGAATTAGCAGCAGCTACTGCCATATTTTTAGTATATTGCTCATGACCTGGGCTATCTGCAATAATAAACTTCTGATTTTGATAAGAAAAATAACGATAAGCAACATCAATAGTAATTTTTTGCCTTCTCTCTGACTCTAAACCTTCTACAAATAAAGAATAATCTATTTTACCATTACCCAGATTTTTTATACTCTCAATCTGATCATCAGATATAGAATCTGTTTCATAAAGTAATTTACCAATTAATGTAGATTTACCATCATCTACATGGCCCGCTGTTAAAAATTTTATTATATTATTTGTCATGTTAAAAATACCCTTCTTGTTTTTTCTTCTCCATAGAACCAATTTGATCATTATCAATCAATCTTCCCTGTCTTTCAGAAAATTTTGAGCTTTGTAATTCTTCAATAATTTGACCTAAATTTTTTGCTTTAGATGAAATTGCTCCAGTTAATGGATAACATCCCAAAGTTCTAAAACGCACTAATTCTTCTTGTGGCTTGCTAGTTAAAGGTAATCTTTGATCATCTATCATTATTTTTGCTCCATTTTTATTTATAACTTGCCTTTTTTTAGCAAAATAAAGAGAAACTATTTCTATGTTTTCTTGCTCTATATATTGCCAAACATCTATTTCTGTCCAATTTGATAAAGGAAAAACTCTCATTGATTGACCTGCTGAGATTTTAGTATTGAAATTATTAAATAATTCAGGTCTTTGATTTTTAGCATCCCAATTATGAAAATTATTTCTAAACGAAAAAATTCTTTCCTTAGAACGAGACTTTTCTTCATCTCTTCTTGCCCCACCAAAAGCAACATTAAATTTATATTTATCCAATGCCTGCTTTAAAGTAGCAGTTTTCATTATATCTGTATAGTTATGATGCATAATTGGATTAACATTATTTTTAATAGCTTCTTTATTTTGAAATACAATTAAATTCAATCCGTGTTTAGTCACTACTTTATCTCTAAATTTAATCATTTCCTTAAATTTCCAACCAGTATCAATATGAAGTAATGGAAAATTAGGTTTTGCTGGATAAAACGCCTTTAAAATTAAATGTAATAATACAGAAGAATCCTTACCAATTGAATAAAGAAAAACTGGATTATCAAACTCAGCAACCGCTTCTCTAATTATATAAATAGATTCTTCTTCTAAATATTTTAAATGTTTTGTCATTTTATTTTTTTTAAGTTTATTGTTAAATATTTATTTGTTCATATATAAAATCTCCAAATTTTTGATTTTTTTGACGATTTCTTGCAAAATTTTCAAATAATTGATCTAAATTTGTTAAAATTTGCTCTTCAGTTAAAGATTTTTTATATAATTTATTCAATCTTTGACCAAAGGGATCAGCCCCTAAATACAAATTATATTGCCCTAATGCTGTTCCTACCAAGCCAATTTCTGCTAAATATGGTCTGGCACAACCATTAGGACACCCTGTCATCCTAATTGAAATATCCTCACCTTCTAATTTATAATTTTTTAGAATAACTTCAATTTTTGTAAGTAATGAAGGTAAATATCTTTGTGCTTCAGCTAAGGCAAGCGGGCAAGTATTTAAAGCCACACAAGCCATTGCCGATTTTCTTATCTGAGATTCTAAATTATTTAATCCATATTTATTTAAAATTTCTAACAAAGAATTTTTATCCTTTAAATCAGAAATAATAAGGTTTTGATTATTAGTAAAAGTAAAATTACCTATTTCTTTTTTAGCAATTTCATCTAAAGCATTTTTTATATCACCAAACACTTTACCATTTTCAATAAATATAGAAAATCTATGTTCATCTAAAAAACCAAAAAAATCTGTTCTTTGCTTAAAAGAAAACTCTTTTGCTTTTTCTAATTTAAAACCAAGTATTTTTGCCAATTCAACTTCAAACCATTTTAAGCTTAATCTATCAATAGTGTATTTTAACCTTGCTTGTTTACGATTTTCTCTATTACCATTATCTCTTTGGATTAACATAATTTGTTTGATAACTTCTAAAATATCTTCATCTTTTGCAAAACCAATTAAACTACCTAATCTTGGATAAGTTTGCTCATTACCGTGAGTTACTCCCATTCCTCCACCTACTAAAACATTATAACCACCCTCTACTTTAATTAAGCCAATATCATGAGCATAGACATCAACATCATTATAAGGAGGATTTGCTATAGCAATTTTAAATTTTCTAGGTAGATAAGTTTTTCCATATAAAGGCTCATTATCATTAGTAACTTTTTCTCCATCAAGCCAAATTTCTTTATATGCATTAGTTTTAGGTAAAAATTCATCACTAATTGCTACTGCTAAATCACTAAGTTGATCAATGTCATTACCAAAAACAGAAGAAATTACATTTCTATTTACATCTCCACAAGCAGCTATTGAATCCAAATTATATCTATCAAAATATTTTATAGTAGGCTTTAATTTTGATTTTATAATTCCATGTAATTGAACTGTTTGACGGGTAGTAATTTTTATATTACCATTAGAATAATCATCTGCTATTTTACTAACAGATAGCCATTGCTTTGCATCAATTCTACCTCCTGCGATTCTAAGTCTTATCATAAAAGAATAATCTTTCTCCAATTTCTTAGCAGCCCTAATTACTCTTCTATCACGATCATCTTGTTCATAAATCCCATGGAATTTAATTAATTGGTGATTATCATCACTTACTTTACCAGTAACCTGATTCTGTAAATCTTGAGCTAAATCACCTCTTAAATAATTACTATTTATTTTAATTTTTTCAGTCATTTTTTTATCTTAATTATTAATAGACATCTTTTAAATAACGATCCTCTTCAATCAATTGATTAAGAAAATTTTGTCCTAAAATTTTCACTAAAACTGCCTCAACATCTTTAGCCATTTTGCTTTTATCTCCACAAATATAAAAATATGCTCCATTTTCTAACCATTTTTTTAATTCTTCAGCTTTTTCTGTTATTCTGTCTTGAACATAAATTTTCTGTTCTTGATCTCTTGAAAAAGCCAAATCTAATTTAGTTAATAATTCAGATTCTAAATAATCTTGTAATTCAGTCTGATATAAAAAATCAAATTTTGCATATTGCTCACCAAAAAACAGCCAATTCTTTCCCGTTGCACCATCTAAATCTCGTTTTTCCAAAAATGACCTAAAAGGAGCAATTCCTGTTCCTGCCCCTACCATAATTATATCTTTATCACCTTCTGGTAATTTAAAATTATTATTTGGTGCTATATAAAAATCTAAACTTTCTTTTTTTGTCAAATTTGCTAATAATGGTGAGCATAAACCATCTTTTAAATGCTTTACTGTCAAAGCTATTTTTCCCTGCTCTGGTGCTGATGAAATAGAATATAATCTTGGAGCATTATTATTAATTTTTATTCCGATAGAGTCTCCTGCTTGAAACTCTGCATCGCTTTTTATTTCAACATGATGAATTTCTTTATTAGAACCATCATCATTTAAAATAACATTTTTAATTATTTTTCCAGAATAATTTTGCTTTATAGATTTTTTCTTAACGAAAAGAGACTCCTTCAAACCCTGATAATAATTTTCAATATGATCTAAAAAATCTAAATCAAATTCAGCAGATTTATACCATAAGCTTGCTCCTAATTCTACAAATTTTCTTTCTAACTTTCTAGCTGCTTCACAAAATAATGGATAATCAGAATCTCCAAGACCAATTATTGCATATTTTAATTTTACCAAATCTGGTTTTGTAGATATTAAAAAACTCCAAAACTCATTCGCAGTCTCTGAAAATTCTCCTTCACCATGAGTTGCCGCAATAAAAATTAAATATTGTTCTTTAGTAATATCTTCTAAATTATATTGATCAACAGACTTAATTTTTGTCTTTATCTTTAAATCCTTAAATTTTTTATTAAGATTATTAGCTATTTTCTTAGCATTGCCCGTCTCTGTTGCATAAATAATGCTTATTTCCTTTATCATAGGCTCATTATTATTTGTAATTGGTGCAGACACTATCAAGCCACTCTCACTTTTTGCCGCTAAAAACCCATTCAACCAAATTATCTCTTCTTTAGATAAATTCAGTAATAAATTATTTAATATTTCTTTTTTCTTCTCACTAATCATTTTTTTTAAAGTTAAGGTTTTTTTAGGTTAAGGTTGTTATTTGTGTAGATGTTATTTTATTAACATTTATACAAATATTTTTTTAAGTTAAGGTTGTTATTTGTGTAGATGTTGTTTTATTAACATTTACACGAATATTTTTTTCAGTTAAGGTTGTTATTTGTGCATATGTTATCTTATTAGTATTTACACGAATATTTTTTAATTATGAGAGGCATCGATAATTTCATTTATGTAACCCACATTCTTTTTTTTTATCATTTTCCCACCACCATCTACCATCTCTAGCAAAGCCAGATCTGGTGCAGGGGGTGCAGCCAATAGATTCAAAATTTTGGTCATATAATTTGTTATAAATAACTTTATTTTCTTTTATATGTTCCCATATTTCATCATTACTTAAATTTAATAATGGATAAAATTTGATAATGTTAAGCTTATTATCTTGCTCAAAAATTTCTTTTTTTGCTCTATTTTGTGAATGTTTTTTTCTAACTCCACTAATCCAAATCTTTTTACCAAATAATGCTCTTTTTAGAGGTTCTATTTTTCTTATTTGACAACAAGCAACCCTATTTTCATAAGATTGATAAAAAGCATTAACACCATTATCATCTACAAATTTTTCTAAATCATCTTGCTTAGGATAATAGCTTTTGATTTTTACTTTATATAAATCTAATGTTTCTTGCCATATTTGATATGTTTCAGTAAATAGAGTCTGCTGAATTAGGTAAAAAAAGCAAGGAAAAGGGTTGTATTATAAGGGTTTGAGTGGTATATTTATGTTAGATTTTTGAGTAAAAATGCAAAGGTTTGAAGATAATGACGAGAAAACCTTTGCACTTTTTTAGAAAAAAATATAATTTTTTTTAGACATTGCTATGAGAACATTACCATTATTTGCAGATATGATGCCTTTTGGAGGTAAGTTAGACGAAAACAACAGATGGATAAAATTATCAGAGCTAGTTCCTTGGGATAATTTGATTGCACTTCATGATAAATATTTTGATCCTAAAAGATTGGGAGTGGTAAAATCAGCTAAATTAGTGCTAGGTTTGCTTATCGGTAAAGTAAGATTAGGTTTGAGTGATGTTGAGATATTAGAATATTTTTATGAAAATCCATATTTTCAATATTTTTGTGGTTATGATACTTTTGTAAGCAAGATAACAAAAGTGATGGATCCTAGCTTATTAACAAAAAGAAGAAATAAATTAGGAGCAGAGTATTTTTTAAAATTTGAATCAGAAATATTAGAGGTGCTAAAGGATAAAAGGTTTGTCAAAGGAAAAGAATTGTTGCTTGATGGTACAGTGTTTGAGAGTAAAATAGAATATCCAAATGATGTAAAATTGCTTAATACTGTAAGAAGTTATGCAATTAAGCAAATAGATATATTAAAAAAAAAGTTCAAAATAGAAGAGAAGATAAGAACTTACAAAAGAAAAGCAAAGAAAGTATATTTAGATTTTGCAAAAAAGAAGCAGAAGAACAAGAAAGTAATAAATAAGGCAACTAGGAAAATGTTGAATTTTACTAATAGAAATATTAATCAATTGGTAGCAATAATAAAGGGAGCAAAGAAGAAATTATCGTCTGGTAATTTTCAGTTAGGATTGATTGAGGAGGTGGGTTTACAAGGGTTAATAAAGGAAATAGAAAAAAAGTTAGTAGTAGGAAAAGAGATTTTTAGGCAACAACAAAGAAAATACAAAGAAAAGGTTACAAGTATTCCAGGCAGAATAATAAGTTTTGACCAACCATTTGTAAGACCAATCAAAAGAGGCAAGGAAGGAGGTAAAAAAACAGAATTTGGAGCAAAGGCACATATAGCTTTAACAGATGGTTATGTGTTTAGTGATAAAGTAGAGCATAGGGCATTTAATGAGAAGTTAGAATTAAAGAATAGTTTAGCAAATCATCAAGATAGATTTGAGAGATTGCCGAAGAAGGTTCTGATAGATGATGGTTATTCTTCGTTTGATAATAAAGCTTTATTAAAGAGTTTTGATATAAAACATAGTCTTAAGAATCAAGGAAAATCTACAGCTAAGCAAAAATTAGAAAAAAGGAAATTGAGGAAATCAAGGTCTAGAGTTGAGGGGGTAATAGGAAATTTAAAAAAAGATTACACATTAAATAAAATAGTGTTGAAAACTATGAATGGAGCTGCCATTCAAACTAGTATAGCTATGGTTAGTTTTAACTTATTTAAAGCATTAAGAGAGGTTTAATACAAATATTACATTAAAAATTAAATAAAAAACTAAAAATGGATTAAAAAATAATTTGAAAATATATTTTTAAAATTTAAAAAAATGTCTTTTGGAAAGAATTAATTTTTTATTGGAAAATATTATCTAATTCAGCAGACTCTAAATAACCTTCCTGTATCAATAGTAAAAATTTTAATATTTAACTTATTTCTGACAATAAAATCTGTAATAATTTGATCCTCCAAACTAAAACTAGTGGAAAAAACTATATTTTCATATTTTTTAGAAATATTCATTAATATTTCTTGCCAATTTAAACCTTTATTTTGAGTAATTAATTCTTTAAACATGCAATTCCCTAAAATATTTTTTACTTACTTTTACTTCCTCAAAGTTATTATATTTCTTATAAAAATTTACCACCTCACCAATAATAATAATTGATGGAGAAACAAAATCTTTTTGCTCAAAATTTGCTAAATCAGAAATATAAGTTTTTTGATATTTTGTGCTTGCTTGCTCAATAACAGCAATTTTCGTAGCTGAATTTTTACCATATTTAATTAGTTTTTGAGTAATAAATTTTGCATTATTTGAAGACATATAAAAAGCTAATGTATCTTTACTTCTACTAAGATCTTGCCAATATTGCTCATTTTCTATATCTTGCTTATATAAAGTTAAGATTCTAAGCGAAGTTGCAATATCTCTTGCAGTAAGAGGTATTGCATTATAAGCTGCAGCTGCCGATACAGCACTAATACCTGGAACTATTTGATAAGAAACATCTAATTCTTTAGCAACATCAATTTCTTCATAAAGATGAGCAAAAATAGATGGGTCCCCTCCTTTTAATCTTGCTACAATATTACCTTCTAAAAGATATTTTCTGATTAAATTGTTAATTTCTGCTTGAGAATATTTATGAAAATTTCTTTTCTTACCTACATTAATCTTTATAGCATCTTTTCTAGCAAACTCTAAAATAGGCTCTGCAACTAAACGATCATATAATACGACATCTACCTTAGATAATAAATTAACCGCCTTTAAAGTTAATAATTCAGGATCTCCTGCACCTGCACCAATAAGATAAAGAGAAGATTTGTTTTTATTACTAGTTGCTAGTAATTTTTCTTTTAATAATAATTGTGCTTTTTGAACATTACCACTTAACACTTCAACCCCTATATTTCCTTCAATAATTTCCTGCCAAAACAATCTTCTTGATTGAATATTTCTTAAATTATTTTTTACTAATTCTCTATGTTCCTTAATAAAATTATCAAGATCTGATAAATTATTAGGTAAGATTTTTTCTATTTTTTGTTTAGTAAGTCTTGATAAAACAGGAGATGTTGCAGAGCTAGAAATAGCAATATTTAAATTAGATCTTCTAACTATAGCACCAAAAATAAAATCAGAAATCTTTGGGTTATCAACAATATTTACCAATTGCTTTGCAGCTCTAGCATCTTTTGAAATTTGCTTATTTAATAAAGTATCATTAGTTGCGCCAATAACTAAATAATGATTTTTTAAATATTTTTTATGATATGAATTTTTGATAATTTTTATATTATTTTCTTGGGCAAAATTTAATAATAAATCATCAATTTCTTTAGCAATAACAGTAATATTATTTGTATATTCAAAAATTGTTTTTAATTTTGCTAAAGCAATCTTGCCAGCTCCAATAATAGCTGTTGATTTTTGCTCTAGCCCTAAAAAAAAGGGAAAGTAATTCATTGTTTTGGTGAAAAAAGGTAGATTTTATAAAAAATCTATAAAACTTAGTAAGTAAAATAACAAGATGCTACAATTTGTAGCCAAGAATTAGTTGCAACAACAGCAACAGAAATTAACGTAACAACAACAACTGTCAGAAAAAACTGAGAAATTTGTTTTTTGAATATAATTATTAATAGTTGTTTTCATTTTTTAATGATTTTTTTTGCAATTATAGACAGCCATTTCTTATAGTCAAGAAAAAAAATCTTTCTAAATTACCCTGTTTTCTTTCGGCAATGATCCCTTTATGTCGTTATAATTGGTAAAAAAAAATTATTTACTTCTTTCTAAAAGGATTTAAAAATAATCCAATTGTCAAAAAGAACATTTTGTAAAAATCTTGTAACTGTTGTTTTTCTGTGTTATTGTGTAAGTAAAAATATATTATGTAGCCTGCCATTATTGATAATAACAAAACAAAAATTATGATGCACCCCTAAATTCAGTCAGTTTTTTGTAGACAGATTGTAAGAAAATTACTGAATTTAGGGGTGCATCATATCTTGGCATAGGTCTAGAACATTAAACTTACCTAAAAATATCCAGTTAATTATTCAGCCCCCTTACTCTCCAGAACTTAATCCTATTGAGAAATTTTGGCAATATATAAAAAGGCATACCATCAAAAACAAAATTTTTGACAAATTAAGTGATATTGAGCAAATTCTATGTCAATTTATTCAAAACATGAACAATGATAATTTTAAATCCGTTTGCTATGTCAATTATATATAGGGTCAATTATAAAACTAAAATAGTATTAATATGTGGTATTTTTAATTTTATCAGTTTTACACTTTAGATAAACACTTTTCTTATAAAATAACTCATACACAACTTTTTTTATACAGCCTTATAAATATCCAAATATATTACCATACTGATTAAAATTGCAATGAAGCATTAAAATACAAAACTTCTTTTTTTTCCTTAATAAAGTCAGGAGTATTAATAAATTTTGCATAGGTAAGGTTATAAGAAAAGTTTTTGCTATATATTTTTGAACCAATAGCAGTCCCTGATACAAACCCTTCTCCTTCTCCATTACTAGATTTTCTGCCTCCTCTTTCTCTAGTATAGCCTAAATCATAACTTATAAAAACCTCTATTTTATTGGTAGGGATTTTAAATATTTTAGGTAGTAGAAAAATAGAAAAGGTGTTTTGTAAATAACCACCTGTATCACCTGATAAAGAATCGTTTTTAAAACCCCTAACTGAATATTGCCCTCCTACTGCAATTTGCTCGTTAGAATGTAAATGATCTGGGCTATACTGAAGATTAAGACTAGATTTTATGGAGGATTGTTTTTTAAATAGTTGAAAATATTTGCTATAATTTATTTGGGTAGCAAAAGCATCAAATTGAGCTTGAGCAACATCAAATTTATTAGGTCCTTTATCTTTAACAGAATCAAACCAATTAACTCCTCTTCTATAATCAAAATTAATTACAAAAGTACCTATTTTGCTACGGAAAAAATCATTTATTGAAAATTTTAAGGAAGTGAATCTATTTGAAGAAGTTTCTGTTAATTCTCTATTAAAGAAACTTTTATTTTCTTTAAAAAAGAAGCTACTAGATGTTTGTATTTTATGATTTTGGTTTCTAAATAAATTTCTTTCTATTTTTAAAGTAATGTTGTTAGCATTACCGTTGCTGATAACAAATTGATTTTGTTGTAGAGTTTTACTACTATAAGCAGAATTAGAAAAATTAATTTCTGCATTGTATTTTCCATAAGGAATGTTGAGGCTACTATAAAAACTTTTACTAAAAATATCTTTATCATTTTGTTTTAGCACATTAGAGTAAGAAAAATACCAAAAATCATTTAATTTTAAAGGATTGTTGATTGAGGAGGTGATGGAATATTTATCTTTTCCAGTTATGGCACTTCCGCCATTATTATAAGATATAGAGGCCGATAAAGGTAGGGATTCATTTAAGGTTATTTCTACAATAGAATAGCCTTGTTTTTTTGCTGGAACGATTTCCATAGTAGCATTATAAGAGGGTAGCCTATTTAACTGTTCTAATCCTTGCTCAATATCTCGTAAATTTAAGGCTTTGTTTTTTAAATGAGGAAAGGCAGTAAGGATTTGGGTATTTTGCCAAAAATATTGTTGCGAGAATTTATTATTTAACACAGTTATTTGTTTATTTTTTTCTTTTATAGATAGATTTGTATTTTTTTTGATTTTTTTAAATTCTTTTTGAAACTTTTTCTTATATTTTCTTGTTTTAAAAACAATATTTAAGATTTTTGCCTCAAAAGCCACAAATTTTAATTCTCCGTTTTTAACATTTTGATAGATTCCAAGTGAAACAAAACTATTAACATAACCATTTTTAATATATAAATTGGTAAGAGTTTTAATTATTACATCAATATTAATTTGATTAATGCAAAGATTATTGAATTTAGCTGTTATTTTATTGATTTTTCTTTGGGAGAAAGCTGTGCTTTCTTGCAGTAAAATCTTTTTTATCTTAAAACAACCTTTTGTGCCTTTGCTATCAATTTTTTTTATTTTTAAAAGATGTTGTGTTAAATTGGTTGCTTTGGGAGATTTTTTGTATTTTTGTATTTTTTTCTCCAATTTTTCATTTTCAATTTTTCTAAGAATTTTATTTTTCTCAAACTGTAAAAAAAGGTCTTGCTCTCTTTGTTGATTTAGTAACAAAGCTCTAGGTATGTTTATGGCATAACTATTTTGTAGAAGGACAAGTTGCAAAAGACACAAAAAAAGAAAGAAGATTTTGTAATTTTGTTGATGTTTCATTTGTGTTTATTGCTTGATTTTTTGATCTTATATTATTTTTATAAAAGGGTTAATTGTAAAGATAAAAAAAAACTTGTAAAGAAAAAAAGATAAGTTTAGTTTGAAAGATTAATTTTTTTATAAACTAAAGATTATGAGTATGGTTAAGGGTTTTTCTGCGATATATGAAGGCAAGAAGAAGAAAAAGATTTTTGTTAGAGTTTTGAGTTATGTTTTGAGTTTCAGTTTGGTATTTGGAGATGTGTCATTTGCATTTTCTAATAATTTAGAGGCTAGTCAAAGCTTGACAACTGATAATGCTGGCGCTTTAAAAGTGGATAGTGGTAATAGCGGTAATACAGAGTTAGATAGGGCACAGAATGGTGTACCTATAGTGCAGATTGCGACACCTAATGCTCAAGGAATGTCTCATAATAGGTTTTTGGATTATAATGTAGGTAGTAGAGGTCAAATATTAAATAATTCTCAGAATAACGGTAATAGTGTTTTGGGAGGTATGATTAATGGAAACAACAATTTACAAAATAGTGGAAGTGCCAGAACTATTTTGAATGAGGTTACTAGTAATAGTAATAGTGTATTAAATGGATATATAGAGCAGTTTGGAGGGAATGCGGCATTATTTATAGCGAATCCAAATGGAATATCTTGTAATGGGTGTGGATTTATTAAAACTCCGAGAGTGAATTTAATTACAGGAAATAGTAATATAGAAGAAGGCAGAATAAAAGAGTTTTCATTGTCAGGAAGAGGAGAGATTTTTATAGGAGGAAAGGGGGTAGATTTGGGTGAGGAGACTGATTATTTTAATATAGTAACAAGGGTAGCAAAAATTACTGGTGATATATATGGAGTAAAAGGAGATAAGAGCAAAAAAGATGTGGATATAAAGATTTTAACAGGTAATGATAAATATGATGTTGTACAAGAAGAGGTTAGTTCAAAGGAGAAAGATAGAGACGAAAAAAGAGTTGCAGTAGATTCTTATGCATTGGGTGGAATGTATGCAGGAAGAATAAAAATAATAGCAACAGAAGATGGTATGGGTGTGAATAATGAAGGGGTAATGTATGCAACGGCAGGAGATATAGAGATATTGTCAGATGGTAGAATAGTTAATAAGGGAGATATAGGAAGTAAAGGAGATATTAGAATAGAGTCTAAGAATGAAGATATAGATATAGCAGGAGGACATATAGTTAGTAAAGAAGGGAAGATAGAGATTATAGCAAAGCGAAAGATTAAAATTGGAGATGAAAAGCAAGAAACTGAAATAGAAGTAGTTAATTTAGAGATATTGGCTAAAAAAGATGTAAAATTAGTGTCAACGGGTTATGAAGAAGAAGGTTTGGAAGAGGAAGGGGTAAGTAAAGAAGAGGAAGGGGTAAGTAAAGAAGAGGAAGAGGTAAGTAAAGAAGAGAAAAGAGTAAGTAAAGAAGAAGAGGGAGTAAGCAAGAGAATGGAGGAGATAAATCAATTATATTCATATGCAAAAAAAGGAGCATATGTTTTGGCAAAGGAGGTAAAAATAGAATCAAAAGCAGATGAAGTTAAGATTATAGGAAGTAGTACAACATTAAATGTGCAAGATGAGGTTATTATAGAGGGTGATAATGTGATTAATAGTGCGGTGGTTAAAAATCAAGAGGTAGAAAAAACATTAAAGAAAATTGAGATATTGGCGGCAGGAAATATTTTAAATGAGGGCAGGTTGGAAAGTGAGGAGTTGTTGCTTGAGGGTGAGGGGTTAGAAAATGAAGGTTTGCTATATGTTAGGGGGGAAAACTTATTGTTAGATAAAATAAGAAGCATAGACAATACAGGAAGTATTATTGCAGAAGAAAGAATAATAGGAGATGTAGAATATGTTAGTAATGATGGATATATTTATAGTAAAAAGGGTATAAATTTGAATGTAGAAAACGAAATAGAAAATGAAGGAGCGATAAGGTCAAAAAGAGATTTGTTATTGGAGGCTCGGAGTTTTGTAAATATGGGAAGAGTGTTTGCGGAGCAGAATTTAAATATGTCAATGATAGAAGGTATTAGTAATGAAGGAAGTATTTTGGCACTAAATAATATAGATTTAGCATCAAATAATTTAGATAATAAAGGAGATATAATATCTAATAATCAAACAATAATATCAGTTGTTGCAGAGATAGAAAATGAAGGAGCGATAAGGTCAAAAAGAGATTTGTTATTGGATGCTCGGAGTTTTGTAAATATGGGAAGAGTGTTTGCGGAGCAGAATTTAAAAATGTCAGTGATAAATAAGGTGACTAATCAAGGAGTTATTTCGGTTAGTAATAATATAAAGTTAGATGTTCAGGAGTTGAGTAATGAGGGTGGAGAGATTTTAAGTGA
Source organism: Rickettsiales bacterium (assembly GCA_965222515.1). Classification (GTDB taxonomy): domain Bacteria; phylum Pseudomonadota; class Alphaproteobacteria; order Rickettsiales; family JABIRX01; genus CBDCUE01. The sequence goes on along the minus strand of CBDCUE010000019.1, from coordinate 120,609 downwards.
AGGCAATATAAGTGTGAGTGATAAGATTAGCAAAGTGATTAATAAGAGATTAGGAGATAAAAAAGGAGTTATTTATGCTAAAGGGTTTATAGATTTGGTGAATGATAATATAGTGATGGAGAATCAAGGAGGAGAGGTGATGTCGGGTAGTGAGATAAGGTTACAGAGTGTAGAAAACAAAGCAGGAGGAGAGATAATAGCAGGAGGAAATATAGTTATAGATGGTTTGAATAATGAAGAAGGAAAAATAAAAGGATGGGGAGGTGTAGTGATAAATCAAGTAGGGATTTTTAATAATAGAGAGGGGTTGATAAAAGGTTATGGAGATTATTCAGTGGTTAGAGTGGCAGGAATGTCATCAATAAATAATGAGAATGGTAGAATAGAGAGTAATAATGAGGTGGAATTGGATTATGAAGGAGATTTGTATTTGGGTGATGAGAGTTTTGTGGGAGTGGAGGCTTTAAAATTATTAGATCTGTCGGCGAATAATATATATAATAGAGGAGAGTTTGATCAGGGTAGTGATATAGAGTTGAGGGCGAAGTTAGGTAATGTGGTAAATAGTGGTAAGATAAGATCGCATAGGGTGAAGAAGTATTTGGATGAGAATGGAGAGGAGTATGAAGAACAGGAAGGAAATATTAGTTTGACGGCAAAACATACAGTTTCGAATGAGTTTGGAGGGAATATAGTGGCTACGGGATTTCTTGATATAGAGTCTGAGGTAAATGTGATAAACCAAGGATTGATTCAAGTAGGTGGGGATGTTAGTATAGAGGCGGGTAATGATGTTGATAATAGGGAGAGGGGGGTGATATATAGTGATGGTAGTTTGGGTATAAAGGCAAGGAATGCTATATATAATAGGGAGGATAGTTTGATAGAGTCAGGAGGAGATATGTATTTGGGAGGTGTGTATGATGATGAGAGTGGAGAGTATAAGCAAAATGGGTTGGTGAATAATTATGTGGGAGATATAAGGTCAGGGGGAAGTTTGTATGTTAGGAGTAAGGTTTTGAATAATTTGGGAAGGGATTATGATTTAGATGCAAGGGGTTATTATGGTTATAATAAATATAGGGCGTATTTAAATAGTGGAGGCTATGATCATCATATTCTTTCAGAGGAAGAGAGGGTAGTAAGTACTTTAAGGACTAAGCAAGGGGAGATAAGGTCTGGGCAAAATATAGATATTAGAACGGGAGTTTTGGATAATAAAGGATCAATATTGCAAGCGAATGATGATATAAATATAGATGGGAGTGTTAATAATAAATGGTTAATAACTTACAGAAGGTTTATAGAGATACTATAATAAAAGGGTTAGATGTAATTACAAGCAAAAACTACATCATAGATGATAATAGATATGGTTCATACAATACAATAATATATTCAGCAGAGACAGCCCAAATAAAGCAGTGAATGGAAACTTAGCAATAACAGGTTGTTACAATGCAAATAAGAATATAAACGTAAGAACGGTAAACACTATAGAGGAACATACTAAAGAAAACAACGACAATAATAAAAGGGTTAGATAGGTTGAATAAGCAAGATGGTAGGGTTACAATGATATAGCAAAAACTTATAGAATAAAGAGAATTAGCATATAATAAAAAATTAATTCTTTCCAAAAGATATTTTAAAAATATCATTTTCACAATTTACAATGTAATATATTCAGCTTTAGAGACAGCCCAAATCAAAGCAGTGAATGGAAACTTAGCAATAACAGGTAATGTTAGTAACAATGCAAATAAGAATATAAACGAGGCGGTAAGAACGGTAAACACTAGTTTTTCATTGGAGAGGAACAAGAAGGGTTTTTTTGTATATAAGATAAAGAAAACAACGACAATAACGGATCAGGAGACAGCTGTAAATGGTGTGTTTAATGATGTAGTTAAAGAGGATAGGTTGAATGAGTTATTGCAAGATGGAGGAATAGGGTTAGGTGATGATGATATAGTTGGATTAAATAATAATTTATATAGAATAAATAATGAGAATAGTAAGAATAGTAAGAATAGTAAGAAAGAAGGTAGATCAGGTGGTAAGAAGATAAATTATTTAATAGAGAGTAGGTTGGAGTTTACTGATAGTAAGAAATATTATGGAAGTATGTATTTTTTGAGGAGGGCAGGAATAGATGTGGAAGATGAGCGTGTGATGATGGGAGATAGTTATTATGAGAAGAAGAGGTTTGATAGGGAGATAAGGAGGTTGGGAATGGAGAGGAGTTTGATGGCGAGTAATAAGACGAGGAGTAACATGGAGCTTATGAAGAAGTTGTATGATAATGCGGCTGAGTTGCTTGAGAACATGGGTATGAGTGATAGGGTGGGAGAGGAGTTGAGTAAGGAGGAGAGGGATGGATTGGAGAAGGATGTGATGTGGTTGGTTGAGAGTGATGTGTTAGTGAATGGTAGAAAATATAGAGTATTGGCACCTAAATTATATTTATCGAAGCAGAGCAAGGCGAGAATCAAGGATGAGGAGAAGGTAGGAATATATGCAGGAAATAATATATTTTTGAGTGGAGAGGAGGTAGCAAGTAGGGATAGTAATATAGTTGCGGGTAATAATTTGATGATAAGGGGAAAAAGGGTTGATTTGGTAAATACGGATATTAGAGCAGGTATAAAAGATAAAAAAGCAAGATACCAGGGAAGGTCTATTTTAGAAGAAACTACAGCACAGAAGAAGAGAAAAGCGAACCAAGAAGGTACTGAAAAAAGAGGAGATGTGGATATATATGGAAGTGAGTTTGTGAATATAAGTAATTTGTCAAGATTGGATAAGGAGGTGGAGGATGCATTATTTAGTATGATTGATGGTAATGGAGATGAGGTGATAAATGTTGTTAAGAAGGTAGGTGGTAGGAATGTTAGTGAAGCTAGAATAAGTGCAGGAAATAATATAAATGTGAGTAGTGTAGGAGATATAGATTTGAATGTGAGTGATATAAGAAGTGGAGGAGGAATGTCATTTATATCTAAAAAAGGAGATATAGAGAATGATAGTTTTTTTATATCATCAAATGGATATTTAGGGTTTGAAGCAAAGGAAGGAAGTATAAAAAACACAGGTAGCTTAGAATCTAAAGCATCGACGGTTTCATTGATAGCAGGAGGAGATATAGTGAGTGAGAGTTTGGTGAGAAGAGAAGGACAAGGAGAGAATTATAGAGATGTGATAGATAATAGAGCATCTATAACAGGGGATAATGTGGTGATAAAGGCAGGAGGAGATTTTAGGAATATGAGTGCTGATATAGAGGCTAGGGAATCGTCTTATATAAAGGCTGAGGGAGATGTAGAGATAAGTAGTATTGTACTGGAGAGTGCTAGTAGAAGTGGAGATAGTAAGAATTATACAGAAACATATAATTTGAGAAATATAGGTAGTAAGATAAATATAGGAACAGGAGATAAAAAAGGACATTTGGTGATAGAGAGTGGAGGTGATGTAATGGTGAGGGGTAGTGATATAGAAGTATCTGGAAGTATGGATGTTGAGACTGTAGGAAGTTTTAATGTGTTGTCAGTGAAGGATATATCAAAGAGTAAGACAGTGAGTACGCAGAAGAGGAGTAGAGGAAGAAGGGATATAACGTGGACGAGTGAGAGTGAGAGTGGTATTAATCAAAGTAGCAATATAAAGGTAGGAGGAGATGGAAAGATAAGGAGTAAGAATAATATAACAATATATGGTAGTAATGTAGAGATAGCAGGAGAGGGAAAGGTATTGGCTAAGAATAAGATAAATGTGTTGAGTAGTGTGGATTATGATAGGAGTTATACGAGTAAGGAGAAGGAGGGTTTTTTTGGTAGTGATGTAGGAAAGAGTAAAAAAAGTAGGGAGGAGGAGAATCATAATCAGAAAGGTAGTGAGATAGGTAGTGGAGATGATTTGTTGTTGAAGAGTGGAGGAAATATGAGTGTGATAGCGAGTAGTTTGAGTAGTGGAGGAGATATGGTGATGCAGGCGGGAGAGTGGGAGGATGATGAAGGTAAGATAATCACTAATAAGAATGTGGGTATATTGATAGGAGGTGCATTGGATACAAAAACAGTAACTGAGATAGATGAGAGTACGAGTTTTGATAGTTTTGATTTTAAGGTTGAGAGGGGAAGGATGTCAGCTGGACAGAATTCAAATTATCACAAGGTTGAGGAGTCAACGACGACAGGGACGTATGTAGGAAGTAGTATAAGTGTAGGAGGTAATTTAAGAATGTTGAGTGAGAATGATATAGATGTAGTGGGGAGTGATGTGTTGGTAGGAGGAGATGCGAATGTTGAGTCGAGGGATGGAAATGTGAGTATAGTTAGTGGAGAGAATACAAAGGAATATAAGAGAGAGGAGGAGGAGGTAAATATAAGAGTGAGTGTTGGAGTTGGTAATGCTTATGTTGATGCTGGGTATGCAGCGGATGATTTGGTGAAGGCAGGAGAGGCGGTGAAGGATGCGAGGGATAATTTGGTAGAGATGAGGAAATTGCAGAAGGAGGGGAAGGCGAGTCAAGGAGCGGTTGATGATGCGAAGATGAATGTTGCGATGGCGTCTGCGAATTTGGTTCAGGCGAAGGTGTCTATGGTACTGAGTGCGGCGAATGCTGGAAAAAGTGGAGGAAGTGGAGGATTTTATGCGGATGCAAAAGTAGAGATGAAGGGGACAAAATCAACAACGACAAGTAGTAGTGTGAGTAATAGGGAGAGTAATTTTGTTGTTGGAGGTAATACGAGTATAAAGGGAAATAATGTAACAGTGAAAGGAAGTAATTTGATGAGTGATGAGGGAGATATAGAGATAGATGCGAAGGAGAATGTGTTGATAATGGCAAGTGAGGATAGTAGTCGAATGAAAGAGTCTAGTGAGGAGATAAATTTGAGTTATAGTTTTGGAACAAATGGGAATAGTTTTAGTGGAGGATATGGAAATAGTTCAGCGAAGTCAAATAGCACGAGTTATAATAATAGTTTTTTGGGGACAGGAGGGAAGATAAAGATCAAAAGTGGTAATGATACGAAGCTTAGTGGAGCGAATGTGGAAGCAGGAGAGGTAGATTTGGAAGTGGGGAATGATTTAACAATAGAGAGTAAGCAGAATAGAAGTTATAGTAGTAATAGAGGGATGAGTATAAGTTTAGGAGGAGGAAGTGGTGGATTAAGTGGAGGATTTAGTAGTTCAAATGGATATAGTGATAGAACATGGGTAGATAATCAAACAAGTATAATAGGGAGAAGAAGTGTATCAGTAAAAGCAGAAGGAAATACACATATAAAAGGGGGGGAGATAGCAAACAAGAAAGTAGATGGAACAGATGGAGGAAATTTAAATATATCAACAGGAAGTTTAACATATGAGGATATAAAAGATAGTCATTATAGCAAGCAACAAGGTTCTGGAGTGAATATTGGAGGGACAAGTACAATATCAATGACAAACAAAGGAAGTGATAAAGAGGGGATAACGAGATCAACAATAGGATTAGGGAATATAAAGATAGCAGATCAATCAAAGTCAGGAAAGATAGTAAGAAATAGAACAGGAATATTTGAAGTTAAGACAGGAGAGGAAGAATTAGGGCAAGAAATAACAGGATTAAACAGAGAGATAAATAAGAGTCAGGAGATAAGGAGTGATAAGATAACGGGAGCATTGGATTTTGAGGTGAGTGTAGATAATAGATGGTTTAGTAAGAAGGGGAAAAATGAGATGAAAGAGCAACTAGCAAGTTTGTCGAAGAATGTAATAAAAGCAGCGAAGGATGGGATAAGAATGGATACAAATATTTTAAGAGGAGCGACAGCAGGGTTGAAAGGAGCGGGGTTAGAAAAAGCAGGAGAGTCGATGCAAGATTTTACTAATAAATATGATGCAAAGACAGGAGCATTTTTAACGGCGGCATATGATAATGTAAGATTGAATGGAAAAGATAGTAGTTATAAAGATCAGAAGAAGATTAATTTGGGTGTAGTGAATGGGATAGAAACAACACAAAAAGATCAAGAGACGACGGATAAGATGAATGGTTTGACAAACTATACTCCAGAAGAAGTTCAAGCAACGGCACAAAAAACGGTAGATGATGCAAATGCGAATAATGCTGATGGTCATGATGGAGAGGTGATATTATATCAAAATGATGGAGAGAATGCTCCTGAAGCATTTTCATATAATGGAGGAGAGAAAGCAACGGGAGGAAATGGAATAAAAACAACAAATATTAATACAGCAAAAACAGATTTGACGGATAGTGGGGAAGTTATAAACAAACTATATCACGAGACAACAAATTTTGAAGGGCATAAAGAAAATGAGGTAGTAGCGAAGAGGAGGGGAGATTATGCACAGAAGGTTTGGGAGTATAACAATGCTGCGAATGGCAATGTGAATACTAATACAAGAACAAGTGCAGATTGGAATAAGGAGTATAAAGTGCTTAATAATAAGACTTTAGCAGTTGGAACAGTGAAATCATCTATTTTATATCATCAAGACAGAGAGAATAATAATAATTATTTAGAGGCAGGTTTGGAGGCTGCGAGTTTGACGATGGGAAGTGTAAGTTTATATAAGAATTTAAGAAATAGTAAATACAAAGATGCAGTAATAGATGCAGGAGGTTTGATATTAGATACAATAGGAGTTTTATTCCCCATAGTTCCAGGAGTAGCGAGTGCAGGAATACAGGCATCTAGGCAAGGTGATGGTATAATTAATTTTATTAAAGGCAAGGTAGGAAAGAAAAAAGCAGAGAGAGCAGAATGGCAAAAAACAGACATTATGGATCTGACGGATAGTGCTGAGGATATAGCAAAAAAACACTCAATAGAAAAAAAAGCATTTCAGAAAAAATATAAAAACAATGGTGGCAGTGGAAGTAGTGGCAATAGTCCTAATAAGAAAAAGATAGTTATAGGAGAGAATATGAGTGAAAGAGTTATACCAGTTGCAAAAGAGATAGGAGGGAAATATTATAAACCAAGATCTAAAAATCCAAATAATTGGATAAAAAATAATAAAAGATGGATTAAAAAAGAAATTAAAAATAGTAGTGATTTTTATGATGTTGGTATAGATAAGTCAAGATTAGGCAGAAGTAAATTTTATAAAATGGAAATAGATGTATTAAAGAATAATAATATAAAACCAAAATCTATAAAATAATGAATAATAACTTAATTAAAAAGCTCATATTAAAAGCTATAAAAAACAATAATAATAAAATTAATATAAATTATATTATAAACTATATAGATTATAAGGAAAGAATACTATTCACAAAAAAAGAAATATTTATTTTTTTGGAAGATTTAAATCTTATGTAAGGGTGCATAGAAAAAAAGAGAAAAATAACATAGAAGGAGACTGGATAATGAAAAGAAGTGAGATAGAAGGATTGAGTCCAAAGCAGATAAAAGATAAGTTTGCATTACCTGAGGTTCCAAGATATATAACGGATGTAGAATTGCCTAAAAATACAGAGATAAGAACAGGAAGAGCAGGGAGTAATAGTTTTGGACAAGGAGAAGGACTACAGACAGAGATATTGGACAAAATAGAACCTAAATGGTATTTAAATACAAAACCTTTACAATAAAAATTATATGAGCATCAAATTAAATAAAAATAGAAGTATAGCAAAGTTTGGTAAATTTAAGGTAGATTTTAAAACTGCTATAAGATCATATATAGCATTACCTGATAGAATAATCTTTTTAGTTAGTCCATTAAATTTAGCTTATTATGCAAGAAAGAAAATAGAAAATATTTTACCAAGAGATGCCACTCCTGAAGAAGAAGTAGATCAAAATCTCTTTTGCTACAGCAAACAGACAGGAAAATTATTATGGCAAGTAGCAGAATATAATCATAAGGGGTATAAAGAAGATAGTGTATATGTAGGAATGGCTATTGAAATAAAAGAAAATGGAAAAGTTGTGAAGAGATATGCAATAATGGTAGATAAAGATGAAATAGAGATAGATAAGCCTAATTTAGATTTATCAAAATGTGAATTTAGTGCGGGATTACAGAATGGTTTTGAGTATTTAATAGACATAGATACAGGAGAGATATTGGATTGTATAGGTTGGACAAAATAGCAGTAAGTGAGTATGGGTAAAAAATGATAATTTGAGGATAAAATAATAAAAGGAATTTTATATAAAAGATCTATTAAAATAAATTTAAACATAATAGAAGTTGATAATTTCATTATTTTAAAATAATCTATTAGAAATAGGAATTTTTAAAGAAATCTGTGCAAAAAACAGCAAGAACATTTATATTATGGGTAACGGATGTAAAATTGCCTAAAAATAGAGAGATAAGAACAGGAAGAGCAGGGAGTAATAGTTTTGGACAAGGAGAAGGACTACAGACAGAGATATTGCAAGAAATAGAACCTAAATGGTATTTAAATACAAAACCTTTACAATAAAAATTATATGAGCATCAAATTAAATAAAAATAGAAGTATAGCAAAGTTTGGTAAATTTAAGGTAGATTTTAAAAGTAGAATATTATCTTATATAGAATTACCTGATAGAATATTTTTTTTAGTTAATTGGTTAAATTTAGCTTTTCATGAAAGAGAAAAAATAGAAAATATTGTACCAGACGATGCCACTCCTGAAGAAGAAGTAGATCAAAATCTCTTTTGCTACAGCAAACAGACAGGAAAATTATTATGGCAAGTAGCAGAATATAATCATAAGGGGTATAAAGTGAAAAGTGTATATGTAGGAATGAGATTTTATATAAAAGAAAATGGAAAAGTTGTGAAGAGATATGCAATAATGGTAGATAAAGATGAAATAGAGATAGATGAGCCTAATTTAGATTTATCAAAATGTGAATTTATTGCGGGATTACAGAATGGTTTTAAGTATTTAATAGACATAAATACAGGAGAGATATTGGATTGTATAGGTTGGACAAAATAGCAGTAAGTGAGTATGGGTAAAAAATGATAATTTGAGGATAAAATAATAAAAGGAATTTTATATAAAAGATCTATTAAAATAAATTTAAACATAATAGAAGTTGATAATTTTATTATTTTAAAATAATCTATTAGAAATAGGAATTTTTAAAGAAATCTGTGCAAAAAACAGCAAGAACATTTATATTATGGGTAACGGATGTAAAATTGCCTAAAAATACAGAGATAAGAACAGGAAGAGCAGGGAGTAATAGTTTTGGACAAGGAGAAGGACTACAGACAGAGATATTGCAAGAAATAGAACCTAAATGGTATTTAAATACAAAACCTTTACAATAAAAATTATATGAGCATCAAATTAAATAAAAATAGAAGTATAGCAAAGTTTGGTAAATTTAAGGTAGATTTTAAAACTGCTATAAGATCATATATAGCATTACCTGATAGAATAATCTTTTTAGTTAATCCATTAAATTTAGCTTTTCATGAAAGAGAAAAAATAGCAGGAAGGGAACTTATGCCAGAGGAAGCCACTCCTGAAGAACGAGTAAGAGAAAATCTCTTTTGCTACAGCAAACAGACAGGAAAATTATTATGGCAAGTAGCAGAATATAATCATAAGGGGTATAAAGTGAAAAGTGTATATGTAGGAATGGCTATTGAAATAAAAGAAAATGGAAAAGTTGTGAAGAGATATGCAATAATGGTAGATAAACATGAAATAGAGATAGATAAGCCTAATTTAGATTTATCAAAATGTGAATTTAGTGCGGGATTACAGAATGGTTTTGAGTATTTAATAGACATAAATACAGGAGAGATATTGGATTGTATAGGTTGGACAAAATAGCAGTAAGTGAGTATGGGTAAAAAATGATAATTTGAGGATAAAATAATAAAAGGAATTTTATATAAAAGATCTATTAAAATAAATTTAAACATAATAGAAGTTGATAATTTTATTATTTTAAAATAATCTATTAGAAATAGGAATTTTTAAAGAAATTTGTGCAAAAAACAGCAAGAACATTTATATTATGGGTAACGGATGTAGAATTGCCTAAAAATATAGAGATATAAGAACAGGAAGAGCAGGGAGTAATAGTTTTGGACAAGGAGAAGGACTACAGACAGAGATATTGCAAAAAATAGAATCTAAATGGTATTTAAATACAAAACCTTTACAATAAAAATTATATGAGCATCAAATTAAATAAAAATAGAAGTATAGCAAAGTTTGGTAAATTTAAGGTAGATTTTAAAACTGCTATAAGATCATATATAGCATTACCTGATAGAATAATCTTTTTAGTTAGTCCATTAAATTTAGCTTATTATGCAAGAAAGAAAATAGAAAATATTTCACCAAGAGATGCCACTCCTGAAGAACGAGTAAGAGAAAATCTCTTTTGCTACAGCAAACAGACAGGAAAATTATTATGGCAAGTAGCAGAATATAATCATAAGGGGTATAAAGTGAAAAGTGTATATGTAGGAATGGGTATTGAAATAAAAGAAAATGGAAAAGTTATTAAGGAATATGAAATAATGGTAGATAAACATGAAATAGAGATAGATGAGCCTAATTTAGATTTATCAAAATGTGAATTTAGTGCGGGATTACAGAATGGTTTTAATTATTTAATAGACATAGATACAGGAGAGATATTGGATTGTATAGGTTGGACAAAATAGCAGTAAGTGAGTATGGGTAAAAAATGATAATTTGAGGATAAAATAATAAAAGGAATTTTATATAAAAGATCTATTAAAATAAATTTAAACATAATAGAAGTTGATAATTTTATTATTTTAAAATAATCTATTAGAAATAGGAATTTTTAAAGAAATTTGTGCAAAAAACAGCAAGAACATTTATATTATGGGTAACGGATGTAGAATTGCCTAAAAATACAGAGATAAGAACAGGAAGAGCAGGGAGTAATAGTTTTGGACAAGGAGAAGGACTACAGACAGAGATATTGAGCACAAAACAACCTGAATGGTATTTAAATATAAAACCTTTACAATAAAAATTATATGAGCATCAAATTAAATAAAAATAGAAGTATAGCAAAGTTTGGTAAATTTAAGGTAGATTTTAAAAGTAGAATATTATCTTATATAGAATTACCCGATAGAATATTTTTTTTAGTTAATTGGTTAAATTTAGCTTTTTATGCAAGAGAAAAAATAGAAAATATTTTACCAAGAGATGCCACTCCTGAAGAAGAAGTAGATCAAAATCTCTTTTGCTACAGCAAACAGACAGGAAAATTATTATGGCAAGTAGCAGAATATAATCATAAGGGGTATAAAGTGAAAAGTGTATATGTAGGAATGAGATTTTATATAAAAGAAAATGGAAAAGTTGTGAAGAGATATGCAATAATGGTAGATAAAGATGAAATAGAGATAGATGAGCCTAATTTAGATTTATCAAAATGTGAATTTATTGCGGGATTACAGAATGGTTTTAAGTATTTAATAGACATAAATACAGGAGAGATATTGGATTGTATAGGTTGGACAAAATAGCAGTAAGTGAGTATGGGTAAAAAATGATAATTTGAGGATAAAATAATAAAAGGAATTTTATATAAAAGATCTATTAAAATAAATTTAAACATAATAGAAGTTGATAATTTTATTATTTTAAAATAATCTATTAGAAATAGGAATTTTTAAAGAAATCTGTGCAAAAAACAGCAAGAACATTTATATTATGGGTAACGGATGTAAAATTGCCTAAAAATAGAGAGATAAGAACAGGAAGAGCAGGGAGTAATAGTTTTGGACAAGGAGAAGGACTACAGACAGAGATATTAGTACCTAGAGAAGACATTAATTCGAATTGGTTTAAAAATACAATTAAAATAAAATAAAAATGGGATATAAATTACATAAAACAAAGAAGATTTTATCTGCTGGGGAAGAGACTTTTGTAAATACTAATATAGAATTAGATAATAATTTAGTTATAAAAGCTCCTAATGAAATTAAATATTTAATAGAGTTACCAGATAGAATAATAATTTTATTAAATTGGTATCATGCAACTAATTTATACGAAATAAGTCAAAATCTCTTTTGCTACAGCAAACAGACAGGAAAATTATTATGGCAAGTAGCAGAATATAATCATAAGGGGTATAAAGTGAAAAGTGTATATGTAGGAATGGCTATTGAAATAAAAGAAAATGGAAAAGTTGTGAAGAGATATGCAATAATGGTAGATAAACATGAAATAGAGATAGATAAGCCTAATTTAGATTTATCAAAATGTGAATTTAGTGCGGGATTACAGAATGGTTTTGAGTATTTAATAGACATAAATACAGGAGAGATATTGGATTGTATAGGTTGGACAAAATAGCAGTAAGTGAGTATGGGTAAAAAATGATAATTTGAGGATAAAATAATAAAAGGAATTTTATATAAAAGATCTATTAAAATAAATTTAAACATAATAGAAGTTGATAATTTTATTATTTTAAAATAATCTATTAGAAATAGGAATTTTTAAAGAAATCTGTGCAAAAAACAGCAAGAACATTTATATTATGGGTAACGGATGTAAAATTGCCTAAAAATAGAGATATAAGAACAGGAAGAGCAGGGAGTAATAGTTTTGGGCAAGGAGAAGGACTACAGACAGAGATATTGCAAAAAATAGAATCTAAATGGTATTTAAATATAAAACCTTTACAATAAAAATTATATGAGCATCAAATTAAATAAAAATAGAAGTATAGCAAAGTTTGGTAAATTTAAAGTAGATTTTAAAACTGCTATAAGATCATATATAGCATTACCTGATAGAATATTTTTTTTAGTTAATCCATTAAATTTAGCTTTTCATGAAAGAGAAAAAATAGCAGGAAGGGAACTTATGCCAGAGGAAGCCACTCCTGAAGAACGAGTAAGAGAAAATCTCTTTTGCTACAGCAAACAGACAGGAAAATTATTATGGCAAGTAGCAGAATATAATCATAAGGGGTATAAAGTGAAAAGTGTATATGTAGGAATGAGATTTTATATAAAAGAAAATGGAAAAGTTGTGAAGAGATATGCAATAATGGTAGATAAAGATGAAATAGAGATAGATGAGCCTAATTTAGATTTATCAAAATGTGAATTTATTGCGGGATTACAGAATGGTTTTAAGTATTTAATAGACATAAATACAGGAGAGATATTGGATTGTATAGGTTGGACAAAATAGCAGTAAGTGAGTATGGGTAAAAAATGATAATTTGAGGATAAAATAATAAAAGGAATTTTATATAAAAGATCTATTAAAATAAATTTAAACATAATAGAAGTTGATAATTTTATTATTTTAAAATAATCTATTAGAAATAGGAATTTTTAAAGAAATCTGTGCAAAAAACAGCAAGAACATTTATATTATGGGTAATGGATGTAAAATTGCCTAAAAATACAGAGATAAGAACAGGAAGAGCAGGGAGTAATAGTTTTGGACAAGGAGAAGGACTACAGACAGAGATATTGGTACCTAGAGAAGACATTAATTCGAATTGGTTTAAAAATACAATTAAAATAAAATAAAAATGGGATATAAATTACATAAAACAAAGAAGATTTTATCTGCTGGGGAAGAGACTTTTGTAAATACTAATATAGAATTAGATAATAATTTAGTTATAAAAGCTCCTAATGAAATTAAATATTTAATAGAGTTACCAGATAGAATAATAATTTTATTAAATTGGTATCATGCAACTAATTTATACGAAATAAGTCAAAATCTCTTTTGCTACAGCAAACAGACAGGAAAATTATTATGGCAAGTAGCAGAATATAATCATAAGGGGTATAAAGAAGATAGTGTATATGTAGGAATGGGTATTGAAATAAAAGAAAATGGAAAAGTTATTAAGGAATATGAAATAATGGTAGATAAACATGAAATAGAGATAGATGAGCCTAATTTAGATTTATCAAAATGTGAATTTAGTGCGGGATTACAGAATGGTTTTAATTATTTAATAGACATAGATACAGGAGAGATATTGGATTGTATAGGTTGGACAAAATAGCAGTAAGTGAGTATGGGTAAAAAATGATAATTTGAGGATAAAATAATAAAAGGAATTTTATATAAAAGATCTATTAAAATAAATTTAAACATAATAGAAGTTGATAATTTCATTATTTTAAAATAATCTATTAGAAATAGGAATTTTTAAAGAAATTTGTGCAAAAAACAGCAAGAACATTTATATTATGGGTAACGGATGTAGAATTGCCTAAAAATAGAGAGATAAGAACAGGAAGAGCAGGGAGTAATAGTTTTGGGCAAGGAGAAGGACTACAGACAGAGATATTGGACGAAATAAAACCTAAATGGTATTTAAATATAAAACCTTTACAATAAAAATTATATGAGCATCAAATTAAATAAAAATAGAAGTATAGCAAAGTTTGGTAAATTTAAAGTAGATTTTAAAACTGCTATAAAATCATATATAGAATTACCCGATAGAATAATCTTTTTAGTTAATCCATTAAATTTAGCTTTTCATGAAAGAGAAAAAATAGCAGGAAGGGAACTTCTGCCAAGAGAAGCCACTCCTGAAGAACGAGTAAGAGAAAATCTCTTTTGCTACAGCAAACAGACAGGAAAATTATTATGGCAAGTAGCAGAATATAATCATAAGGGGTATAAAGTGAAAAGTGTATATGTAGGAATGGGTATTGAAATAAAAGAAAATGGAAAAGTTATTAAGGAATATGAAATAATGGTAGATAAACATGAAATAGAGATAGATGAGCCTAATTTAGATTTATCAAAATGTGAATTTAGTGCGGGATTACAGAATGGTTTTAATTATTTAATAGACATAAATACAGGAGAGATATTGGATTGTATAGGTTGGACAAAATAGCAGTAAGTGAGTATGGGTAAAAAATGATAATTTGAGAATAAAATAATAAAAGGAATTTTATATAAAAGATCTATTAAAATAAATTTAAACATAATAGAAGTTGATAATTTTATTATTTTAAAATAATCTATTAGAAATAGGAATTTTTAAAGAAATTTGTGCAAAAAACAGCAAGAACATTTATATTATGGAATAGAAAATCTTAAGTGTCAGATTAGAAAAGCTACTAATACTATTTTAATTTTATAATTGACCTATAGCCAAAAAGATGTTTAGTAGAAATTGTTTTTTTTAATGATTTGCTAGCCATAGCTAACAGATTATTAAAAAAAGCAATTTATGCTGAGCAGATTGAAGGCTATAGGTCAATTATAAAATTAAAATAGTATAAACATAAAATTAGCTTTGAAAATGAAGACAGATTGTTAGATCATGTCTTTGTAGTCATTAAGGATTTTGAAAGAAATAATTGGCTCAAATACCAAGTAAAATCTTTCAAAGTTTGGAAGGAATATGAAAACTAAAAACAAATAGATTTAACGCTCCCTAAAAACAACAAACATCTATCAAAATAAGAAAAGATAACAGATAATAAAAAAGTTCAATATCAAAAAAAACAGTAAGCAAAAACAATGTTAAAAACATTTATAATTTTCATAACATTTTTAATAAATACACAATTAAGTTTTGGTAATTTTATTGCTATAAATTCAATTGATGCAATAGGGTTATACCAAGAAAGGGCAGTAACAGAAGAAACCACTGGAATAAACATAAAGAAAGCCAATCAAGAAGGCATTACAAAAAAAGCATTTTCATATAATGGAGGAGAGAAAGCAACGGGAGGAAATGGAATAAAAACAACAAATATTAATACAGCAAAAACAGATTTGACGGATAGTGGGGAAGTTATAAACAAACTATATCACGAGACAACAAATTTTGAAGGGCATAAAGAAAATGAGGTAGTAGCGAAGAGGAGGGGAGATTATGCACAGAAGGTTTGGGAGTATAACAATGCTGCGAATGGCAATGTGAATACTAATACAAGAACAAGTGCAGATTGGAATAAGGAGTATAAAGTGCTTAATAATAAGACTTTAGCAGTTGGAACAGTGAAATCATCTATTTTATATCATCAAGACAGAGAGAATAATAATAATTATTTAGAGGCAGGTTTGGAGGCTGCGAGTTTGACGATGGGAAGTGTAAGTTTATATAAGAATTTAAGAAATAGTAAATACAAAGATGCAGTAATAGATGCAGGAGGTTTGATATTAGATACAATAGGAGTTTTATTCCCCATAGTTCCAGGAGTAGCGAGTGCAGGAATACAGGCATCTAGGCAAGGTGATGGTATAATTAATTTTATTAAAGGCAAGGTAGGAAAGAAAAAAGCAGAGAGAGCAGAATGGCAAAAAACAGACATTATGGATCTGACGGATAGTGCTGAGGATATAGCAAAAAAACACTCAATAGAAAAAAAAGCATTTCAGAAAAAATATAAAAACAATGGTGGCAGTGGAAGTAGTGGCAATAGTCCTAATAGTAATTTAATTTCAAAAAATAAAAATTTTAGTAGCGAATCAAAATCTATTCAAGATCAAATGACTTTAGATCATATAAAAAAGAATCCTAATGTGGGTAAGTCATTAGATATAAAATTAAAAGACCCTAAATTTCAAAGAATGATCAAATATCAGTTTAAAATTAAATCAAATAATGGTAAAGATACGGTTATACATTATATAAAAGATCCTAAAACAGAAAAATTCTTGGATTTTAAATTTAACAAACATAGTAATCAATAATAAAAAATTATGAGAATAAAATGTATAAAAAATAAACTCTCTCAAATACCAAAAGATATAAGAGAGTATTATAAAAATAACATTCGTCAAGAAGTAGAAGAGAATGAAATAATAAATTATTTAGAATTAAATAAAGAGTATAATGTTTATGGTATTATGTTTTATGATTATATACCATTTTTTTTAATAGAAGATACAGAAAGTTTACCACCAAGTCCTATTTGTGCAGCATTTTTTGAAATAATTAATCCAATCTTTTCAAGATATTGGGAATTAACAACTTATCTTCCTAATAGCAGAATATCAACATCTGCTATTCTTTTTAAAGAATGGTCAAAAGATGAAATGTTTTATGAAAATTTATTAAATGAAGAAGAAAGAGAGCTTAAAATTTATTTAAAATATAAAAAATTAATAGATGCAGAAAATTTGATCAATGAATAATAAAAAATAATAAAAAAGATAAATTTAAAAAAAGATAGGAAGCAAGAATAATGTTAAAGCCATTTATAATTTTCATAACATGTTTAATAAGTTATCAGCTAAGTTTTGCAAATAGTTTTGTTGCAACAAGTTTAATTGATGCAGCAGGAGCATACCAAGAAAAAGCTTTTTTAGAAAAAAGCACTGGTGAAAACAAGAAAAAAGTCACAGTAGAAGGCACTCTAAAAAAAACAGCGAAGAGAAGAGGAGTATGATGAGCCCAAAAAGTTGGACAGGATTTGAGAAAAAATAAGGTAGAATATTTTTTGATTTATTGGTTAAAAAAAGATTAAAATAATTTTTAAAAACAAAATTAATAATCACAAAAATGTTAAGTAAAAAAATAAGAAAAACCCATAGTAATAGTTTTAAATTTCAAGTGGTATTGAAATATTTAAAAGGTCAAGTTACGGTATCTGAATTAAGTCAAGAATTTAAGATTAGTAGCTCTTGTATTAATAAATGGGTGAAGCAATTTAAAGAAGGAGGTAAGGAGATATTTAGTTCAAATAATAACATTGAATTGTCAAATAAAAGCTTAGAAATTTCAAAACTTCATGAGAAAATAGGAGAGGTAATAATGGAGAGGGATTTTTTAAAAAAAGTCTTGGGGGAGTAGCTATGAAAACAAGAAAAAATTTTATAAATATAGCACACCCCCATTTTTCTATTAACAAACAATGTCAGATATTAGAGGTTGGAAAATCTAGCTATTACTATATAAAATAAAGATAAGAAGTTGATATTATTGTAAGGAGGTTTTATAATAAGTTTATGGAACAGGCAGAGGTGCCGATGACCATAAATGAAGATAAAAACTAGATGATTTATTTTTATTTTATCTAGTTTTTTAAATGATAAAATTAGCAATAATTTTATCATTATTTATGTAATTTTATCTCATTATTTGATTTAAAATTACAAAGGTTTTAATGGTTTTTTTTAGGAATAAATTAAAGGCAAATTCTATCTTAAATTTTTCTAAAACCTGTCCAGTCAAAAGGGCTCACCATAGAGAAAGCTGTGCTTTCTTGCAGTAAAATCTTTTTTATCTTAAAACAACCTTTTGTGCCTTTGCTATCAATTTTTTTTATTTTTAAAAGATGTTGTGTTAAATTGGTTGCTTTGGGAGATTTTTTGTATTTTTGTATTTTTTTCTCCAATTTTTCATTTTCAATTTTTCTAAGAATTTTATTTTTCTCAAACTGTAAAAAAAGGTCTTGCTCTCTTTGTTGATTTAGTAACAAAGCTCTAGGTATGTTTATGGCATAACTATTTTGTAGAAGGACAAGTTGCAAAAGACACAAAAAAAGAAAGAAGATTTTGTAATTTTGTTGATGTTTCATTTGTGTTTATTGCTTGATTTTTTGATCTTATATTATTTTTATAAAAGGGTTAATTGTAAAGATAAAAAAAAACTTGTAAAGAAAAAAAGATAAGTTTAGTTTGAAAGATTAATTTTTTTATAAACTAAAGATTATGAGTATGGTTAGGGGTTTGCCTGCGATATATGAAGGCAAGAAGAAGAAAAAGATTTTTGTTAGAGTTTTGAGTTATGTTTTGAGTTTCAGTTTGGTATTTGGAGATGTGTCATTTGCATTTGCTGGAGATTTGAGCAATAATCAGGAGTTGAGTACGGATGCAGGTGGATTGAGGGTGGATAGTGGTAATAGTAGTAATACGGAATTAGACAGTGCTAGAAATGGAGTTCCGATAGTGCAGATAGCAACCCCTAATGCTCAAGGTATGTCGCATAATAAGTTTTTGGATTATAATGTTGGTAGTAGGGGTCAGATATTAAATAATTCGCAGAGTAATGGTCAGAGTGTTTTGGGAGGAATGATTAATGGCAATAACAATTTGGAGAATAGCGGTAGTGCAAGGACGATATTAAATGAGGTGACGAGTAGTAGTAATAGTGTATTGAATGGATATATAGAGCAGTTTGGAGGGAGTGCGGCATTATTTATTGCGAATCCGAATGGAATATCTTGTAATGGATGTGGATTTATAAGGACACCGAGGGTGAGTTTAATAACAGGTGATAGTAATATAGAAGAGGGAAGGATAAAAGAGTTTTCATTGTCAGGTAGTGGTGAGGTTTTTATAGGAGTAGAGGGTATAGATTTGGGAGAGGAGATGGATTATTTTAATATAGTAACAAGAGTAGCGAAGATTACAGGGAGTATATATGGGGTAAAGTCAGATAAGAGTAAAAAAGATGTGTATGTAAAGATTTTGACAGGTACTGATAACTATGATGTAGAAAAAGAAGAAGTAAGTGGAGGATTTAGTAGTTCAAATGGATATAGTGATAGAGCATGGGTAGATAATCAAACAAGTATAATAGGGAGAAGAAGTGTATCAGTAAAAGCAGAAGGAAATACACATATAAAAGGGGGGGAGATAGCAAACAAGAAAGTAGATGGAACAGATGGAGGAAATTTAAATATATCAACAGGAAGTTTAACATATGAGGATATAAAAGATAGTCATTATAGCAAGCAACAAGGTTCTGGAGTGAATATTGGAGGGACAAGTACAATATCAATGACAAACAAAGGAAGTGATAAAGAGGGGATAACGAGATCAACAATAGGATTAGGGAATATAAAGATAGCAGATCAATCAAAGTCAGGAAAGATAGTAAGAAATAGAACAGGAATATTTGAAGTTAAGACAGGAGAGGAAGAATTAGGGCAAGAAATAACAGGATTAAACAGAGAGATAAATAAGAGTCAGGAGATAAGGAGTGATAAGATAACGGGAGCATTGGATTTTGAGGTGAGTGTAGATAATAGATGGTTTAGTAAGAAGGGGAGAGATGAGATGAAAGAGCAACTAGCAAGTTTGCCGAAGAATATGGCATTATCTGTATATGGAGCTATAAATACGGCATCAAATATGGTAGAGACGGGTGTTACTAATTTAAAGAAGAATGGAGCATCAATAAAAGATACATTTTTGGCAAAGCAGAATGAGCAGAAAGTGGCGATAGATAGGTTAAATAATAAGGAGTCGAGAGATATTATAAATAATGTAGGAAATGAGGAGCAGAGTGCAAAAAATATAGAAAAAGCATTACAGGTTGGAGTGAAGGTAGGAGAGGGATCAAAAGTATATTATGATGAGAAAAGTAAAGAAGCAGGGTTTCATGATGATAGGAATGGAGATACTTATGTGAATTTGGCAAAAGGAGAAAATAGTGAAGTAACGAATGCGACAAATAGAGATTCATTGATAGGAGTAGATGCACATGAGAGAGGACATAGAGTGAGTGATAATGAAGATTTTGTTGATATGGTAGGAAGAGAAGCAAAGACTGCATGGAAGATAGTAAATTTTATTACAGGAGGGAAAGGAACAGGAGATGGAAAAGTAACTAAAGAAAGTTGGGCAAATGCAAATGGAGTTGGAAATAATGATGTAAGTAATAATAGTTTATTGAATAAAAACAACAATAAAGCTAGCTCTGTTGCTCCTGAGAATAGAAATAATTTAACTATATTTGTGCATGGGACAAACTCATCACCAGAGCAAGCAGATAAAGATTTTATAAAAGCAGTAGGAGAGACATTTAATGAGAAAGTAGAGCAATTGAGATGGTCTGGAGAAAATATAAAACAAGCAAGAACAGAGGAGGCAGATCAATTAAAAACAATGGTAGATAGTCATGAATTTAAAGAGGGAGAGAAGTTGAATATAGTGCAACATTCACATGGAGGAAATGTAGTAAAAGAATGGAGTCAAGAGTATGAAGGAGAAAAGAAGGTGGATAATATGGTATTTTTAGGAACTCCACACAGAAAAGATTATCAATTAAATTATGATGTTTTAGATGAAAATGCTAATAAGATTAATTTGTATGACAGGGGAGATGGAGTTCAAACAAGAGGGTATTTTGATGGTGATATTTATAAAGGAGTCCTAAGGTTTCCTAAAAATATAAGGACAATAAATAATTTTAATAATATAGAAATATATCAAACAGAGAAAGTAACGATATATCCAAATATTTCTTTACCACAACATCCTTCTTTTAGTCATGAGGTAGACAAGCATATAGGATCAATAAGGTCTCATTCAATGTTAGATACAAAAAAAAACTGGGATAATCATATAAAGCCTAATCTAAAATAGTCTTATGCAAAAAATTTTAATATATACAAAAAAAAACTGCATGATATTTATAACCATAGTACATATTTTATCAAGTTTTGTTATATCTAGTTTATTAGAACCTACTACAGACATATATATCCAATATATTTTAAAAATATATTGGATATATATGTCTGTTTACTACCGACATATATATCCAATATATTTTATAATTCAGCATATAATTTGGAAAAACTTGACTAAAAAAATAATTATTTACTATTTTTTTGTAGTATTATGGAATATAGGTAATAATAACAACATATTAGGATTTAAGGGTGAATTATATGAGGCATATCTAGGAATTATTGCTTTTTTTAATGTAGTATCACTAACAATATTTTATATATTTTACTATATGATATTATCAAATTTTGAGAAAAGAAAAAAAATAAAAAATACATCAAATTGAAATATATTAATAAAACAATAACGAATTTACAAAAAAGCTAGTGTTAAAAACATTAAGAAATTTTATATTAACAACAGCAAGTTTTTTTCTTTTAAGCCAGCAGTTAACGATAGGTAGTAGTGTGAGTAATAGGGAGAGTAATTTTGTTGTTGGAGGTAATACGAGTATAAAGGGAAATAATGTAACAGTGAAAGGAAGTAATTTGATGAGTGATGAGGGAGATATAGAGATAGATGCGAAGGAGAATGTGTTGATAATGGCAAGTGAGGATAGTAGTCGAATGAAAGAGTCTAGTGAGGAGATAAATTTGAGTTATAGTTTTGGAACAAATGGGAATAGTTTTAGTGGAGGATATGGAAATAGTTCAGCGAAGTCAAATAGCACGAGTTATAATAATAGTTTTTTGGGGACAGGAGGGAAGATAAAGATCAAAAGTGGTAATGATACGAAGCTTAGTGGAGCGAATGTGGAAGCAGGAGAGGTAGATTTGGAAGTGGGGAATGATTTAACAATAGAGAGTAAGCAGAATAGAAGTTATAGTAGTAATAGAGGGATGAGTATAAGTTTAGGAGGAGGAAGTGGTGGATTAAGTGGAGGATTTAGTAGTTCAAATGGATATAGTGATAGAACATGGGTAGATAATCAAACAAGTATAATAGGGAGAAGAAGTGTATCAGTAAAAGCAGAAGGAAAGACACATATAAAAGGGGGGGAGATAGCAAACAAGAAAGTAGATGGAACAGATGGAGGAAATTTAAATATATCAACAGGAAGTTTAACATATGAGGATATAAAAGATAGTCATTATAGCAAGCAACAAGGTTCTGGAGTGAATATTGGAGGGACAAGTACAATATCAATGACAAACAAAGGAAGTGATAAAGAGGGGATAACGAGATCAACAATAGGATTAGGGAATATAAAGATAGCAGATCAATCAAAGTCAGGAAAGATAGTAAGAAATAGAACAGGAATATTTGAAGTTAAGACAGGAGAGGAAGAATTAGGGCAAGGAATAACAGGATTAAACAGAGAGATAAATAAGAGTCAGGAGATAAGGAGTGATAAGATAACGGGAGCATTGGATTTTGAGGTGAGTGTAGATAATAGATGGTTTAGTAAGAAGGGGAGAGATGAGATGAAAGAGCAACTAGCAAGTTTGCCGAAGAATATGGCATTATCTGTATATGGAGCTATAAATACGGCATCAAATATGGTAGAGACGGGTGTTACTAATTTAAAGAAGAATGGAGCATCAATAAAAGATACATTTTTGGCAAAGCAGAATGAGCAGAAAGTGGCGATAGATAGGTTAAATAATAAGGAGTCGAGAGATATTATAAATAATGTAGGAAATGAGGAGCAGAGTGCAAAAAATATAGAAAAAGCATTACAGGTTGGAGTGAAGGTAGGAGAGGGATCAAAAGTATATTATGATGAGAAAAGTAAAGAAGCAGGGTTTCATGATGATAGGAATGGAGATACTTATGTGAATTTGGCAAAAGGAGAAAATAGTGAAGTAACGAATGCGACAAATAGAGATTCATTGATAGGAGTAGATGCACATGAGAGAGGACATAGAGTGAGTGATAATGAAGATTTTGTTGATATGGTAGGAAGAGAAGCAAAGACTGCATGGAAGATAGTAAATTTTATTACAGGAGGGAAAGGAACAGGAGATGGAAAAGTAACTAAAGAAAGTTGGGCAAATGCAAATGGAGTTGGAAATAATGATGTAAGTAATAATAGTTTATTGAATAAAAACAACAATAAAGCTAGCTCTGTTGCTCCTGAGAATAGAAATAATTTAACTATATTTGTGCATGGGACAAACTCATCACCAGAGCAAGCAGATAAAGATTTTATAAAAGCAGTAGGAGAGACATTTAATGAGAAAGTAGAGCAATTGAGATGGTCTGGAGAAAATATAAAACAAGCAAGAACAGAGGGGGCAGATCAATTAAAAACAATGGTAGATAGTCATGAATTTAAAGAGGGAGAGAAGTTGAATATAGTGCAACATTCACATGGAGGAAATGTAGTAAAAGAATGGAGTCAAGAGTATGAAGGAGAAAAGAAGGTGGATAATATGGTATTTTTAGGAACTCCACACAGAAAAGATTATCAATTAAATTATGATGTTTTAGATAAAAATGCTAATAAGATTAATTTGTATGATATACAAGATATAGTACAAATTGGAGGACATTCTGATGGAAAAAATTTACCTATGTCAGGATTAAAGGCACCTTTTATTGGAAATTATGCACAAAGAACATTAGATAATTTTGAAAATGTGGAGATATATCAAACAGAAAAAATTACAACTCATTCAATTAAAGAAGGTTATAGTTTTTCATATAATCAAGGTATAGGTCCTATTGACAGTCATTTGAATTTAGATACTAAATCTGTTTGGGATAAAAATATTAAAAATATAATTCAAAATGATAAAAATAATTAAGTATAATTTAGGGATAATAGTTTTAGGTATTATTTTTATTATAGTAATTAATTTGCCTAATACTATAGAATCATTTGGGTATGGAATTATTTTAAGTATTATATCAATAATAATTATTTTTGTTCAAATTATTGTTTGGATTGTTCTAATTATTTACAAATATAAGAATAAGAACAATAAATGATTTTAATAATATAGAAATATATCAAACAGAGAAAGTAACGATTATGATGAGCCCAAAAAGTTGGACAGGATTTGAGAAAAAATAAGGTAGAATATTTTTTGATTTATTGGTTAAAAAAAGATTAAAATAATTTTTAAAAACAAAATTAATAATCACAAAAATGTTAAGTAAAAAAATAAGAAAAACCCATAGTAATAGTTTTAAATTTCAAGTGGTATTGAAATATTTAGTCGCACCTAAATAGTCGTCCCTAAAAAACTATAAAAAGCCTTACAGTATAAGGTTTTTTTGTATAATTTGCATAGTAAAAACACAAGCTTTTTACCAATAACTCTTAAAACCTTGCAAAAATGTTACACAAAACTCACCAAACAGGAAATGATATGGATATGTTCAGAAATGAATTAGTAAATATCATAAATATGAAGCATAAATTAGTAATATTGTCAAAATTAGTAGATTGGAGAAGCATAGAAAAGAAGTTTTCTATAAAATATAGTAATTTGGGAAGAGGAGGACTACCTATAAGATTAATGTGTGGATTATTGATGTTAAAAGAAGTAGAAAAACAATCTGATAAAAAAATATGTGAGGCTTTGGGTAGAGAATCCATATTATCAATATTTTTGTGGAAGTAGATATTTTGAGCATAAGTTACCAACAGTTCCAGAAAATTTGGTGTATTTTAGAAAAAGAATAGGAGAAGAAGGGATGGAATATTTGTTTTCAGAAACAATAGAAATAGCAAAAAATACAAAAGTTTTAAAATCAGCTGATTTTAAGAGGGTAACAGTGGATAACACAGTTCAAAAAAAGCAATAACTTATCCTACAGATACTAAGCTGTGCCATAAAGCAAGGGAGAGTTTGGTAAAGTTGGCAGAAGCAGAGGGTATAAAATTGAGACAGAATTATAGAATAGTTGGTAAAAAGAGTCTTTTTATGTCAGCGAGATACAGTATGTCAAGAAAGGGTAGAAAAGCAGAACAGAAGAAAGTAAAGAATTATTTGGGTAGAGTAATAAGGGATATTGATAATAAGAAAGGAGATTTGAAAAACAATAGTAAATTATTTCAAGCATTGCTAAGAGCAAAGTTAATTTACAATCAGCAAAGAACGGATAAGAATAAGATTTATTCATGGCATGAAGATGTGAGTTGCATAAGTAAGGGAAAAGCTCACAAGAAATATGAGTTTGGTTGTAAAGTAGGTTTTGTAGTAAGTTCTAGGTCAAATTTTGTTTTAGGAGCAAAATCATTTGATAACAATCCGTATGATGGACATACATTAAAATCTAATTTGGAACAAGCAGAAAGGTTGAGTGGCAAGAGTTTTAGGAAGGTTTATGTTGATCAAGGCTATAAAGGTCATGGAATAAAAGATAAAAATGTTATTGTGGCAAGAACAAGAAAGAAAACATTATCTATTTTGCAAAAGAAATATCAAAAACGAAGAAATGCGATAGAGCCAGTGATAGGTCATATTAAAAATGATGGCTCAAGGGGGGCAAGATGTTATCTTAAAGGAAAAATGGGCGATAATATGAATGGCAATAGCAACTGCTATGGGATTTAACTTAAGAAAGCTGTTAAACTGCATAGATAGTTATCTTTTTGCCAAAATCCAAATGGTAATTTTTGTAATAAAAAGTATTTTTTTAAGAAAAAACACACTTTTTATTATTTAGAGTCTGCTGAATTAGGTAAAAAAAGCAAGGAAAAGGGTTGTATTATAAGGGTTTGAGTGGTATATTTATGTTAGATTTTTGAGTAAAAATGCAAAGGTTTGAAGATAATGACGAGAAAACCTTTGCACTTTTTTAGAAAAAAATATAATTTTTTTTAGACATTGCTATGAGAACATTACCATTATTTGCAGATATGATGCCTTTTGGAGGTAAGTTAGACGAAAACAACAGATGGATAAAATTATCAGAGCTAGTTCCTTGGGATAATTTGATTGCACTTCATGATAAATATTTTGATCCTAAAAGATTGGGAGTGGTAAAATCAGCTAAATTAGTGCTAGGTTTGCTTATCGGTAAAGTAAGATTAGGTTTGAGTGATGTTGAGATATTAGAATATTTTTATGAAAATCCATATTTTCAATATTTTTGTGGTTATGATACTTTTGTAAGCAAGATAACAAAAGTGATGGATCCTAGCTTATTAACAAAAAGAAGAAATAAATTAGGAGCAGAGTATTTTTTAAAATTTGAATCAGAAATATTAGAGGTGCTAAAGGATAAAAGGTTTGTCAAAGGAAAAGAATTGTTGCTTGATGGTACAGTGTTTGAGAGTAAAATAGAATATCCAAATGATGTAAAATTGCTTAATACTGTAAGAAGTTATGCAATTAAGCAAATAGATATATTAAAAAAAAAGTTCAAAATAGAAGAGAAGATAAGAACTTACAAAAGAAAAGCAAAGAAAGTATATTTAGATTTTGCAAAAAAGAAGCAGAAGAACAAGAAAGTAATAAATAAGGCAACTAGGAAAATGTTGAATTTTACTAATAGAAATATTAATCAATTGGTAGCAATAATAAAGGGAGCAAAGAAGAAATTATCGTCTGGTAATTTTCAGTTAGGATTGATTGAGGAGGTGGGTTTACAAGGGTTAATAAAGGAAATAGAAAAAAAGTTAGTAGTAGGAAAAGAGATTTTTAGGCAACAACAAAGAAAATACAAAGAAAAGGTTACAAGTATTCCAGGCAGAATAATAAGTTTTGACCAACCATTTGTAAGACCAATCAAAAGAGGCAAGGAAGGAGGTAAAAAAACAGAATTTGGAGCAAAGGCACATATAGCTTTAACAGATGGTTATGTGTTTAGTGATAAAGTAGAGCATAGGGCATTTAATGAGAAGTTAGAATTAAAGAATAGTTTAGCAAATCATCAAGATAGATTTGAGAGATTGCCGAAGAAGGTTCTGATAGATGATGGTTATTCTTCGTTTGATAATAAAGCTTTATTAAAGAGTTTTGATATAAAACATAGTCTTAAGAATCAAGGAAAATCTACAGCTAAGCAAAAATTAGAAAAAAGGAAATTGAGGAAATCAAGGTCTAGAGTTGAGGGGGTAATAGGAAATTTAAAAAAAGATTACACATTAAATAAAATAGTGTTGAAAACTATGAATGGAGCTGCCATTCAAACTAGTATAGCTATGGTTAGTTTTAACTTATTTAAAGCATTAAGAGAGGTTTAATACAAATATTACATTAAAAATTAAATAAAAAACTAAAAATGGATTAAAAAATAATTTGAAAATATATTTTTAAAATTTAAAAAAATGTCTTTTGGAAAGAATTAATTTTTTATTGGAAAATATTATCTAATTCAGCAGACTCTATTTAATAATTGTTAATTTAACTAAAAATGTAATTATTTAGGTGCGACTAATTATTTGTTAGCCATAGCTAACAGATTATTAAAAAAAGCAATTTATGCTGAACAGATTGAAGGCTATAGGTCAATTATAAAGCTAAAATAGTATAACTCGCCACTTCTAGGCCTTACCCTAAGATATTTTAGCCAAAATTATTCCTTGAGTTCTATTAGTACTTATTGACTTATGAATTTTTTCTATATCTTTAAAATCTACTACATTATAGCTAGGAACAACTATTCTTTCTCTTAATTTTTTAAAACCTTCTTCCGCAGTAAGAATTAGTTCTGCTCCCGACTTTGTCATTTTTAAAAATAAAAAGGTCTCTAAAGCCTTGAGTTAGAAGGGTTTGCTATTTTTTAGGCACTACATTATTTTATAATATTGTGGAATTAATTTAGGTAAATTTGAGCATCTCTATTTCTAATAATATTAAAAGTTTTATAAATTTTAGCCATTTTATTATTAAAATACCCTGGAACTAAATATCTATCTTTAGTTTTTTTGTGAATATAAATTGAAGACTCAACTTTTCTTAAACAACTAATAATTTCTTTAGGGCTAATTTTTTGAGTTAAATTACATTGATATTCTATATTTCTAATAATTGAAAAACTCATATAACACATTGCTATATGAGATTCTATTCTCTCCTTCTTAAAATGAAAAATAGGTCTCATTTTTAAATCATGCTTATTTATCCTAAATGATTCCTCTATAACCCATAAGTTACTGTATCTAGATACAATCTCACTCGCTTTCCCTGTTTTATCATTAGTAATAACTCCATGTAAACCATCCCATTTTTCCTCTTCTACTATTTTCAAATTATTAATAGCTACCTGTCCATCTAACTTTTTAACATATTTTTTTACTCCACTATTAGATACCAACTTTTGTCCAGTGATATTACCATTCTTATCTGACATTTTTTCTAACTTCTCTAAAATCTTCATTCTTTGCTTTAAATCTTTTCTTGCTCTTTTTGATTTGTAGCTGGTAATTAGTCTTCTACCTTTATATTCAAACTCTGATATAAACCCAAAATCATTTCCTACTAATTCTCCCCTATAATTTTTTTCATCTAATATTGATTCTTTTGTTTTCTTATCCAAATTTCTTAATTTTGCTGCTACCACATATTTATACCCTTTTTGCTCAAGTAACTCTAAATTAGCATCGCTAAACATCGCCCTATCTGCACAAAAATATACCTCTTTTATATCTAAATATTTACCAAAACCCTCTATTGTTGTTATTAGTGTTTTTACTTCTGCTGTATTGCCACTAAATAACTCATAACCAACTGGCAAACCCTCTTGATTAGTAGCCAATGCCAACACTATTTGGGTTGTATTAAATCTATGATCTTTACTATATCCAAAATTCCTTAAATCATCTGTGTTTATTGATTCAAAATATAAAGTAGTTACATCAAATAACAATAAATCTATTTTTCCTCCAAACAATCTTTTAGTCTTTTGAAAAGATAAATTTTTCATCTCATCAATCTCTAAATGCAATTTATCCATTATTCTATATATTCTATTTAAATCATATTCCTTGTTAAATTCTTCCCCCAGTATATTATGAGTTTTTAGCTTACTTGTAGGATTTATTATTCTTGATAATACTAAATCTTTCAAAAGTTTTTTATCATTTCTATTTTTTAACAATTGATCAAAACCTATATCATCAAATAGTTTTCCTCCTACTTCAAAAATACCATCACTTATTCTTTTTTCTTCTTCTATATCATCTAATAACACTTTAGATGTCGGTAATATATCTTCTATGCTTTTTTGTTTTTTTCTTCCTTGTTTTTTTTGGATCAAATGGGGTAAATCTTCTTCAGCAAATAAAGATCCTTGTTTTGAAAGAACTTCTCTTTCTTTAGTTTTTTTGATAATTATTTCTTTTGCAAGATTCCTTAGTTTTTCTTCTTCGTGATCATCTGATGCAACTCCTACATAATGAACTATTTTTTGCTTAACTTGATTCCCAATTCTTATGTTTTCAACTATCTGCACAGATTTTCTAGGGCTTTTTGGTGATTTCTTTGTTCTTATAAACATTTTAAATATATTTTTTTGGTTAAAAAGACTATCCTAACACGAAAATATTTATATGCAACACAAAAGAATAGGTAGGCACTACACTCAAAAAACAACCACAAAAAAACCCTAATACCCTAACAATCCTACAAAATATTTTTTCATATAACTAAAATATGACAAAGTTAGGAAGAAATATCAAAAACGAAGAAATGCGATAGAGCCAGTGATAGGTCATATTAAAAATAATGGCTCAAGGGGGGCAAGATGTTATCTTAAAGGAAAAATGGGCGATAATATGAATGGCAATAGCAACTGCTATGGGATTTAACTTAAGAAAGCTGTTAAACTGCATAGATAGTTATCTTTTTGCCAAAATCCAAATGGTAATTTTTGTAATAAAAAGTATTTTTTTAAGAAAAAACACACTTTTTATTATTTAATAATTGTTAATTTAACTAAAAATGTAATTATTTAGGTGCGACTAATTATTTGTTAGCCATAGCTAACAGATTATTAAAAAAAGCAATTTATGCTGAACAGATTGAAGGCTATAGGTCAATTATAAAGCTAAAATAGTATAACTCGCCACTTCTAGGCCTTACCCTAAGATATTTTAGCCAAAATTATTCCTTGAGTTCTATTAGTACTTATTGACTTATGAATTTTTTCTATATCTTTAAAATCTACTACATTATAGCTAGGAACAACTATTCTTTCTCTTAATTTTTTAAAACCTTCTTCCGCAGTAAGAATTAGTTCTGCTCTGTTATTTTTATATAAAGATAATCTTGGTTTGGTATAAAACAAAGACTTGGTAGCAAATGTAATAGGATTTAAATTCTCAATGAGACCTGTAACATCACCATAATTTACCAATAAGCCTAAATAGCTTAACATAAAAAAATGCTTTTTGAACATATTCCTGCCATAACAATCATAAACAACATTTGCCCCTTGCCTTTTTGTCCACTTAGAAACTTTCTCTAATAAATCTTTATCATTATAATTAACTGCATAATTGCATCCATATTTTTTAGCATTTGCAAGATTCTTATCACTACCTACTACACCAATAACATTTCTTATTTTTAAAGACCTAAGCCACTGCACCAAAATATGCCCAATTGCACCTGTTGCACCTGAAACTAATATTTGATTTACTTTGCTTACTCTATAAGTTCTAAATATAAGACAATGGGCCATTAAATTAGGAACAAACGAAGCAGCTACAAGTTCTAGTGGTAAATTATTTGGAGCAGAAATTAATAAAGATTCTTTAATATTTACTTCTTCACTATAAGAACCTAAAAAACCTGTTCCATAAACTACCTTATCTCCTATGCTAAAATTCTTGACCTGATTTCCAACTCTTACAACTTCCCCTGCTCCACTAGTTCCTAAAATAGCAGGATATTTTTCTAGCCCATATAAACCTGATTGAAAATGTGTATCCATATGGGATACTAGGCAATATTTATTTCTTACTCTCACTTCATTAGGAGCAGGGTCCTTTATGCCATAATTAGTAAGCTTTAACTTGCCTCCTGTATTTTTTAAAAAGAATGCTTTTACCATAGATAATTTTTAAAGACTGTTGATCATTTCAATTCTATACTAGAACAAAATTGATTTAGTATAGCAATCAAGGTAATATTTTATAACCTTATTATCAAATATTTATTTGTTTTTTATTTCTATAACATTACCTAACTCAAGATTTTTAGGTAATTTATAAATTCCATATTGGATTCTAATTAATCTATTTACTACAAAACCAAAAAACTCCATAATTTTTCTAATTTCACGATATTTGCCTTCTGTTAAAGTCATCTCTAGCCAAGAATTCACAGAAGATTTTACAATTTTTGTCTTAACATTATGATAAATCATCTCATCTGTTTCTATCTCACCATTTAATTTTACCAAAACATCCTTTTCTGTCACTTTGCCAAACACCCGAACCTTATAAACTCTTGGAATCTTATTTTTTGGATTTTCATAATACTGTTTTAGCTCTCTATCATTAGTTAAAATAAGCAAACCAGAACTATTATAATCCAATCTACCTATAGTAATTAATTTTTGTAAATCTCTAGGCAAAATATCATAAATAACATCTCTATTTAAGGGATCTATTCTACTAGTTAAAAATCCCTCTGGTTTATTAAATAAAAAAACTTTTTTTTCTTGCTCTAAAGTAATAATTTTATTCTGAAACTTTATTTTATCACCATCTTTTACTTGATAAGCTAAATTATCTAATATTTTTTCATTAACAGAGATTTTTCTATCCAAAACCAACCCCTCTGCCTCCCTACGAGAGCAAATTCCACATCTAGCAATAAATTGATTTATCCTCATTTTTGTTTTTTTAGTTAAGCTTGTTATGAATATACTAAACATTTACACAGTAATACAATTACCTCGAGCATAAATTCTTTTTGCAACACAGTATTATTAATAATTTCAATTCTACAATGAAAAAGATTTTTTTAATGCCTTGCTAAGCACAAAAATTCTTGAAAATTGGCATTTTACTAAATACAAAACCACTCTTAAAATATAACTAATTGGAATTAAATATTTGAATTTATATTTTTTGCAAATATAACAAAAAGATAAGAAATTATAATATATTTTAACTGTAGGGATTTTTGCAGAAGTGCTACTCTCAAGATGATATACTATACTTTTTTCAGCATAACCTATCTTCATTTTTTTTTTTATTGCTCTTTTACAATAATCAAAATCATCCCAATATAAAAATAATTTTTGATCAAACAAACCAACCTTTTCAAGAGTTTTTTTAGAAATAAACATTGATGCTCCACAAACATATGCAAGCTTCTTTAATTTTTTTTCTTTAGTAATGTGAATAGATTTTCCTAAAAACCTATTTAAAAAACCTCCTGCTAAACATTGTATTTCATTATTTAAAGGATTGATTATTTTTGAACCAACTATATCCAAATTTTGTTCTTTTGCTATTTTAACTAACTCAGCTAAGGTATTTTCTTCACAAAATGCATCATTATTAAACAAATAAATATAATCAAAATCTCTTTTTATATAATTAATAGCCTTATTACAAGCATTACCAAATCCTAGATTTTCTTTATTTTTTAAATATAAAATATTATTTTCTGCCAAATATTCTTTAGCAAAACATTCTTTATCTGAATTATCACTTAAAATAATTTGAAAATTTTGATATTTTGATTTTTGCAATGATAAAACTGCTTTTTTAGTTAAAAAACTAGAATTATAATCAACTAAAATGATATAAATAAAAGGATTTTTCATATTCTTATATTAAATATATTATCTAAATATTCATCTACTGAAAATTCCTCTATATCCTCTATTTTTTCACCATTACCAACAAAATACACAGGCAATTTATATTTATCAGTTATAGCAACTAACACACCACCTTTTGCCGTTCCATCTAATTTTGTTATAATCAAGCCATCTAAATTAATATGATGATTAAAAATTTCAACTTGTTTTGCAGCATTTTGTCCAGTTGTACCATCTATTACTAATAAAGATGTATGGGGTGCATTTTCATCTAGTTTTTTTAAAACTCTATTTATTTTACTTAATTGCTGCATTAAGTTAGTTTGATTCTGCAATCTTCCTGCTGTATCAATTAATAATATATCGTAATTCTCTTTTTTCGCTTTTTCAAATGACTGATAAGCAACTGAGGCTGGATCTGACCCTTCTTTCTCACTCATAAATATATCACAATTTGCTCTTTTTGCCCAAACATCTAATTGCTGTCCAGCTCCTGCTCGAAAAGTATCGCAAGCTGCAATCAACACTTTTTTTCCATCTTGTTTAAATTTATGTGCAATTTTTCCTAAATTAGTTGTTTTACCGCTACCATTTACTCCAAGAAAAATTATAACATATGGTTTATGGCTTTCAATATTAATCCTTTTT
Organism: Rickettsiales bacterium; assembly: GCA_965222515.1. GTDB lineage: Bacteria > Pseudomonadota > Alphaproteobacteria > Rickettsiales > JABIRX01 > CBDCUE01. Next base: position 86,827 of record CBDCUE010000019.1, on the reverse strand, counting down.
TCATAAATAGATAATTTCTTTTTTAATGATGTTTTTATTAAATTCACAACATCATTAAAATCACTGTCTTTTGCTATTTTTTCTTGGCTAATCTTTTCTAGAATAATATTGGTACTTACCACCCCCATATCAGATTTTATCAAACTATGCTCTAATTTTTCTAAAAATTGCTGATTGATATTATTCTGCTGAAATGTTTTTTTTAAATCATTATCAAAAAAAGATTGCTTCACTATTACAACTAAAGGCTTTTTTTTTCTAAAAAATTGACAAAACCATTTTATAAACATTTTTTTAAGTTAATTTTTTTTAAGTTAAGGTAAGTTAGTTATTAGCATTTTGCAATCTTATTAACATTTACACGAACAACTTTATTTTTTAAAAAGTATCAAAACCTCCTCCACCTAATCTATCTATATTAAATACATTACCAAAAATAGAATGACCTTTGGATGCCTCATCTAATGGTAAAATTCGTGCATAAGGATTTCCTCCAGGCTTCTCACCAGGTAGAACAGCTCTCATCTTTGTTTCATGCAATGTTCCAACAGAATATTGTCTACAAAACTTAAAAGCAACAGAAAAAGCTCTGTGATATTTCTTATTTGTAGAATTGTAATCATATTTAAATTTATAAAAAGTACTATAATAAACATTAGAAAATCCAGTAAGAGAAAAACCAGTTTCACAACCATCTAATAAACCTTTTTTAAAGATTGGAGAATCATTTGCAAATTTCTTGTTTAGGAATCTAAATACTTTCTTATTTGGTGCAAATAAATTATGATTACTACAAGAGCTAGCAAATAAAATAATTAATATTAGTGCGACTATTTTTTTATTCATCTCTACAACCTCCCCAACTTATTGTACATCTAGACTCCCAAAAATTTAAAGACTCACCTTCTCCTGGTATTTGTACTTTATGTCCTCCACCAAGGTTAATATCAAGTCCACCACCAAACCATTTATTATCAAAAACTCCAGCCTGCCCTCTGCTACCAAGCCATTTACTCACAGATGTATCTGCATCCTTATCTAATCTTCCATGCTCTACAATAGCAGGCAAGAAACAATGCTGAGAGCCCTGTTGCCATCCTTGCCAATATCCATCGATTAACATCAACTTTTCATCTATCTGAAGTTTAAACATCATTCTCATAAAACTATTTCCTCTAGCGGCAAAGAGAGTTTCACAGCCATCATATAAACCTTTTAATAAAATTGCAGAATTATTGTTATCAGCTTTAATATTTAGGACTCTTCTAGGAAAAAATAACCATTTTACTCTAGCACAAGAATTCAAAGATATTACTATTATTAGAAGAATTGTTATTTTTTTTATCATATAGTTTTTTAATATAAGAATTCTTTATCAGTGGTTTTTTCTAACTGCTTTTGTCTACCACAGGCCCACAATGCTGTATAGAACCCTTTATAATATTTTGGTTCTAAACGGTCATTTTCTACATCAATATATTTAGGATTATAGTAAAATGATTTTTTATATCTTAAAAATTTATCTCCCAAATTTCCTCCTGCAATGGTTCCAGCATCACAGCCATCCTTCCAGCCTTCACGAAATTCAGGAGGTCCAGGCGGAGCATCTGTTAATGATTGCCTTGCTTTGCTAAAAGGCAAGCCTCTACTTCTGATTTTCCAATGATGAACAAATAATGACTCATCATGCAATAAATAAGCTCTAAAATATATTCCATAATACCATGAACCTAAATTTTGGAATTTTCTATATATTCTAGAATGTAGCATTAACTCATTATCAAGCTCTAAATAACTTGCTCTATTTAGAAAACTTTCTTTTTCTCTATTTTGAATCTGAAACTTAGAACCATTATAATAACCTTTTTTTGCAGCTTCTGGTAAATAATCTAAATCAATTTTATGCAAGGGACTTAAACTAGCTTTAAACAAAGATGATTCGGAGCAAGAAGTGATGCTCATCAATATTAATAATGTAAAAACAACTTTTTTTATCATAATTCTAATATATATCCCAATCATACATATAGGTACAATATTCATGTGCCCAATCAAAACCACTAGCATATTTTGCACTAGTTGTTAATTTCCAACCATCAAACTGCACAGGTGTTAACCTACTTAAGCCATGCCCCATATAATACATAACACTCATACACCCATCTCTAAAACCTTTAGAAAAATCATCATCCTTGTCAGGAACTCCTCTCATCATAGGTATAGTTCCTGATTTCCAATTCCAAGATTTAGGCAATGTTGTCCAACCTTCTATGCAAGAAGTAAGAGAAAAATTTAAGAATGTAATTAGTAGAATTATTCTTATCATATCAGTAAAATCATTTATAGTTTGACAGCATTATAGCATAAAAAGAGTTGCTATTCAAGAAAAATAATACTATTTTAAAAAAAATCCCCATTTTTAACTCTCAAACTAAATATGCAAAATAACAATAAAATTTTAATCAATGCTAGAATCATTGACCCAAAATCAAATTATGACCAAATGGGAGAAATAATAATTGAGAATGATAAAATCATTGATTTTGGTACAAATTTACAAAAAAAATATAATAAAAATTACAAGACTATAGATTGCAAAAATAATGTTGTCTGCCCAGGATTAATTGATTTACAAGTGCATTTTCGTGATCCAGGACAGCTTCACAAAGAAGATTTAGTAACAGGAAGCAAAGCAGCTTCCTCTGGTGGAATCACCTCGGTAATTTGCCAACCTAACACTAATCCTGTGATAGATAATTTAGCAACTATAAAATATTTAGAAGAAAAAGCCAAAAAAGAAGCATTTTGTAATATTTATATCTATGCTGCCATTAGCAAAAATATGCAAGGTAAAGAATTAACGGATTTTGCAGAATTGGCTAAATCAAAATTAGTGGTTGGTTTTACCGATGATGGGTTGCCTGTAATGAATGCTCATTTGATGAGAAAAGCTTTAGAAAAAGCAAAAAATGTTAATAAATTAATTGCTCAACATGCCGAAGATCTTGATATTTCTGCAGGAGGAGCAATAAATGAAGGAGAAATATCAAAAAAACTTAATGTTAAGGGAATTGCCAATATTTCAGAGTCAATTATTGTTGCAAGAGACATTGAACTTGCCAGATTAACAGGTGCAAAATATCATCTATTGCATTGCTCAACAAAAGAGGCCTTATTTTATGTCAAACAAGCAAAAAAAGATGGCTTAAAAGTAACCGCAGAGGTAACTCCCCACCATTTTAGCTTAACAGACGAGGCTTTGCTTGAATATGGCTCAAATGCCAAAATGAATCCACCTTTGAGAAGCGAACAAGATAGAATAGCATTAATTGAAGGTCTAAAAGATGGCACAATAGATGCCATAGCAACAGATCATGCTCCGCATGAATTAGAATCAAAAAACAAACCTTTAGAAAAAGCATCATTTGGTATTACTGGAGTAGAAACAATGTTATCTATTTCTTTAGAATTATATCACAATAAAACATTATCTTTGATTGAATTATTGCAAAAAATAACTTGCAATCCAGCAAAAATTATTGATATAGCTAGAGGAGAAATAAAAAAAGGGGCAATTGCTGATTTGGTAGTAATAGATCTAAATCAAGAGTGGCAATGGCAAGATGTTTTATCAAAATCAAAAAACAGCCCATTTTTAAACAGAAAATTCAAAGGAAAAGCAATAAAAACTTTTTTAGCAGGGAAATTAGTTTACCAAGAATAATTTAAGGGAATTATATACATAAATTCACAAAATAATATAGCTGATTAATAATATTAAATGGCATTGCTAAATAAGAGTTGGCATTATTAATAAGAAAGATTAAAGTTAGAATTTTAACCCCAAAAATAATAATTGTTATGTCTAAAATAAGTTGTAAACACTGCAAGAGCAGTAAATTAGTTAAATATGGTTTTTCTAAGAATAATTCTCAAAGATACAAATGCAAAGAGTGCTTAAGACCTTTTGTAATTGGTGATAAAAGAGAAAAATATAGTATGGAAAAAAAAGAAAAAGTAATAAAAATGTATTTAGAAGGAGTAGGAATAATACTATTTTAGCTTTATAATTGACCTATAGCCAAAAAATTGAAGGATATAGGACAATTATAAAACTAAAATAGTATAAGATCTATTGAAAGACTTGAAGGGGTAAGTAATCCACTTATTATGCATTGGATAAGAAAGTTTTCAAAAATATTGAAGAAGAAATGATCTTGCTATATTTAACAGAAAAACTAAAAGATATTCTAAAGCTATTGATATGATAGAAAATTCTTTGCTTATGCTTTTTAATAAAGAATTATTATTATCAACTTTTATTTAGCAATACCATATAAAGGGACTCCAGTCTAAATAATGTAAATATTCACTAATTCGTTGACAAAAAAACAAGATGTTAATTTTGTTTTAGTTATATTATTTAAGTTTTCTTATTGACTCATAATTTGCTAACATATTCTGGTATTTTGTTAAATATTCTAAATTATTATGTTTTTTTGCTCCTTTAATAAAAATTTTTAATTTTTTTAGCAAAATTTTCTTTACCAAATTTTTTTGTTCTTGATTAATATTACTTTTGTAAATTTTATCTAAAGCATAAATTCTAAATCTATCCATACCCCAATGTTTTTTTGATAATTGATCTTTATGCCCACCAAATTTTGTGGTTAGATTTTCGTGGTGCAATAATACAGGATATTTTGCAGTTACTCTAAGCCATAAATCATAATCTTCACAAGCTGGTATAGTTTCATCAAAATTTCCTAGCTCAGCAAAAATCTCTTTTTTGATTAAAACAGTGGATATAGAAATTGAGCATAATTCAATAGATCTAAAAAATATGTTTTCGGAGATTTTTTTGTGTTTTTTATGGGGATTAATTCTGACCCCATCTTTAATCCATATTTCTTCGCTATGACAAATCTTATAATTAGGATTTTCGTTGATAAGAGAAATTTGTTTGCTTAATTTGTCTTTGTGAAAAAAATCATCAGAATCTAAAAATGCCAACCATTCCCCCCGTGATTTATTTATTGCAATATTTCTTGCACTACTAACACCTTGATGTTTGATTTGCCAAATTCTAATTTTTTTGCCATATTTATTTTTTAAAAATTCAAAACTACCATCAATACTGCCATCATCTATAATGATAATTTCTGTGTTTTGATAAATTTGTTGAAGACAAGAGTCAATTGCTGTTGATATAATGTTTTTTCTATTATATGTTGGAATTATAATTGAAATTAATGGACCTTTCATATATTTTTCTTTGATATTTATGTTACTATATGTTTTCTTACTTAAAAATAATAATATTAATCTTTTTGCTTGGCTCTTGCTCGGCTAAAAAGGAATTTCATATTCCTGACAGTAAAAAGATAGAAGCAAAAGAAGTTTCTTTCTTGCTCTATGATACAAAACGAGATGATATAGTAGATAGCTATAACATTGAAGCAGAAATTATTCCAGCATCTATTTTTAAACTTCTAACTGCTTATGCAATGTTAGAATTATTTCCTATAAATCATAAATTTAAAACAAATATTTTATATCAAGGTCATATAAAAGAATCTGTGTTAAATGGAAATTTAATTATAGAGGGCAGGGGAGATCCATCTTTAGGATTTCCTGATTTGCAAAATATAGTTTTGGAAATTAAAGCACGAGGAATTAAGGCAGTTACAGGAATATTAATTTATAGAAATGATTATTTTATAACAAGGGATAATATCAATAATGAGCAACCAAGTTCAGCATTATATAATCCTGGAGTGTCCTCTCTTACTTTTCGAGATAATTATTTTTTGATTAATAAAGAGAGTAAAAATGGTGAATATAATCTAGTTCCTAACTATAAAAGTTTATCATTTAAAAAAAATAAAAAACAAGAGGAGCCACAATTTTTAGGAAAAGGTTTATGGAAAGTTAAAAAAATCTATAATAATCTGGCTTTGCCAGTGAAAGATAATGGGAGATATGTGGCAAATGGTTTAAAAACTTTGTTAGAAAATGAAGGTGTAAGCATAAATGGCATCACTCAAGGGTATAAAAACAATGCTAAATTATTATTTAGCTATGAAGGCAAAGAATTAAAGGATATAGTAAAACATAATCTTAGAAATAGTCATAATTTAACTAGTGAGTTGTTTTTGCTACATATTGCTAAAAAATTAGAATGTCAGAATATTTCAATAAAAGAAGCGGCGAATTGTATGAAAAATTGGTATGATAGAGAGTTTCCGTTTCTTGATTGGCAAGAGTTAAATTGGCAGAATGGCTCTGGTTTGGCAAGTAAGTCAACTATCTACATAGAAAATATTTTAGCTGTGTTAAAGCAACTTAAAGAAAAAAAATATGGCAATTATTATGCTAATAGTTTTTTTCCCATCTCTGCTTTAGAAGGAACTTTAAGAAGAAGATTTAGAAAATTACCATTAAATATTTGGGCAAAAACAGGTTCTATGCATTTTGTCTCATCTCTTGCTGGTTATGTAAATGTTAATCAAAAAAAGCATATTTTTGTTATTGTAATGAATGATAAGAGATTAAGAAAAAAATTGGATGAATTGCAAACAAAAGAAAAGAAATCTTATAAGGAAAAAAAACAATATAAAAAATTAATAAAATATGCAGATAAGTGGAGAAGGCAAATTTTAAAGCAACAAGAAAATTTGATTTATAGTTGGGCAGGCATTACTCCAAAAAATATAAGATTATGGCAAGTGGAAATACAAGATTATAGTAAAAAATTAGTGGATAAATTAAAATAATTATATTATAAAATCCTTAAGAGTTGGTTTAACAGTCTCATCATTAGCATAATTTACAAAAAACAATGTTAGGAAGTTTTCTATTTCAAATTTTTCGCCTGAATTTATTTATTAATTTAGGTATAGGAATTTTAATAATAGCTTTTGTTTATGGCTTAGCAGCAAAATACTATCCTCAAGCTCCTCTTCCTTACAAAGAGCAGATTTATGGATTGCAAGAAATAATTATCAATAAAATAGATTATTTTATTGATAAAGATGGAGATGTTTTTAGTGGTTTAACGAATGGTTCTGATAAAAAAGAAGAGCCAAATAAGAAATAAAGGGTAAAATTGAGTAAGTTAAAAAATAAAATTTCATCTTTAGATGGAAAAATATCTTCTTATAAGAAAAAGCATAAAATGGTAGAAAAAAGCGACCAGGATATCTCTAGTTTTAAATATGCTACGATGATTTGCTCAGATATTATAGCAGGAATCCTTGTTGGAACTGTGCTTGGTTATCAAATTGATAAAATTTTTAACACAAAACCATTGTTTTTTATTGTGCTTATGTTATTAGGTATGGTAGGAGGTATGTGGAATATTTTTAAACGAATAAACAAGTAGGATTATGTTATTTAATTATGTAGGAAGTTTTATATCAGCATCAGGAGGTCATTCACCACTTGATCAATTTAAAATAAAAAATATTGCTGACATTTCTTTATTCAACTATGATATAAGTATTACAAACTCTACGATTTGTATGATCCTAGCATCAGCGATTGCTATTTTTACAATGATGTCATTAATCCGAAAAAAACAAATTATCCCTACTAAAGGACAAGTGGTGGCAGAGGGTTTTTACAATTTTATTAGAACATTATTGGTAGATAATGCAGGAGAAAAAGCACTAAAATTTTTTCCTCTAGTTTTTACTTTATTTATGTTCATCTTTATTATGAATTTGCTGGGGATGATTCCTTACAGCTTTACAGCAACTAGTCATATCATTGTTACTTTAGGTCTTTCTAGTTTGTTATTTGTTATTATAATTATAGCTGCTTTATGCAAACATGGCCTAAAATTTTTTTCAATTTTTCTGCCAAGTGGCACCCCTTTATTTTTGGCACCTTTATTAATATTAGTAGAATTATTTGCTTATTTAGCAAGACCTGTTAGCCTTGCCATAAGATTATCAGCTAATATGACCGCAGGTCATACAATGTTAAAGGTGATTGCAGGCTTTATTTTGCCTTTAGGTTTTATAGGAGGCTGGTTACCATTATTATTTTTGGTGGTTTTGGTTGGTTTTGAAATATTTGTAGCAATATTGCAAGCATATATTTTTACAATATTAGCTTGTGTATATCTATCTGATGCAGTAGAGTTGCATCATTAAAACAGAATAAGAATCTTTGATTTTTAATAGAATAAAATATCGTTAAAAAAATCTGATAATATAAAAAAGTAGGGTTTTGACGATGTTTTATCTCTCTTTTTGCAATTTTTGCAAAAAAAGAGTATTTTTTTTTAACTTAATTTATGGTATTAATTATGGAATTAGAAGGTTTAAAGTATATTGCTATTGGTTTATGCTCTCTTGGTTTTTTAGGAGGAGCTTTAGGACTTGGTAACATTTTCTCAAATGCAGTAAAAAGCATAGCAAGAAATCCTTCTGCAGAGCAGAAAGTGAGTAAATATATCTTTATTGGTGCAGGTTTTACTGAATCAATGGGATTATTTGCTTTTGTTATTGCAATGATCTTATTATTTGTAGTATAAAAATATATTAACGAAAGATTATGCCACAGCTAGATTTTGTAAATTACCCATTTATATCTCAGTTATTTTGGCTTTTTCTAAGTTTTTTAATTTTATATATATTTGTGGCAAAGCTAATCTTGCCACAGATAGCTAAAATTTTATCGATTAGAAAAGCAGTTATTGATGATGTATTAAATGAAGCAAGTAAAATTCGTGCCGAAGCAGAAGAGTTTATGAATAAAGGAAGTGATGATTTGTTGCAAGCAAATGAGCAAGCAAAAAAAATCATTGCTAATGCTCAAGAGCAGATTGCAGAACATAGCAGGCTAGAGACTATAAAATTAGAAGAAAAATTAGAAGCAAAAATCAAAAAAACGGAAGAAGAATTAAAACAATTTAAAAAAGAAAATAGTAAGAAAATAGAAAAATTAAGTTCAGAAATATATAATAATTTAGTAAAAAAAATAGTAAAATAAGAAATGTTTGACGAAAAATTTTGGATAGCAATATCATTTATAATATTTATATCACTTATTGCAAAAACAGTTTGCAAATTAATTTCTAAAAAAACAGGTGATGTAGTTATTGCTATAAAGAACAAAATAGATGAAGTACAAAAAATTAAAGAAGAAGCAAAAGAATTAAAAGAAGAGTTTTTGAAAAAGAAAGAAATAAATGAGCAAAAATCAATAGATATTGTAGTAAATGCAAAAAAGATGGCAGAAAAAACAATAAAAGAAGAAAAAGAAAGGTTAAAAGATTATTTAAAAAACAAAGAAGAGCAGAATGTTAGTTTAATAGAGAAAATGAAGAATAATTTATTAAGTGAGTTAAGAAATAAAGCAATAAATGATGCAATTATTAAATTTAAAGAATATTTAAGCAAAGAAAGTTTGGATAAACAGCTATATCAAAACTCTTTGCATCAATTAAAACATATATTAAAGCAAAATTGATTTAATCCTCAGATAAAAACAGAGATGTTAGGTTGTTTAATGTATTACAAATTTTTGGAAATACCTCCTCCTTTGAGAGTTGTGTTATAATAGGAAATTATGCTCGGGGCAACTGCTCCCCACTCACAGACTGTGTCATAATAAAAAAAATAACATTTTTTAGAAAAAAACCTTCCCCGCCGTCATCCACGGTAAAGCGAAGATCCAAGGTAGATTGCAGTCTTTTCAGACCTTTGCTGCAATGGATCTCCGCTTTCGTGTGGATGACGGCGGAGGGGTTTTCTTGTTAAATGCACAAATTTACTAATGCGATACAGTCTGTGAATGGGGGGAGTGGTTGCTTCCCCGAGCTTTTCTTTAATTCAGAATTACTGGTAATTCGCCAGCCCTGCAGTGAGCCTTTACAAACGGTTTTATTAATTTTTAAAACTCTTTTCTTAAATCCCTAGTAGCTTCTACCATTTCTTTTAAAGCTTCTTCAACTTCAGGCCATCCTCTGGTTTTTAAACCACAATCAGGATTTACCCAGATTTTTTCTTTAGGAAGTAATTTTATTGCCTTGATAATTAACTCTTTCATCTCCTCTTTATTAGGAACTCTTGGAGAATGAATGTCGTAAACACCTGGTCCTATTTCATTTGGATATTCAAAATTTACAAATACATCTAATAATTTCATTTGAGATCTAGAAGTCTCAATTGAAATAACATCTGCATCCATATCAGAAATAGCCTTAATAATATTGTTAAATTCAGAATAACACATATGTGTGTGTATTTGAGTTTCATCTTTAGCAACGGAAGCTGATAATTTAAAAGAATCAACCGCCCATTTCAAATATGCATCTCTTTTGTTTTGATGAATTGGCAAACCCTCTCTTATTGCAGGTTCATCAATTTGAATTATTTTAATCCCTACATTTTCTAAATCCGCTACCTCATCCCTAATTGCAAGAGCAATTTGCTTACAAGTTATCTCTCGTAATTGATCATCTCGCACAAATGACCATTGCAAAATAGTAACAGGACCAGTCAACATTCCTTTTACTTCCGCCTGACTATTATTATTAGCAAATTCTGACCATTTTATAGTCATTGCTTCATTTCTTGAAACATCTCCAAAAATAATTGGCGGTTTTACACATCTTGAACCATAAGATTGCACCCAAGCATTTTTAGTAAAAGTAAATCCTGATAGTTTTTCTCCAAAATATTCTACCATATCATTTCTTTCAAACTCACCATGAACTAATACATCTATACCCAAATCTTCTTGCTTTTTTAAACAATAAAGAGTCTCTTTTTCTAAAAAACTTTCATATTCTATCGCTGATATTATTCCTTTTTTATAATCAGATCTTGCTTTTCTAACTTCTTTTGTTTGAGGAAAAGAACCAATAGTTGTAGTTGGAAATAAAGGTAAATTTAAAATCTCTGCTTGTTTTTTGATTCTAACCTCATAATCATTTTTTCTATGATAATCAGCCTCTTGCAAATTACTAACTCTTGCTTGCACCTCCTGATTATTTACCAGAAGAGAAGTTTTTCTTGAATTTATAGCATTTTTATTTGCCACAAAATAATCATTTGTTTTATCAGAAACATTATTTGAAATTTCTTTTAAAACTTTTAATTCCTCCAATTTGTTAATTGCAAAAGCAAGCCAAGATTTTATGTCTTGCTCTAATTTATCCTCAATAGAAAGATCAATCGGCGAATGTAATAAAGAACAAGATGGAGCAATTATCACCCTATTGGAACCTAATTTGGCCACCGCTTTTTTAATTAAACTTAAAGAATCATCTAAATTATTGATCCAAACATTTCTACCATCAATTACTCCAAGTGATAATGTTTTTTCTGCTGGAACTTGTTCTAAACATAAATCTAACTGCTCAACATCTCTAACCAAATCAATATGATAAGATTCTGCCTCTATTGCATAATAAGTTTGTAAATTATCAGCCAAATCAGCAAAATATGTAGTTAAATGTAAATTAATTCCTAATTTTTGACATTTTTTACTAATTAATTGATATGATCTTTTATATAAATTTTTTACCTCATCATTCAAATCAGTAATTAATGCAGGTTCATCAATTTGCAAATCTTTTACCCCTATGCTCGCTAATTTTGCAATAATTTCTTGATAAACCTCAACTAAACCATCAATTAAATCATATTTATTAAAAGCTACTTCTTTCTCTTTACCAATATATAAAAAACTAACTGGTCCTACTAACACAGGTCTTGTTTTTATCCCTAATTTTTCTGCTTCTTGATATTCATCAAATATTTTGCTAGATTTTAAAGAAAATTTTTGATTTTTGGTAAATTCAGGAACAATATAATGATAATTTGTATCAAACCATTTTGTCATCTCCATTGCTGGCACATCAATATCCCCTTTTTGTAAACCTCTTGCCATTGCAAAATAAGTGTCTAGATTTACCTTTTCTCCTACATTATATTTTCTAGGAATAGCTCCAAGCAAACAAGATGTATCTAATATTTGATCATAAAATGAAAAATCATTAGATGGTATATAATCTATATTATTAGCTTTTTGCAATTGCCAATTTTCTTTTCTAATTTCAGCAGCTACTTTTTGTAACTCCTCTTGAGAAATGTTATCTTTCCAATAAGCCTCTACAACTTTTTTTAATTCTCTGTTTTTCCCAATTCTAGGAAATCCCAAATTTGCAGTTTTAGTCATAATTTTGTTTTTTTTAAGTTAAGCTTGTTGTTAATATATATGCAATCTTTTTAACATTTACACAGCTTTGTTAAAAGTTGAGCTTGTTGTTAGCCAGCCCTAGTTGATGCAGGTTGATCTATCCAAATCTTGGAGTAATCACTCCCTCCATTGCAACACAGCCTTTAGAATTTAACTTGTTTTTTTAAGTTTAATATAGCTCTAAGTTATTAAAATTTTTGTAATTTTGAGGAATTAATATGCCATTAAGGCATTGTTCTTTCTTCTGTTTTTTCTGCTTCGGCTGTTTCTGCTTCGGCTACTTTTTGCTCTGGTTCGGCAGTTACTTCTTCTTCAGCTTCATTTGCAACTTCCTGCTTTTTGCTTTTTTCTACATTATTTTTTGCTTCTTCTGCAGTTCTTGCTATGTTAATTGTGATATCCGCAATTAATCCTGCATATACTCTGATTTTAGCAGTGCAAAGTCCCGTTTCTTTTATTGCCTTAACCAAAACTATTTGGCTTTTTTTAATGTTTGCTCCAAATGTTTCTGTTAAATGTTCAGCAATATCTTTTGGCATCACAGATCCATAAAGCCTTCCTTCATCGCTTGAATGTCTTAAAAGAACAAGAGTTTTGTTATTTACTTTATCGTAAGTTAGTTGGGCTTTTTCTTTTGCTTTTTGATTATTTGCTAAAATTTCTTCTTTTTTATCTTCGTAATATTTTTTGTTTTTCTCCGTTGCTCTCAAAGCTTTTTTTTGAGGTATTAAATAATTTCTTGCAAAACCGTTTTTAACATTAACAACTTTACCTACTTCTCCTAGTTTTTCAACCTGCTCTATTAATATAACTTGCATATTTTTTTATTTTTATACTTTTTCAAATGGAAGAAAAGCAAGAACTCTTGCTCTTTTAATAGCTCTAGCTAAAAGCCTTTGCTTTCTTGAACAAATGTTTGTGATTCTGCTAGGCAAAATTTTACCTCTTTCAGAAATACATTGCTCTAATAATTTTATATTTTTGTAATCCAAATATTTGTTATCTACTTTTGCCAAAGGACAAGTTTTAGATTTTTTTACAAAATTATTTTTTCTCATATAAAGAACAGAAGCAGCATTAGCTACCATTTCTAAACCATCATTATATGTGTTTTCTATTTTTTTTTCTATAGCCATTATTTTGTTCTATTATTTATTACTTTTTTTTCTGGTGTTATGGTGTGATAATCAACAAATTTATCAACTTTTGTTACAAAATATTTAAGCAAATCTTCTTGTGCCTTCATTTTCTGATCAAATTTTGCAATCTCATTGCTACTAATATGCAAAAACACATAATAACCTCTTTTTTGTTTTTTTATTGGATATGCAAGAGTTCTAACTCCCCAATGTTCGGTTTTAATTATTTTTCCTCCAATTTTTTTTAAAACTTCAGAGATTTGACCGATTAAGCCTTCAATTTCTTTTGTTGATGCTTCTTGTCTTGCTATAAATGTTGCTTCGTATAAAGACATAAAATTTTACTAAAACTAAATATTGTTTGATTTAATGGAAGAAGAATTATATAAAGAACTTTTTAATTAGCAAGCAATTACTAGCTTAAAAATTTTTTAAGAAAATTAGATCCTTGAAACTTTATCAACAATCTCCTATCATGCAAGGCTCTTTGTTAAATATTTTTCTTAGAACACAATGAAAAACATAGCTTTATTAGGTGGATCTTTTAATCCTGCTCATCAAGGTCATTTAAATATTTCTATTTATAGCAAAGAAAAAATAAAGTTTATTGATGAAATTTGGTGGATTATTACTCCCCACAATCCCTTAAAAAAAACAGAAGATTTCTTAGATCTTACAGAAAGAGTTAATCAAGCAAAAAAAATCTGCCAAAATTATGATTTTATCAAAATAAAATTATTGGAAGAAGAGACAAACAACTATACAATCTCTTTATTAAAAAAAATTTTAGCCAAAGATAAAAAATTCTTTTGGTTGATGGGAGCAGATAATTTAGCAAATTTTCATTTATGGAAAAATTGGCAAGAAATTGCTAATTTAATTAATATTATTGTCTTTCCAAGAGAAGATTTTTTAACAAATTTAAAAAATATGATTTTTTATAAAAATTTTGCTGATTTTTTAATCAAAGATGTTAATTTATTAAAAAACAAAAAACCACCATATTGGTTTATCACAGATATGAAAAAAAACTTCATTTCTGCAACTAAAATAAGAAACAAGCACAAATGATAGGAATTAACTTAATAGCATTTATATTTTTTATCTTTTGCTGGCAAATATTGCCTATAATTTTAAGAATATTCATTAAGGCAAAAGCACTAGGTATGACCTATGTAATGAGAGAACATTCTTTTTTTTGGATGAAAATATCTTTACAAAGAGAAGATAGAGCAGTTGATATACTAAACATCACTAATTTTTTACGAACTGTTTATTTTTTTGCCTCCACTTCAATTTTGATAGTAGCAGCTCTTGTTCCGCTACTTAGATATGCAGAGGGTTTGGAAGATTTTCTTAACAGAATGCCTTTAATTTCTTCATATCTATTCACCTCACAACTTTCTGTTAGCATTATTGAACTAAAAATATTTTTATTAATTTTTCTTTTTTCTTATGCTTTTTTTAAAAGCACTTGGTCAATGAGACAATATAATTATGCATCAGTTTTAATCCTATCTGCTCCTATTTGCACCTCAAAAACTAAGGAGTTAGATATATATGCTCAAAGAAATTCAAGAATTCTAGCTAATGCAACAAGACATTCTAGAATGGGTATGCATAGCTATTATTATAGTGTAGCTGTTTTATCTTGGATTTTAAGTGCCGAAATTTTTATTATAGTAACTTTATTTGTAACTTTTGTTATTATCAGAAGAGAATTTTTTTCTAAAGCATCGGATATTGTTTCTAGTGAGTTTTTTTATAAGGTTTGATTTTTATTACCTCCTAAAAATAAAAAACCTCTTTAGCATTCCAAATATCCATTTTGGAGTTGTTGCTTCTTTCCATTTTCCTGCTGCAAATTTATTTGCTTCTGCAAAGGTGGGGTAGATATGTATAGTACTTAAAATTTTATCCATTCCTAAATTGTATTTTTTTGCTAAAATAAACTCTGCTATATAATCAGATGCCCTGCTTCCTATTATAGTTACTCCTAATATTTTATCTTTTTTTGTTAGAACTTTTACAAAACCTTGGTTTTTATCTTCAATAATTGCCCTATCCAAATCTTTTAAATCATAAATAGTTTTTTGATAAGCTATGTCTTTTGCTTCTTTTTCATTAAGCCCTACTCTAGCAATTTCAGGATCAGAAAAAACCGCATAGGGAATTAGATCATAATTAATGCTAAATTTTTTCAATGGAGAAAACAAAGAATTAAGACAAGCAAACCAAGCCTCATAACTGGCAATATGAGTAAATTGAAATTTTCCTGTAACATCACCACAAAGATAAATGTTTTTTATATTTGTTTGCAAAAATTGATTATGTTTTATAGTTTTGTTTTCTATTTTTAAACCTATTTTCAGCCAAGCAGGGTCAATATTTACTTTTCTACCTGTTGCAATCAGCAATTTATCAAAATAAATCTTTTCTTTTCCTCTCAAAAAAGCAAACTCTCCTTTTTTATCTTTAGATAATTCTATTATTTGCTGTTTTTTGATAATTTTTATCTTATCCTGGACTAACATTTCTTCTATCATTTTTTGGACTTCTGCATCTTCCTTTGATAAAATATGCTCCCCTCTAATTAAAATAGTAATATCAATACCTAACCTAGCAAAGGCTTGAGATAATTCAACAGCTACAATACCACCCCCCATAATCAGCATTTTTTGAGGCTTTTTTTTAAAAGCTGTCCAAATATTATCACTAGTTAAAAATTTAATTTTTTCTATTCCTTTGATTTTTGGAATAAAAGGGCTGGAACCAGTTGCTAATATTATATTTTTTCCAGTGAGTTTTTTACCATTTACTAGCACTGTATGTTTATCAATTATTTTGGCCAGTCCTTGAAAACAATCCACTCCCATTTTTTGATATCTTTCAACAGAATCGTGAGGCTCAATTTTTTTGATTATCTTTTGCACTCTTGCCATTACTGCAACAAAATCAAGAGAGGCTTTTTGAGCTTTTATTCCATATTTTTTTAACTTTTCTATATCATTAATTTCTTTAAAAATTTTGCCTACATTAATAATAGCCTTGCTCGGCACACAACCATAATTCAAACAATCCCCTCCCATTTTATCTTTTTCAATCAATGCAATTTTAGCTTGTAGCTTAGAACCAATATAGCTAGCCACCAATCCACCTGCCCCTGCTCCAATAACGATGATATTATATTGATATTTCATAATAATTTGTTATAATAAATAAAAAATAGATAGATTTTATAAAATTATTTTGCATAATCAACATTTATATGGAATTTTTTTGATTGCTACACAGTCTCCAAGAAAGAACAATTGCTTTGAGTATAATAACCTTAACTAAAAATAATATGTTTGTCCAAACTGAAGAAACCCCCAATCCATCAACTTTAAAGTTTATGCCTGGAATTGATGTGATGGGAAAAGGTAAGACTATGGCTTTTGCCAATAAAAAAGATAGCAAGGCTTCGCCACTGGCAGAAAATTTATTTAAAAACAAAAATATTAGGGGAGTTTTTTTTGGTTCTGATTTTATTACCATCACCAAAACAGATGATTTAGAGTGGAAAGTTTTAAAAACAGAAATTTTATCAATCATTATAGATTTTTTTATTGCAGGAGGAAATATTGTTTCAAAAAAACAGAAAAAATCTAAAAAACCTAAAAAAGAAGATGATAGTTTTATAGTTCAGCAAATAAAAGAACTTTTGGAAGAAAGAGTAAGACCTGCTGTTGCTATGGATGGTGGAGATATAATCTTTCATAAATATGAAAATGGCATAGTATATTTAGAGATGCAAGGAGCTTGTAGTGGTTGCCCTAGCTCTGCTGTTACCTTAAAACAAGGAGTAGAAAATATGCTAAAACATTTTATTCCTGAAATAGAAAGTGTGGAAAACATCAATGAGGAAGAAGAGTTTTAAAAGATATTTTACCTAAGTAAAGCTATGTTTTTTTTGTAATTCTTATCCTTGCTAAAAATAGCAGAACCTGCTACTAAAACATTAGCCCCTGCTTTTTTAACTAATTTGGCAGTTTCTTGGTTTATACCTCCATCTACTTGTAATTCAATGTTTCTCCCTGCTATTTTTTCTTTTATTCTTGCTATTTTTTCTAATTGAGCGAGAATAAATTTTTGCCCGCCAAAACCTGGATTAACCGTCATTACTAAAATTAAATCTAACTTATCCATAACATAGTCCAATACTTGGCAAGAAGTAGATGGCACCAAACTAACCCCCGCTTTTTTACCGAATGATTTAATTAATTCTATTGATCTATCTAAATGAGTGACGGCCTCACTGTGAATAGTTATTATGTCCGCCCCTGCTTCTGCAAAATCTTTAATGTAATTGTCTGGATTTTCAATCATTAAATGAACATCAAAAGGTTTTTTAGTGTGCTTTCTAAGATCTTTTACTACCATTGATCCAATGGTGATATTAGGCACAAAATGACCATCCATCACATCTATATGAATATAATCCGCCCCTGCCTTATCTATTGCTTGTATTTCCTTGCCCAAGCAAGAAAAATCTGCTGACAGAATCGATGGGGATATTTTTATATTATTACTCATTATTTTTTTGTATTACTGTTTTTTCTTAAAATGTTTCTAGCTTTTTCCTTACCAACTTCTACTGCTGGCTGTGAAAAAGGATCTATTTCTAGCATATAGCCTAATAAAATTGTTTCTAACATTAAAAACATCAAAAATTCTCCCATAGCTTTATCTGAGAATTTTTTAAATCTTATTTCCCTGATCAAACAATCACTTTCTGATAAGGATTCAATGGTTGCATAACAATTTGCATTAATTACATCTCCCAGTTTATTTTTATCTAAAAAATCTATAGTTTTTTGCATATTTTTTGGCACAGAAATGATATTACCAATGTTTTTGGTGTTTTGAGTGATAAAAGTAAAAAATTTATCTTTAGGACCATCTAAATATAGTTGCAATTGGCTATGTTGATCAACACTTCCTATTGCTTTTATAGGAGTCATCCCAATATTGTTTTTCCCTAAAGATTCTGCAAAAAGCTGTGAATACCAAAATACAGTCTCATAAAGTCTTTGCAGATATGGAATAAAAACATGATTACTTATTTTTCTTTGCATAATCGCATATAGCAAGCTAGCTCCTTGCACCACCAAGCTATTTTTATTATTTAAAAAATCATCAACTATGTTTTTTCCTCCCTGCACATAATTTTGCAGATTAATATTGGCTAAAAATGCAGGAATTAAAGCAACAGAAGTAAAACAGCTATATCTCCCGCCGATTTTTTGCTGATGAGGGATTATTTCTTGTTTTAAAGAGGTTGCGATTTTTTTTAGAGGGTTATTTGTGTCTTCTGTAAGAAAATAGAAATTATTAGCTCCATATTTTTCTATATGATCTTTAAAAAAATCTGTGGTTACTAATATTTGAGACAAGGTCTCAACCGTAGAACCTGATTTGGAAATAGTTAAAAAAGCAGTATCTAAATAATTTAATTTATCTAAAAAAATATTAAAATTATGATAATATAAATTATCAATAAATGATATTTCAATATTTCCAGCAAGATGTTTGTAGAATTTAGAGCCACAAAGAGACTGCCCGCCAAAAGAAGAACCGCCGATACCAAAAATAACTAATTTTTTATATTTTGTATTTATTTCTTTTGCAACTTTTTTAGCAATATTAATTTGCTCATCATTATTACAAATGTTAAGCAATGCAATATTTGCTTGATTAGAAATTATTTCTTGGGTAAAAAATTTAGCTTTTTTTGTAGCAACATCTAATTCTTCTTTGCTAATGCCAGAAGGAGTATGCTTTTTTAGTGCTAGGTCATTTATTAGACTAAATGAAAACATTATTTTGAGCTATAATTAAATTAAATTCATTGCAATTTGTTTTTTAAGCTAATATCTTTGATTTGTAAATTAATTAATAAAAAAAGATAGCATTATGGATAATATGGTAACACAAGTCTCTGATAGTTTAGTAGTAAATATATTAGAGATATTAGCTTATGGATTTGTTTTTACAGTTGGTTCATTTTTCTTATTTCTTATTGTAATTTATATTAGAGATAAAACCCAAACAAACAGCACTTTAAGAAGAAATTATCCAGTAGTTGCAAGGTTTAGATATTTTTTTGAGCATGTAGGAGAGTTTTTTCGTCAATATTTCTTTGCTTTAGATAGGGATGAATTGCCTTTTAACCGTGCAGAAAGATCTTGGTGTTATAGAGCATCAAAAAATGTTGATTCTACTGTTGCTTTTGGCTCTACTAGAAATTTAAGAGACACTGGCACAGTGTTTTTTGTGAATTGTGCTTTTCCCACCTTATCAGAAGATAGCACTTCAACTAAAGCAATAACTATTGGGGAAAACATAAAATATCCTTACACCACTTCATCATTATTTAACATTTCTGGAATGAGTTATGGTGCTATTTCAGTTCCTGCTGTTAAAGCATTATCTGCTGGTGCAAAAAAAGCAGGAATTTGGATGAATACAGGTGAAGGAGGCTTGTCACCATATCATTTGGAAGGTGGGGCTGATATAGTTTTTCAAATAGGGACGGCAAAGTTTGGGGTAAGAAAAAAAGAGGGTGGTTTTGATGAAAAAAAAATAAAAGAAGTGGCTTCTCACAAACAAGTTAAAATGTTTGAAATAAAGCTAAGCCAAGGAGCAAAGCCTGGTAAAGGAGGAATTTTGCCAAAAGTTAAAGTAACTGAAGAAGTAGCAGAGATAAGAGGAATTCATCAAGGAGAAGATGCTATTAGTCCAAATCGTCATCACGAAATAAAATCTGTGGGTGATTTATTAGATATGATAAAATATGTTAGAGATATTACAGAAAAACCTGTTGGTTTTAAAGCGGTTGTTGGTAGTTTTGATTTTTATGAAGAATTAGCAGAGGAAATTAATAAAAGGGGTGTAGAATCTGCACCTGATTTTATCACTGTAGATAGTGCTGATGGAGGAACTGGAGCTGCTCCTATGAGTTTAATTGATAATATGGGTTTGCCGATAAAAGAAAGCTTGCCACTGGTAGTAAATATTTTAAAAAAACATAAAATTAGAGATAGAATAAAAATATGTGTAAGTGGAAAATTGGTAAATCCTTCAGAAGTTGCTTGGGCATTATGTGCTGGAGCAGATTTTGTTAATTCAGCGAGAGGGTTTATGTTTGCTTTAGGTTGTATTCAAGCATTACAATGCAACAAAAACACTTGCCCTACTGGAGTTACCACTCATAACAAAAAACTGCAATATGGTTTAGATCCTGCTTCTAAAGCAGAAAGAATTGCATTTTTTGCTAAAAATATGCATAAAGAAGTTGGTATTATTGCCCATTCTTGTGGAGTAAAAGAGCCAAGAGGCTTAACCAGAAAACATGCAAGAATAGTAATAGCAGGAGGAAAATCTGTATCAATGGAAGCTTTATACCCATCTATTAGTGAAAAAGAAGCTGCATAACCACTTAATATATGTGAGTTAAAGAAATAAAACTAAAATAGTATAGTTTTATTGATTTTTAATAATATTAATTATGAATAAACTTATAAAATTTTGCAACAACTTATTTGCAATTAAAAATGAAGAAAGGGATGCTTTAATTTTAAAAAATAATATATCTATTAATAGAATAAATAAGCTTAGATCAGAAAGTATTACTAAAGATAAAAAATTAATTGCTATTCAAAAAGAAAATGAAGTATTAAATCTATCTTTTTGTCCCCAAAATGTAAAAATAAAACAACAAATGGCAGAGAATAATGAACGATAAACTAAAACAAAATTGTTTGTTTATACGATTGTGCTAGGGTATAAATATGCACTATTCGCTGACAAAAAAACATCTTTATGTTTATAGGGAATTCTCAAAAAGAACCCGTGCAAAGATCTTTTTAGCTCAAGATGTCCTCATAAAAAAATAAAGTATAAAAATTGTTGCTATTTATAGCTAGTAACTTTAATTTTAAATTAAGAACTTTAGCTAATAAATCGTGTAAATGTTTTATAGATTACAAAATTGTACCTAACTAACTTAACTTAAAAAATTATGAAAAAATTGAATGCATCTGAATTATTTGTTAAAGCCTTGGAAAATGAGGGGGTGGAGAGAATTTATGCTGTTCCAGGGGAAGAAAATTTAGATATGTTGGAGGCACTTAGAGAATCCAAAATAGAGCTTATTTTAACAAGACATGAGCAGGGGGCTGGATTTATGGCAGCAACTTATGGAAGATTAACGGGAAAAGTAGGGGTTTGTATGGCAACTTTAGGACCTGGAGCCACTAATTTTGTAACTTGTGCTGCTTATGCTCAATTGGGAGCATTTCCTATGATGATGATTACGGGACAAAAACCGATTAAAAAATCTAAGCAGGGTCAGTTTCAAATTATTGATGTGATTGGAATGATGCAACCAATAACTAAATATACTAAGCAGATAGTAAATGTTGATATGATTCCTTCAATTGTAAGAGAATCTTTTAGAATGTCAGCAGAGGAAAGACCAGGGGCGGTTCATTTGGAGCTTCCTGAGGATATAGCAGCAGAAGAGTCTACTGATAAAACTCCTCCAATTTTTGTAAAAAGCCAAGTAAGAAGAGCTCATGCAGATGCTAAGGCAATTACTGCAGCCGTAAAAATGATAAAAGAGGCAAAAACACCTTTATTATTAATAGGAGCAGGGGCAAATAGAAAAAGAGTTAGAGCTGCATTATCAGAATTTGTTGAAAAAACTGGAATTTATTTTTTTAATACTCAAATGGGTAAGGGGGTGGTTAATGAATATTCCAAGCAATTTTTAGGGACAGCAGCATTATCTAATGATGATTATATTCATTGTGCGATTGATAGGTCTGATTTGGTGATTAATGTAGGTCATGATGTGGTAGAAAAACCTCCATTTTTTATGGAACATAGTGGCAAGCAAAAAGTCATTCATATTAATTTTTCTTCAGCTGTAGTTGATAATGTTTATTTTCCTCAATTAGAAGTAGTGGGTGATATAGCAAATACAATTGCTAATTTAACTGATAATATAGATAAGTTAGCAGGAGATTTTTCTTATTTTGCTAAAGTAAAAAATCATTTAGATGAGCATATAACAGATAATGCAGACAATAATTCTTTTCCAATGAAACCACAAAAATTTGTGGCAGATGTTAGAGAGGCTATGCCGGGGGATGGTGTTATTGCTTTGGATAATGGGGTATATAAAATATGGTTTGCTAGAAATTATTTAGCTAAAGAGCCAAATACTATTTTATTGGACAATGCACTTGCCACTATGGGAGCTGGCTTGCCATCTGCGATGGAGGTAGCTAGATTATATCCTGAAAAAAATGTAATGGCTATTTGTGGTGATGGCGGTTTTATGATGAATTCACAAGAATTAGAAACAGCAATGAGATTAAATCTAAATTTAGTGGTATTAATCTTAAATGACAGTAGTTATGGAATGATTAGATGGAAACAATATGGTATGGGTTTTAAGGATTATGGTTTAGAATTCAATAATCCTGATTTTGTTCAATATGCAGAAAGCTATGGTGCAAAAGGTCACAGACCAGCTACTTCAGAAGAATTTGTCCCTTTAATAAAAAAATGCTTTTTGGAAGGAGGAGTACATTTAATAGATCTAGCAGTAGATTATTCAGAAAATACCAAAGTGTTAATTGATGATTTAAAAAACAAAGCTTGCATAGTTTAGAAAAAGGGCTCGAAAATAGTAGCTTCCTTCTTTCGCTCTGTGTTGCAATAGCAAAAAAAGAATAATTTTTTACGAATCAAGATCTAAAGCAAGTAGTCCCCCTTTTTTTACTTGTAAAGAGATGGGTTTTGAAGTCTTTACCCTGCCAAAAAATGCCACTAGGTAGTTTTGGACACTAGTAACTTGTGGAGCTAATTATTGACTTTTTTATATAGCCTTAAAATTGGCATTGAAACATAATTATAGACAATAAAGGGAATAGTGTGTAAAATAGTATAATTTAAAAAAAAAGATATAAAAATATTAGAGATTGATGAAATGTTTACATATTTAAAAAAAAGCCAAAACATGGAGGGGAAGCAGTTTTTATATGGATTGCACTTAACAGAGGAAAAAACGAAGTTGTTGATTTTGAAGTAGGAGATAGGAGTAAATGGACTTATATTAAATTGGTAGAAAGGTTAGAGAAAAAATATAACATAAAATATCTTTGCACAGATTATTATAGTGTTTGAAACTTATAACATTGCTAGCAAGCATATTCAGTCTAAAGCAGAGACATCTCTTATAGAGGCTAGAAATTCTTTAGTTAGGAATTATTTGGCTAGATTTAATAGAAAAACCAAAAGATTTTCCAAGTCCCTTGATATGATTTATGCTAGTTTAAATCTGTTATTCTATAAAAAATATCTTAATCCTAACTTTTATCTATAGTTATGTTGCAGTGCCATTTATTTTTTACAAATTATCTTGTAACTAAAAAAGAAAATACTTATTATCACGAATGTTGATAATTGTTAACTCTATTCTTATGAAAGAACTAATCATTTCCTACTTACCTATTTTAATATTTCTGGCAATAGCTACTGCTATTTCTGTGGTGATGATGTTAATTCCCTTTGTTATCGCTCCTAAATATAGCAATAAAGAAAAACTTTCAGCTTATGAATGTGGTTTTGAGCCTTTTGAGGATGCAAGACAAAAATTTGACATAAAATTCTACTTAATCGCAATCTTATTCATTGTTTTTGACTTAGAAATTGCTTTTTTATTTCCTTGGGCAGCTAATTTGGGGGCATTAGGTGCTGTTGGTTTTTGGTCTATGATGGTTTTTTTGACAATTTTGGCTGTGGGATTTATTTATGAATGGTTTAAAGGGGCATTAGAATGGGAATAATAGATAAAAAAAGAAAAGAAAGAGCTTTTGCTAAAGAGCAAGAAAATATTTTGCAAGACACTTTTACTCAAATGAATAATAAAGGCTATGTAACGGCCAAACTAGATAATTTGGTTAATTGGGCCAGAACTGGCTCATTATGGCCTATGACTTTTGGCCTTGCTTGCTGTGCTATAGAAATGATGCATTCCGCGGCTGCAAGATATGATTTAGACAGGTTTGGCTTGGTTTTTCGTCCTTCTCCGAGACAATCAGATGTAATGATTGTTGCTGGAACATTAACCAACAAAATGGCCCCTGCTCTTAGAAAAGTATATGATCAAATGCCTGAACCAAAATGGGTTATTTCTATGGGATCTTGTGCTAATGGCGGAGGTTACTATCATTATTCTTATTCGGTGGTAAGAGGTTGCGACAGAATAATTCCTGTTGATGTTTATGTCCCTGGTTGCCCTCCTAGTGCGGAAGGTTTGCTTTATGGCATTTTACAATTACAAAAAAAAATCAAAAGAACAGAAGGCAGATTAGCTAAAGTAAAAAAAATAGTATAAAATGACTGAGGTAATTAAAGATAATCAATATTTTTATAAATATATCAAAGATAACATTTCTCCAAAATATCAAGCAAAATCTGTTTTTGCCCTAGATGAAATTATTTTAGAAGTCAAAAAAGAAGAATTATTTAATTTTATCCAAGAGTTAAGAGACGATACAGGTACTTTATTAAGTCAATTAGTTAGTATTTGTGGAGCAGACAATATTAATCAAATTTATAGATTTGAGATTGTCTATAATCTGCTTAGTTTAAAGCATAATTTTAGAGCTAGAATAAAGGTTTTTGTTGATGATAAAACAGCAGTGCCTTCAATTGAGAGCCTGTATCATTCTGCTAATTGGTTTGAGCGAGAAACTTATGATATGTATGGCATAAAATTTAGCGATAGTAGCGATTTAAGAAGAATTATTACAGATTATAATTTTGAAGGTTTTCCATTAAGAAAAGATTTTCCTTTAACAGGCTATAAAGAAATTAGATATGATGAAAAAGAGCAGAAAATAGTTTCTGAAGGTGTTAAATTAGATCAAGAATTTAGAAATTTTGATTTTGAAAGTCCTTGGCAGGGAGAAGAAATAACAAAACTAATGAAAAAGGATGGAAAATAACACAAAGAAAACGATGGAGATCAATTTTGGTCCTCAACATCCAGCGGCTCACGGTGTATTAAGATTAATTCTTGAATTAGATGGAGAGCAGGTAGAAAAAGTAGATACTCACATAGGACTTTTGCATAGAGGGACAGAAAAATTAATTGAGCATAAAACTTATATTCAATCAGTACCTTATTTTGACAGGCTAGATTATGTAGCTCCAATGTCTCAAGAACATGCTTTTGCCTTAGCAGTAGAAAAATTATTAGGGTGTGCAGTGCCATTAAGAGGGCAGTATATTAGAGTTATGTTTGCAGAAATCAGCAGAATTCTAAATCACATTTTAAACATCACCACTCAAGGCTTGGATGTTGGTGCGATGACTCCATTTTTATGGCTTTTTGAAGAAAGAGAGAAAATGATGGCTTTTTATGAGAGAGTTTGCGGTGCAAGACTTCATGCAAATTATATCAGGCCCGGTGGAGTTGCTCAAGATATGCCTAATGGTTTGTTAGAAGATATTTATCGTTATTTCAAAAAGTTTTCTAAACATATTGATGATTTAGAGGATATGTTGACAGAAAATCGTATTTTTAAACAAAGATTGGTGGATATAGGAATTGTTTCAAAAGCTCAAGCGATTAATTGGGGGTTTTCTGGGCCTATGCTTAGAGGTTCTGGAGTTGCTTGGGATTTAAGAAAATCACAACCTTACGATATTTATGAAAAACTAGATTTTGCTATTCCAGTTGGCAAGAAGGGAGATAGTTATGATAGATATTTGATCAGAATTTTAGAAATGAGGGAATCAGTAAAATTAATTTTACAATGTGCCGAGAATATGCCAGATGGTGAGATAAAAACATTAGATAAAAAAATATCACCACCAAAAAAATCTGTAATGAAAGATAATATGGAGGCTTTAATACATCATTTTAAATTATGGACAGAAGGATATAGAGTGCCTAAAGGAGAAACTTATACAGCAGTAGAGGCACCTAAAGGAGAATTTGGGGTGTTTTTAAAATCTAACGGTGGTCCAAAACCAGAAAGATGTTACATCAGAACCCCCGGCTTTGCCCATCTTCAAGCCATAAATTTTATGTGCAAAAATCATATGCTAGCTGATGTAGTGGTTATTATCAGCACTATGGATTTAGTTTTTGGAGAAGTTGATAGATAATTAATTTTTTGTATCTGAATAAACCGTAGATATTTGCTTAACAGGATAATATTTAGTATATATTAGGTATAGGTTTTCCTGTTTTGCTAGATGTTAACCTTATAGGATGAGGTATATATGGTGGGTTTGCAGGATTATTGCTGTTATTTTCAGTTTTTTTGCCATTATTCAATTTTAATATTTTAAAAAACTTAAAAAATAAAAATGATTATAGTTCATAATATCACAAAATTAAAAGAAGAATTACAGAAAAACAAAAAAGATGTTTCTTTGGTTCCTACTATGGGGTTTTTGCATCAAGGGCATTTATCTTTAATAGCAAAAGCAAAAAAAACTAAGAATTTTGTAATAATTACTATTTTTGTTAATCCTATGCAATTTGATAGAAAAGAAGATTTTGATAAATATCCTAAAGATTTAGTGAGGGATATAGAAATATTGGAAGAGGAAAAAATAGATTTGCTCTTTATACCAGAAAAACAAGAATTATATCCTGAAGATTTTGTTAGCTTTGTAGAAATCAGAAACATTAGCAATAAATTATGTGGCAAGACAAGAGGAGATCATTTTTTAGGAGTGGCAACTATTGTTACTAAATTATTTAACCTTACCAAACCTCAAAAAGCATTTTTTGGCCTAAAAGATTATCAGCAATTTTTTCTTATCAAGCAATTAACAAAAGATCTCAATTTTGATGTAGAAATTATCGCAGTAGAGACTATAAGGGAAAAGACAGGTCTTGCTATTTCATCAAGAAATGCTAGATTAAGCCAAGAAGAAAAAGAAAAA
Source organism: Rickettsiales bacterium (assembly GCA_965222515.1). Taxonomy (GTDB): domain Bacteria; phylum Pseudomonadota; class Alphaproteobacteria; order Rickettsiales; family JABIRX01; genus CBDCUE01. The sequence goes on along the minus strand of CBDCUE010000019.1, from coordinate 59,453 downwards.
ATCGCTCCTGAAATTTTTAAAACTTTGCAAGAAATTGCTAGAAAAATTAAAAAAGGAGGTGATAAAGAAAAAATATTAGAGCAAGGCAAGCAAGCTCTGCTAGCAAAAAAAATTACAGATATTGATTATTTAGAAATATTAAATAATGATTTTACTGTTTATAATGGAGAAAAAAAGGCAAGAGTTTTTATTGCTGTTTTTATTAAAAATGTTAGATTAATTGATAATTTAGAAATATAATTTATCTTTTTGCTTAAAATCATATACTAAAACAAAATTGATTTGTTCTTTCTATTTTAATAGGGCTGTATCACAAATTCTTGTAGTAACTGCTTCCTCCTTGAGGGCTGTGTTGCAATAGAAAAAATGCTCGGGGTAATAGCTCCCCCCATGAGGGGGAGCCAAAATCACACAGTGATTTTGGTGGGGGGGTCCCTTTGCATAGCAAAGGACTAGTAGGGGTTAACTACCTCCACCTCATGGGGGGAGCAGTTGCTCCGAGTTTTTCTTTAAATTTAGGATTACTAAAACTCACCAACCGTAACCCTGATTACTATAAACTTATTATCTCAATGTCTCTACTCAATCAATACATCCAAAAAAGGTTTTTTGGATTATTTGCTACAATATTCTTTATTTTATTAGGAATTTTATGGTTATCACGAATTGTTAAACATTTGAGTTATATCACTAAATATGATATAAATGTTAGTGATTTTATCTTAATTTCAGTTTGGATTATACCTAGAATTATTGACTCAATCCTACCTATCGCCACCTTAGTAACCACTATTTTTGTTATTAATTCTCTAATTTATTCAAAAGAGATTTTTATCATAAAATCAGCAGGCTTAGCTCAAAGGCAAATTTTAAAACCATTATTTTATTGTTCTATTGTAATATTTTTAATTAATTTTGTTTTTTTGTTTTTTGCCTCACCATATGCTTACAGAAAATTTGATCAGATAAAAAAAGATGTAGCAACTCAAATAATAGGTTCTGTTACTAAAACAGAGAAATTTAATAAAATATCAAAAACTGGAACTCTTTACATAAAATCCAAAAATAAAAATATTTTACAAGATATTATTATTTATGATAAAATTAAACAAAATGAATATTTTATTTTTGCTAAAAAAGGAGAAGTTTTTAATAATGATAATGAAGTTTTTATAAAATTATATCAAGGAAATAGGCAGGTTGTTAGCAATGGTAAAATAATTAGCGATTTATCTTTTCAGCAATATCAAACTAATTTAGACTCGTTATTTAAAAAGAAAATTTATAAAAACAAACAAAAAATAGGACATTTTTATTTACAAAATTTCTTTTTAATGACTTCTAAGCAAATAGCATATTTTGATAATAATGAGGCTAGCACAGAATTTCATCATAGAATAATTTGGTCATTGATGAATATAATGCTACTTTTAATAATTTTTGCAATTTTGGCAAAAAATAAATATGATCGAAATGGTAACATAAAATTCAATCTTATTGCCATAATTCTATCATTATCTTTTATTATTGGTTATTTTATTATAAAAACTATCTTTTTAACTAAATTTGCCCTTGTATTAATACCATATATTTATATTATGTCTCCTCTTATGATAGCATTTTTAATATTTTTAATATTACCACTAAACAATGAACAAAAAATATCCAGCAATAGATAGCAATCAGAACTTTGCAGAGTTAGAAAATAAAATTCAAAATTTCTGGCAAGAAAACAATATTTTTCAAAAAACTATTGATAACAGAAAAGATCAAGAAGAATTTGTTTTTTATGATGGTCCGCCATTTGCTAATGGCTTGCCTCATTATGGACATTTGCTTACTGGTTTTGTCAAAGATATTTTTGCTAGATATCAAACAATGATCGGCAAAAAAACAGAGCGAAAATTTGGTTGGGACACTCACGGTCTGCCTGTGGAAATGGAAGTTGAAAAAGAGCTAAAATTATCAGGAAAAATTGCCATAGAAAATTATGGTATAGATAAATTTAATGATGCTTGTCAAAAGTCAGTGATGAAATATTCAAATGATTGGCAAGAATATGTTACTAAGCAGGCAAGGTGGGTGGATTTTGCAGGTGGTTATAAAACAATGGATCTAAAATATATGGAATCTGTTTTAGCATCTTTTAAAGCTCTTTATAAAAAGGGATTATTATATGAAGATATGAGAGTTATGCCTTATTCTTGGGTGTGCCAAACTCCATTATCAAATTTTGAAACTAAACTAGATAATTCTTATAGAGAAAAAGAAAGCAAGGCAATTACTTTGACTTTTTCTCTAAATGAAGAAATACAAAACATCAAAAATCTTCATTTATTAATTTGGACAACTACTGCTTGGACCTTGCCTTCTAATTTGGCTATTGCTGTTGGATCTGAGATAGATTATTTAATCTTTGAGCAAGATGGTAAAAACTATATTATTGCCAAAAAGAGATTAGCTGTTTATAAAAAAGATTTCAAAAACCTTAATATTCTATTAGAAATAAAAGGGCAAGAATTAGTGGGTAAAACTTATCAACCAGTTTTTTCTTGTTTAAAAAATGCTACAAAACTAGATTATGATTTAAAAAATGCTTTTCAAGTTTTTGCTGGAGATTTTGTAACAACAGAAGATGGAACAGGAATAGTGCATATGGCTCCTGGCTTTGGAGAAGATGATCAGATTTTATGTAAAGCAAAAGGAATCCCTACTATTTCACCAGTAGATGATGCAGGAAAATTCACCTATCCAGTAGAAGAGTTTTTGGGAAGACAAGTTTTTGATTGCAATATAGACATTATCAAAAAATTAAAAGAACAAGGAAATTGGATTAAAACAGAACAATATTTGCATAATTATCCTCATTGCTGGCGAAGCGATACCCCATTAATTTATAAAGCTCTGCCATCTTGGTATGTAAAAGTTACTGATATAAAAGATAGAATGGTGGAATTAAATCAAGAAATTAACTGGATACCAGAACATATCAAAAATGGTTCTTTTGGCAAATGGCTGGAGGGGGCAAGAGATTGGTCAATTTCTAGAAATAGGTTTTGGGGTTGTCCTGTACCTGTTTGGAAATCTAATGATCCAGAATATCCAAATATTGATGTTTATGGTTCCATTGCTGAAATGGAGAAAGATTTTGGCACAAAAATTGACAATTTACACAGGCCATATATTGATAAATTAACTAGAAAAAATCCAAATGACCCTACAGGAAAATCAATGATGGTGAGAGTAAGCGATGTTTTGGATTGTTGGTTTGAATCAGGTTCAATGCCTTATGCTCAAAATCATTATGATTTTTCTAAGCAAGATTTGACCAAAGATGGTTTTTATCAAAAGAATTTCACAGCAGATTTTATTGTAGAATATAATGCTCAAACTAGAGGTTGGTTTTATACTTTGATGGTTTTATCCACTGCTCTTTTTGACAAAGTCCCTTTTAAAAACTGCATTTGTCACGGGGTAATTTTAGATGAGAAATCGCAAAAACTATCTAAAAGATTAAAAAACTACACTTCTCCCTTGATTATTTTTGAGAAATATGGAGCAGATGCAATGAGGTTTTTTATGTGTGCCTCATCTGTGATGCGGGGGAATGAATTAAATATTGATAGAGAAGGAGATGTTTTTAAAAATATAGTAAGGCTTTATATCAAGCCTATTTGGAATAGTTATAATTTTTTTACTCTTTATGCTAATGCTGATCAGATTGAAGCTGAATTTAAATTAGATTCAAAAAACATTATGGATAAATATATTTTGTCCAAAACTAAAGATATGATTGAAACTATCAAAATAGCATTAGATAAATATGATTTACCTAATGCTTATAATGAAATAAAATTGTTTTTTGAGGTTTTGAATAATTGGTATATTAGAAGAAGCAGAAAAGTTTTTTGGCAAAAAGAGAAAAACAGAGAAAAAATAGATGCTTATAATAGTTTATATTCTGTTTTGTATTTAGTTATTAGAGCAATTGCTCCATTAGTACCATATTTATCAGAAGAAATATTTTTAGGTATGGTAAATAACGAGCAAGAATCGGTGCATTTAACTGAGTTTCCAGAAAAAGAAATAGCTCGAATCAAATATGATAGTAGCTTAGTTGCTGATATGGATCGGGTGCAAGATATTTGTAATATTGCCTTATCAATTAGAAGCAAGAAAAATATTAGAATTAGGCAACCTTTAAGTTCCATTACTATCATTGATAAAAAAAATTTAAAAAAATATCAAACAATAATTGCCGATGAGATTAATGTTAAAAAAGTTATTTTTGAGCAAGAAATTGGAGATTTAGCAGAATTAAAGTTGGATTTGAATTTCAAATTAATTGGAGCAAGATTAGGTAGCAAAATAAAAAAGATTATTCCACTAGCCAAGCAAGGAAAATGGCAAAAAACTGATGATGGCATAAAAATTGCAGATATTTTGCTAGAAAAAACAGAATATATTTTGAATTTAAAGCCAAAAGATGAAACAAATATGAGATCATTATCAAGTCAAGATGCTTTGGTTGCTCTTGATTTAAACTTGGATGATGATTTAAAGCAAGAAGGAATAGCAAGAGATATTGTTAGAATCATTCAGCAAATGAGAAAAGATCAAGATTTAGAAATAACCCAAAGAATTTCTTTGGAGATCTTTTTAGAAAATGAATTCATCAAAAGCTCAATAAAAAATTTTGAGCAATACATCAAAGAGCAAGTGTTGGCAGATAACATAGATTTTGTACAAAACAGACAAGCACAAAAACACAAAATTTTAGAAGAAGAAATTACCATTACCTTTATTAAATATTATTCTTGATATAGGAGATTATCTAAAACTACTGTCAGATTAAACAAAATGATAGAGTCTTGAATGTCTTGAGTTATAATTATTGACATAATGAATAAACAATGCTATAATTGTGCTTGTTAATATAAATAATTTTACTTAGATGTCTTTAGAAAACTCAGCTACTAACTTATCCGATAATAATATTGATACTATAGAATATCGTCTAGAATTTATTGGGCCTACTGAAACAGTCTCTAATACTAAAACATATAGAGAAACACAACTTAGCAATCTAATAAAAAATATTATAGAACAAAATAAGAGCAAACTATTTGAAACATACATTGATTTGTTTAAACAAATAACAACATATATTACAGATGATAAATCTTATGTGCATGCTTATGGTGAAAATAAAAAAGAGCTATTTTTTATTAAGGTAGATCTTGTTAATAAAAGTAATTTTGATTATAAAAATAATTTTGATGATAATAATAATAATCTTCTAGATAGACTTAAACAACATAATCTTCTAGGTAAACAACAACTAATACAAAAACTACTAAAGGGGGAAGAAAATATAAGAAATACATTACAACTAGAAGAACAAGCAGCAGTAGAGGTGGCACATAAAAGAACACAAATAAAACTAGAACAAGCACAGGAACAAGCACAGGAACAAGCACAGGAACTAAAAACAGCAAAAGAAGCAAAGCAACAAGCAGAAGAATTAACAAAAAAATTAGAAGAAAGACAGACAACAGCGGAGACACCAGAGGAGGCAAATAAAAGAACACAAATACAATTAGAAGAAGCAGATACAAGAGTATTAATCCTACAAGAAGAATTAACAAAAAGATTAGAATTAGAAAATATACTAATAACACAGCAAGAGTTAAAAGTAGCAAAAGCAGAAGTAACCAAGCTAACAAAACAAGTAAGCTCAACAAAACAGGAATTAGAAACTAAAATAAAGCTATTAGAAGAAACACAAACAGAGCTAGCAAAAGAAAAAAATATAATACAACAACAACTACTATTACAGGGGGAAGAAAATATAAGAAATACATTACAACTAGCAGAACAAGCAGAAGTATTAGAGGTGGCAGATAAAATAACACAAGCAATGCAAGAGGAAGCACAGAAACAAATAGACAATTTAGCAGTAGAACTAACCAATCTAAAAAAACAAATAGGCAACACACAACAGGAATTAAAAGAATCAGAAATAGCAACAAAGGAAGCACAGAAACAAGCACAGGAACTAAAAACAGCAAAAGAAGCAAAGCAACAGAAATTAGAAGAAGCAAAGCAACAAGCAGAAGAATTAACAAAAAAATTAGAAGAAAGACAGACAACAGCGGAGACAGCAGAGGAGGCAAATAAAAGAACACAAATACAATTAGAAGAAGCAGATACAAGAGTATTAATCCTACAAGAAGAATTAACAAAAAGATTAGAATTAGAAAATATACTAATAACACAGCAAGAGTTAAAAGTAGCAAAAGCAGAAGTAACCAAGCTAACAGAACAAGTAATCTCAACAAAACAGGAATTAGAAACTAAAATAAAGCTATTAGAAGAAACACAAACAGAGCTAGCAAAAGAAAAAAATATAATACAACAACAACTACTATTACAGGGGGAAGAAAATATAAGAAATACATTACAACTAGCAGAACAAGCAGAAGTATTAGAGGTGGCAGATAAAATAACACAAGCAATGCAAGAGGAAGCACAGAAACAAATAGACAATTTAGCAGTAGAACTAACCAATCTAAAAAAACAAATAGGCAACACACAACAGGAATTAAAAGAATCAGAAATAGCAACAAAGGAAGCACAGAAACAAGCACAGGAACTAAAAACAGCAAAAGAAGCAAAGCAACAGAAATTAGAAGAAGCAAAGCAACAAGCAGAAGAATTAACAAAAAAATTAGAAGAAAGACAGACAACAGCAGAGACAGCAGAGGAGGCAAATAAAAGAACACAAATACAATTAGAAGAAGCAGATACAAGAGTATTAATCCTAAGCAGAAGAATTAACAAAAAAATTAGAATTAGAAAAGATACTAATAACAACAGCAAGAGTTACAGCAGAGGAGGCAAAAGCAAAACTAACACAAGCTAACAGACTAAGTAAGCTCAAGCAGATACAAGAGTATTAGATCCTACAAGATAAAGCTATTAGAAGAAACACAAACAGAGCTAGCAATTAGAAAATAAGATAGATACTAATAACAACTAGCAACTAGTTACAGGGGGAAGTAGCATATAAGCAAATACATAACCAAGCTAACAGACCAAGTAGAAGCTCAACAAAACAGGCAGATTAGAAACTAAAATAAAGCTATTAGCAAGAGGAAGCACAGAAACAGATAGACAATTTAGCACAAGAAGCTAACCAATCTAAAATAAATTAATAGTAGAGCAACACAGAGTTGGTCACTAACACAGAATCAGAGAAGTAGCAACAAGGGAGTAGCACAGGTAACAAGCAGGATAATTAGATAAAAAAACTAAAAGAAAGACAGACAACAGTTCTGAGACAGCAGAGGAGGCAATTAACAAGAACACAGATACAAGGAGAAGAAGCAGATAGAAAAGTATAAATGCTACAAGATAAATTAACAAATCAGATTAGAATTACAAACTACAAAGAGAATCTAGTAGAATAATCACAGAGGGAGCTAGCAGAAGAGGCAGGACAGAGGAAGATTAGAGAGGAGGGCAGAGAGAGTTGGTCAGGAAGAGAGAGAGAGAAGTAGAAGAGAGAGTAGGACAGGTAAGAGATATAGAGCTAAAAAAACTAGAAGAAAATATACACAGTTCTGCAGAATCAATTAACAAATCAAAGAACAGGAAATAGCAGAAGAGAATCAGTAAATGCAGATCAAGAGGGATCAGAGAGAGGAGGAAGAGAGAGAGGAGGAATCAGGAAGAGAGATCAAGAGGAAGAGAGAGAGGAGGAAGAGGAAGAGAGAGAAGAGGAAGAGGAAGAGGAAGAGGAAGAGCTAAAAGCAGAAGAAAATATAAATGCAGATAAAACAAATCAAAGAACACAAATACAAAGAGAATCAGTAAATAATCAAGAGGGAGAGAGAGAGGAGGAAGAGGAGAGAGGAGGAAGAGGAAGAGAGAGAGGAGGAAGAGAGAGAGGAGGAAGAGAGAGAGGAGGAAGAGGAAGAGCTAAGAGCAGAAGAGGAAGAGGAATGCAGATAAGAGGAATCAGAGAACAGGAGGACAGAGAGAATCAGTAGAGAGGAGGAAGAGGAAGAGAGAGAGGAGGAAGAGGAAGAGAGAGAGGAGGAAGAGAGAGAGAGAGAGAGGAGGAAGAGAGAGAGGAGGAAGAGGAAGAGAGAGAGGAAGAGAGAGAGGAGGAAGAGGAGGAAGAGGAAGAGAGAGAGGAGGAAGAGAGAGAGAGAGAGAGGAGGAAGAGGAGGAAGAGGAAGAGAGAGAGGAGGAAGAGGAAGAGCTAAAAGCAGAAGAAAATATAAATGCAGATAAAACAAATCAAAGAACACAAATACAAAGAGAATCAGTAAATAATCAAGAGGGAGAGAGAGAGGAGGAAGAGAGAGAGGAGGAAGAGGAAGAGAGAGAGGAGGAAGAGGAAGAGCTAAAAGCAGAAGAAAATATAAATGCAGATAAAACAAATCAAAGAACACAAATACAAAGAGAATCAGTAAATAATCAAGAGGGAGAGAGAGAGGAGGAAGAGGAAGAGGAAGAGAGAGAGGAGGAAGAGGAAGAGCTAAAAGCAGAAGAAAATATAAATGCAGATAAAACAAATCAAAGAACACAAATACAAAGAGAATCAGTAAATAATCAAGAGGGAGAGAGAGAGGAGGAAGAGGAAGAGCTAAAACCAGAAGAAAAATCATATACTCCTCTTGCAGTATTAAGTGTGTTTTCTATTATCACTTTAGGTTTTTTAGGAACTGGCTTAGTCTTAGGAGCAGGAACACCTTTTATTGCATTAATGGGTGGTATTGCAGCGGTACAGGGCTTGTTTTCAATAGCAAATTTTGTCAATATGAACAAGAAACAAAATCAAATAAAACAAAATAATAATTTTAATGGAGAAGAAAGTAATGCTTCTAAAATAATCAACTCACAGAATAATGCTCCCTCCACTTCTGTGCATAACATAAACTCTGCTCTCTCAATAAACCACTCCAATGAGATTGTGTATCAATAGAAAAGTTATAGGTCAATTACTAAAATAGTGTTACATAGGCAATCTTGCATCCTTGTTATAATACCCTGCTTAAAACTAGCAATTCTAATTACGAAAACTTGATTTGTTATTTTATAGAATTATACTCGGGAAGCTATAGCTCCTCCCTTCAGGCTGTGTCATAATAGAAAAAAAGAGTAATTTTTGTTACAAATTAAAAACTAAAAAACACAGAATAGTATTAACTGCAACTAGCTCCTCCCAAAACACAAAATTGGCTACAATAATGGTGGTTAAGGGAGACTGATTTTTGCGCTTTTTTTAGAGTTTCGCCTAATTCAAACCTTTTGTCATATGCAAGCAAAGTGCAAGCAAGAACTTTGGGGGCGATCTCTCCTTTTCTTTTTACAATCATTCTTGCATTAGAACACATAATTTCATCTGGAGATTTTTTTAAAATATCCCAACATCCTACAGTTATTTCTGGAGTGTCAATATTATTATTCATTTCTGGAAATAAGATTAATTTAGCTAAATCCATTTTTATATTGTTTTTTAACAAAGTTTTTTCATAGCCCTCTTTTGACTTTTTGCCCACCATAAAAGCTTCTCTTCCTGCAATAGAAAAATTAAAATTATTATCAGATAAAAATTTTAATCCTATTATCATAGGGTCCCAACTATTTTCTCCTCTTATTTCTTGATGCTCTTCTTTTTTATAATGATCAACAGAAATTCTAATTTTTAAATTATCTAAAAATGCTATTTTTAAAGAAATTAATTGTTTTTTATATCTTTGCATCGGCCTCATACCATTGCTCAAAACTAACAATTCAAAACCATAAGATAAAATAAGGGTAATTATTGGAATAATTTCAGGATTCATAAAAGGCTCGCCACCTGTAAGACCTATTTCCTTAGTTTTTAAATTCTCTTTTTTTATCTCATCTAAAAATTTTTTTACCTCAGCTAAAGAAATATAAACCAAATCATCATTTTTAGGACTTGACTCAATATAACAATTTTTACATTCCAAATTACATAAAGTTCCAGTATTAAACCATAATGTATCTAGGCTTTTTAAACTAACCCAAGCCCTCTTTTCTCCTTTTGCTGTTATCTTAGGAACTGTAAATTTTTGCATTTTTTATTTCTTAATTAATTAATAATATTTTATCTCTTATTATACTATTTTAGCTTTATAATTGACCTATAGCCAAAAAGATGTTTAGTAGAGATTGTTTTTTTTAATTATTTGTTAGCCATAGCTAACAGATTATAAAAAAAAGCAATTTATGCTGAGCAGATTGAAGGCTATAGGTCAATTATAAAACTAAAATAGTATTAGTTATTATTTTTGGCATAATAACACCTATTTTAAAGTTAATAAATAAAAAAATAATTTAATTAATTTCTAATTAAAAAAAACTATCTTTTTCATCGGTTTCGATTAAAAGTCCATACTATTAGCCTGTTCGCAGGGATGAAGATTTTCAGATTTTTTTCTAAAAAATGATATTTTTGCTATTATGGAATATTCTGATTATGGGAGTGACCAATCCGTTGTATTGAAGAAATATCTTTACTATCAAACTTAAAAGTTTTTGATGGTTTATTTTCATATTTCTTAATAATATTTCCTCTCTGTTCTTCTAACTCTTTTTGTGTATTATTATATTTTTTCTTATCCATTTTATTAACCACAATACTTGTTACTACACCAGTAATAAGAGTTGATATAGGAATAACAATAAAGGGGGTAAGTAAAAGTCCAAGAAAGCCCAATAAAATAAACCCACTTAAAGATGCTATAGAAAAAACTCCTATAATAATTTTTCCTGTATTAAGTTTTTGAGGATTTTTTGTTTTTTCTTGGGATAGTGTGCTAATGCTTTGTGCTTGCTCTAGATTTGCTTGTTTTAATTTCTCTTGCAGAGGTTCGTTTTCTACTTGAGCTCTCTTTAGTTGTTCTTCTACTTTCTTTGCTTCTAGTGTTTTTTTTTGTACTTCTTCTTCTTCGGTTAAATTTTCTAATTGCTTTTCTAGGCTAGCCTTTTCTTGTTTTAGTACCTCTGCTTCCTCTGCTTTCTCTGCTTTCTCTGCTTCCTCTGCTTCCTCTGCTTCCTCTGCTTCCTCTGCTTCCTCTGCTTCCTCTGCTTTCTCTGCTTTCTCTGCTTCCTCTGCTTCCTCTGCTTCCTCTGCTTCCTCTGCTTTCTCTGCTTCCTCTGCTTCCTCTGCTTCCTCTGCTTCCTCTGCTTCCTCTGCTTCCTCTGCTTCCTCTGCTTCCTCTGCTTCCTCTGCTTCCTCTGCTTCCTCTGCTTCCTCTGCTTCCTCTGCTTCCTCTGCTTCCTCTGCTTCCTCTGCTTCCTCTGCTTCCTCTGCTTCCTCTGCTTTCTCTGCTTTCTCTGCTTCCTCTGCTTCCTCTGCTACTTTTTGCACTCTTGCATTTGCTTTTTTATTTTTTTCTTCCTTATCTGTAGTAGAAAGAGTTTCAGAAGAAACTTGTTGATTTTCTTCTATCCTAACATTATCCAGAACTCCAATAAATTTATATAGTACAGCTATTAATGCTTCATCATTGTTTTTTAATGTTAATATTCCTCTATTGTTTTGTTCGCTCTCATCGGATTCGGATAAATTTGGCAAAATTTTTTTTAGCTTTTCCCTATCATTTGGTTTACAATTTGCTATTTGACATTCTTCTTTAACCAGAATAACCGTAATATTAGGATCTATATAATTTTTAAGTTTCTTTTCTAACTCTTCTCTTGCACTTTCCTGAAATCCAATAGCATTATCCAGAACTCCAATAAATTTATATAGTACAGCTATTAATGCTTCATCATTGTTTTTTAATGTTAATATTCCTCTATTGTTTTGTTCGCTCTCATCGGATTCGGATAAATTTGGCAAAATTTTTTTTAGCTTTTCCCTATCATTTGGTTTACAATTTGTTATTTGACATTCTTCTTTAACCAGAATAACCGTAATATTAGGATCTATATAATTTTTAAGTTTCTTTTCTAACTCTTCTCTTGCACTTTCCTGCAATTCTCCTTTTTTTTTCTCTATCTCTATTAGATCATCACATATGTCACGCATAATTGTACAGAAATTAGCTTTTGTGATTCTATTTTTTTTCTCGTTAGTATAGTTAGTATAGTCTTTAAGTATAGATGTTATACTGACGATACTGTCGTCATCTACATCTTGATTGTTTGTAATCTTATCTTTTACAATTTGATAAATTCCTTTTATTAAATTTTGATATATGCCTGCCTCACCAGTTATACCTTGAAATTCCTTACATCTGTTTTCCAATAACTTATAGGCTATTACATCGATAGATGGCATAGGTGAATTAACAGGAAATGCAGTTGATGTCTCCTCAGTATTTGGTAAATTTGATTTAAGATAGTCATTTATAGTAAGATAGTCATTGTTATTGGTTTTACTGACTTGAACATTTTTAATGGCATTGGCAATATTTGTATCTGTCCATGATTCTGGTGATAATTGATTTAAAAAAGTTTCTTCTGTTTTTAATATGTTTGCTTTTTCTAATGAAGCATAAGTTTTTAAGTAGGATTGCTCTTTCTCTTCTATACATTTATTTAGGTTATTTGTATAGTTAGGATCCTTCGTATCATTTAAGATTCTTTGTCTATCTTCATATTTTTCTTTTAAACTCTTTGTATTTGTTTCATATTCGTTTAGAGCTTTTTTTACTTCTTCGTTTTGTTGTAACTGTTGAAATAATTTACCTAGACCATTTATTCCTGTTTGAATATTAGAAACAAAACATTCTTCTATTAAATTGCGAAAGGCAAATTGAGCATCTTTGTTTTTAATTCTATTGCATATATTGGTTAAAATTGATTTTTTTATTACCTTTGTTAAAGAATTTTCCTCATAGCTTTTTGTTGTTATCTTATTGAGTAACTGATTAATTTTTTGTTTTATATCATAAGGACTTAATTTATTTAAAAATGAATCAATTACAGGTACATCACTTACAGATAAACTAGTAAGCTTTTTAAGTTTTTGTAGTGCAAATGATATATTTAATTTATCATCAGAAGTATAGATCTCTGTCATCTTCTCTTTCATCTTCCGAAGAAACTTTATTAGTAATTCTATTTTAACATCCTTGATTGCCTTCTCATTTTGGTCTCTAATACCTTTAATACCGTTTACTATATCCTTCTTGTCTGAGATACGGGATGTATAGTCTCTGTCTAAGAAGACTTTTACCTCGCTAACAATTCTACTATTAAGACTATTAAGACTATTAAGACTATTAAGATAAGATCTAACCATATTTATCCTACTTTTTATACTAGCAATACTAGTATCTATATTATCCTTTTGTGACTTCTCGGATAGTAAAGTAAAAGGAGGTTGTGTAAATTCTGATTTCAGAATATATGGAGCAATATATGTATCATTATATTTCATATTACTTTTATTCACCTCATCTAATTCTGCTTTTACATTTTTTTTTCTTTCTTCTATAATTTCTTTTATAGATCCTGGGTTTTCTATGTGATTTTCTATCTTTTTTTTTATTATCTTACCCTGGTCTAATGTAATATTTGTAAAATAATGCTTGCATATTGTAGGATTAGTTTTTCTTTTTCTGCCATATCTTTGCAGTAAATCGCTAGCGTCTAATTTGCCAACATCCTCATCTGTCATTTTATTTCCAAGAGTTATATCTGCCTGCACATTCTTTGAAAAAGATTTATAATCAGTTCCTCTAAAATCACATTCACGATAAAGCAAGAAAATGTTGTTTTCTTTATAAAAATTATACATATATTCAGCATCTGAACATTTACTTATGTGTTTACTGTGATAATTCTCTAAGGACATTATTTTAACCTCGTCACCATCTTTATATGCCACTACTCTTCCTTTTATACTATCAGAAGATTTATTACCATCCTTATCAACAAATTTATTACCATCCTTATCAACAAATTTATTACCATCCTTATCAACAAATTGACATTTATTGATCTCATCTTCTGCATTTACAAACACTACAATATTACCACCTTCATTTATTTTTTCTAATAATTCAGTAACTAATTTAGAATTTTTATCTCTTGCAATAGCATCATAATCAGATATTGAAATTTTACGATATTCTAAATCTTTACAATCACCCAAAACTCTATTAATTAAGTCATTATTATTACCATTCTGACAAAAATTTTTTTTTTCTTGATATATGTTTGCTATATCTTTCATAAAATTTTGATTAGTCTGCAAAGCATCATTTAAAGTTTTAGCTAACGAAGCTTTTCCTGCTCTTTTAATGGTTTCTTCTTTAGAACAAAAACCAGAACCCAATCCAAATATATTATATTTTTTTGAATTTTCTTGTTGAGATTCTAAAGTTATATTTTTCCCACTTTTAGCTACATTCATAAGAATTTCAAAATTATCCTGAGCTAAAGAGCTGGTTGCTGTGGTCTCTAATACTATGTTATTTTCACTTAACTTATTTATTTTTTGCTTTTGATCATCAGTTAATGCATCAAATTCATCAACAACAATTACTTTGCCTATTTCCTTGCAGTCTGCAATCTTACTAAAATGATGTATATTAAGAGTACCTCTACTTTCTGCTTCTAAGATATCTGCTGCAACTGGAGTAAAATAAAGAACTTCTTCTGGTAATATGTTTGCTTTTTCGGTATTTTCTTCAGATTCCTCTGACTGTTTATTATGATAATAATTAGCACTTTTTATAAACTTATCTAAATTTTGTAATATATGTGTCTTTCCTTCCCCAGTTGCCATTATCCTCGTAAACTTACCAACCATGATTATCTCTTTCTTTTGATTTTCCGTTATTGCTACTTCTTCCTTTTGATTTTCCGTTATTGCTACTTCTTCCTTTTGATTTTCCGTTATTGCTACTTCTTCCTTTTGATTTTCCGTTCTTGCTACTTCTTCCTTTTGATTTTCCGTTCTTGCTACTTCTTTCTTTTGATTTTCCGTTATTGCTACTTCTTTCTTTGTACAATGAAATATTGTATTCAACATCTCTGCTTGTCCTTCTGATAATTTAAAATTGTGATCAGGCTCCCATAATTCTGTATTTTCTATTTTTCTATAAGAATATTTTTCTATAATTTTATTTTCTGCAGGATATACAATATATCCTGGCAAATCAGCTATTTTTGACTTTACAAGAGGGTATAATTCACTAGCAATATTTCTATATAAATCTTTTCTTTTTTTTAGTAATGTATCTAATCGCGATCTTTCATTTTTTATAAAATACGGTAAATATAAATTAAAAGATTCATCTATTGGTATTTTATCGTTTTTTATAGAAAAAATACTTTCTTCTGATACAGCAGTTTTATTTGAAATATGGTTTGTTATATCTTGATTTGGTCTCTTTAAAATATGGTTTATTATATCTTGATAATAAAAAACAATCCTTAAAAGCCCTTCTCCTTTACTAGTATCTATGGTGTCTATTATGTTATTTTTTGTTTGAAAAATTTTTTTGTTAATTAAACTTGTTTGGAAGCCTTTTATTGGAAAGTGTTTCTCAACAAATTCTTTTACTGTAAGGGTAGGAATAGGGAGACTAGTAGAGGAACGAGAAGCAGTAGTAGAAGAAGGAGTAGAGAGACGAGAAGCAGTAGTAGGGAGACGAGAAGCAGTAGTAGGGAGACGAGAAGGAGTAGGGGGACGAGAGGTATTATTGTTTTGTGCTTTATTGGTCATATTTATATTTCTTTAATTATATTAAAATACTTATGCAATATTATGTCACTCTTTCATTTTTTGTGAGTATAAAATTCTAAAAAGCAGAACATATTGAAGGCTATATATAAAGCTAAAATAATATTATTATGTAGAAATTCTATTTTTCTCATAATTAGAATTACTGTTTATTATATATAATTCATTGTAGCATATTTTTAGACTATGTGCAAGGCTATATTAACCCCAATTATGCTTTTTTTAACTTATAACCCCTTGATTTTTGAATGTTAAAGTTAATTTTAGGTTTATTCTGTTTAAAATCATATGCAATTAACCCAGAAATAATATTCATAAAGAAATTGACGGGAGTTTTGTATCTATGAGAAATAATGCTAAAAAACCCTTTTATGGAACCTATAACTATGATGCACCCCTAAATTCAGTCAGTTTTTTGGGGAGCGTTACTAAATATTGTGTTTTTTAGAGTAATCACTTACTGGGACTGTTGATTTTTTATTAAAAAAAATCAACAGTCCCAGTAAGTAAATTTAGAAAGAAATTAGGGACAAAGAAATTATCTACAATATTTAATGATTTAAAAATTCAATTAATACTATTTTAGTTGTTTTGAATGATGAATTTTCTCAATTGATTTTATAGGGACTAGTTTCTTTAAATTCTATTTTTTAGCAGGATTTATAGGAGCAATAGTTAAAGTAACTCAAAATCATCTTCAATTTTGAAATTTTTTACAAAATTTTTAATTTTTTAAGATTTTTAGCAAAAATAAGCTGTTTTGATAGAATTATCAACATCCCCATTAGATCCATTATTTTGTAATAGTAGTAGAAGTTTTATAAATATCGTAGCAAGGAATGAGGGAGATGAATTGCAGTTAAAAACTTCAAAAACTCCTGACAATGTTTCTAATATTAATTCAGAGGAATTATTAGATCCTTCCAATATTTCAAACTCTAATGGTCTTTCTAATGCTAGTTCAGAATCACCCAGTCCCATAAGATAAAGGGAGCAAGGCTCACTATTTGTTATAAAACATTACTTACTGCTAGCACTAATTTTTTTATTTGTTTTTCTGTTATGGTAAAAGATGGCATAAAATAAATGACATTAGAAAAGGGTCTTAGCCATACTTCTTGTTTTAGTAACTCTTTTCTCAAATTTTGTATATCATCCCAAGAAATAGCTTTTAACTCTAAAACTGCAACTGCTCCAATTACTCTGATTTCTTTTATTGCATTGTGATTTTTAAATTTTTGTGCTAATTCTTTTTTTAAAATTTTTTCTATTTTTTCTATTTTTTTATCAAAATCTTTTTTTTCAAACAAATCTAAAGAAGCATTAGCCACAGAGCAGGCAAGGGCATTCCCCATAAAAGTAGGACCGTGCATTAAAGCATTATTCAATGAATCGCTCAAAAAATTATCAAAAATATGTTTTTTAGTAATGGTTGCAGCAAGAGTCATTATGCCACCTGTTAAGGCTTTGCCCAATATTAAAATATCAGGAGAAAACTCTTTTTTTAAGTAAAAAAAGGCAAATTTTTTGCCCAAGCGATAAAATCCTGTGGCACATTCATCAAAAATCACCAAAATATCATATTTTTTGGTGATTTTAATCATTTTTTCCAAATTTTCTTTTTTATAAAACTTCATACCGCCAGCACATTGCACTAATGGTTCAATGATAATTGCTGCTGCTTTATGATGGTTTTTTTCTAAAAATCTTTGATAATTTTCTAAATCTTGATTATTTTGTGGTAGTTTGGTAACCAATTGCTTGGGCAAAAAATTCTTGAATTTTTTATGCATTCCAGATGATGGATCGCACAAACTCATTCCTCCCATTGTATCTCCGTGATAAGAGTTAGTAAAAGAGATTATTTTGCATTTTTTATCATTTTTTTGATTAAGAAAATATTGTACAGATATTTTTAAAGCAACTTCTACAGCAGTAGAGCCAGAATCAGAAAGAAACACCTTTGATAATTTATCTTTTTCCATTGTTCTTTCTTGATTGACAAAATTAGCTAATCTAGTTGCAAGCCTATATGCTGGTTTATTAGCAAGACCTGCAAGCATTATATGGGGCATTATTTTTAATTGTTTTTTTGCCTGCTTGATTAGATGAGGATGATTATAGCCGTGACAAGCACTCCACCAAGAACAAATACCATCTAATAATTTTTTATTATTTTCTAAATAAATATAACAATTTTTAGTTTTTTTGACAGCAAGAGAAGCTGGAGCATTTTGCATTTGAGTATAAGGCAACCAAATATTATCACTATCTTGCCATTTTTTTTTAAGTTTTTTTTGCTTGCTCATTCTTTCTGTCTTGTTAATATTTATATTTTTTTAACTCAAAATAATATTATATTGTTTCTATTGCCAAGGCATGAATTATTTTCATTTCTTCTTTTATTATTTCATAAATTTTTTTATGAATCTCCACTCTTTTTAATTTTTTGAAATCTGTTGCTGCAATTTTTATTCTAAAATGACTTTCTTCTGTGCCATCAAAAACCGTTTGTTTGCCATCTTGCAAATGATGATGACCTTTATGTAAATATGATTCATTGATAATTTCCAAAAAAGTGCAATCTAAATTTTTTTGTAATTTTTCTTCAAGTTTTTTTTTCATTAAAATCATTATTATAATAAATTGTTAATTAAGGAAATAACAGCAATGTAGCTCCAATTTACATAGCCAGATATTTTGTAATGTGCATTTAGTTCTTTATCAATGATAAAAGTTGTAGGGATGTTGGAAATTTTTGTTTTTTGATATGCTAATCCATATTTGTCATAGTAAGGTTCTAGATTAGTTATTCTATTTTTTTTAAAAAACTTTAAAATCTTTTTTATATTTGTGCTATCATCAACAGAAATAGTAATTATTTCTAATCTATCATTACCTATAATTTGAGATAATAAATTTAATTGCGGTATTTCTTTTATACATGGCTCGCACCAAATTGCCCAAAAATTTATAATTAAAATCTTTCCCTTAAAATCTTGTATATTTTTTCTCTTATCATCTTTATCAAAAAATGAGATATTAGGAAATGGAGCTTTGGGTTCAATAACACCAAATTCTGTTTTATAATCAATCGCTGTCATTATTTTATCTTGTTTAAAGATAAGGTAAAAAATAATTATTACAGAAATAATGGTGATAGTGCAAATAATTAATTTGACTAAATTTTTCATAAAAGCTATGTTGTTATTTATTGAACACAACATTATAGATAATTTTGTAATTATGAACAAAAAAAATTCAAATCCTATGTGGGGAGGTCATTTTGATCAAAAACCTGCAGAAATAATGCAAAAAATTAATAGCTCTATTGATTTTGACAAAAAACTTTTTATAGAAGATATAGCAGGATCTTTAGCTCATCTTGAAATGCTGGCCAAACAGAAAATTATTAAAAATGCTGAAGCAACAGAAATAAAAAAAGGATTGCAGAAAATAGAACAAGAAATTATTTCAGGAAAATTTGAGTTTAAAGAAGAATTAGAAGATATTCATATGAATATAGAAGCAAGATTAAAACAAAAAATTGGTAATTTAGCAGGAAAATTACATACTGCAAGATCTAGAAATGATCAAGTAGCCACAGATTTTAAATTATTTGTCAAAAAATCAAACAAACAAATCATAATTCTATTAAAAGAACTAATTAATAATTTCATTGTAAAAGCAGAGCAGAATTTAGATGTTTTTCTACCCGGCTATACCCATTTACAATCAGCTCAACCAGTCAGCTTTGCCCATCATCTGCATTGTTATATAGAAATGCTGTTTAGAGATATTTCAAGATTCCAAGATGCTAATGACAGATTAGATGAATCGCCATTAGGAGCTTGTGCTTTAGCAGGGACTAGTTTTGATATAGATAGAAACTTAACTGCAAAAATTTTGGGATTTGCTAGAGTTACAGAGAATTCTTTAGATTCTGTGTCTGATAGAGATTTTGCTTTAGATTTTTTATATAATGTATCTGTTTTAAACAGTCATTTAAGCAGATTTTCAGAAGAAATTATCATTTGGATGAGTTCTGGTTTTGGCTTTGTCTCTTTGTCAGATTTATTCACCACAGGAAGCTCTATTATGCCACAAAAAAGAAACCCCGATGCAGCAGAATTAATCAGAGGAAAGACAGGTAGATTATATGGAAACTTATTCTCCTTGCTTACTGTAATGAAAGGCTTACCTCTTGCTTATAGCAAAGATATGCAAGAAGATAAGGAGCCAGTATTTGATAGTTATAAAAACATTATTATGATTTTAAAAACTATGATTTCTATGGTAGATGATTTAAAAATTAATCAAGAAAATATGCAATTAGCAACTGCTAAAGGCTTTATTACGGCAACTGATTTAGCAGATTTTTTAGTAAAAAATTTAGCAATAGCATTTAGAGATGCTCATCACATAACAGGAAGAATTGTAAAAATTGCAGAAGCTAACAAATGTGATATATCAGATTTAAGTTTGATTGAAATGAAAGATATAGAACCAAGAATAACAAAAGAAATTTTTTCTGTATTAACTGTAAAAAACTCCGTTCACTCCAGAAAATCCTACGGAGGAACAGCTCCAGAAATGATTAAAAAAGCACTTGTGAGAGCAAAAAAAAGATTATAGAATAGTATAATATTATCTTTAAAACAATTTTAATTATAAATTTATGATAGACGAAAATATTTTACAAGACATTATACAATTTATTATAAATAATGATAGCAATATAAACAATGAATATGATATTAAAGAAATTATGACGGATATTATAACACAAAGAGTGCAAGAAATAACTAACGGTTTTATGGATGGCACTGGTTTGAATATGGAAAATGAAATTGTTAATGGTATTAAAAAAAATTCCGTTCTATCTGCAGAAGACATTAAACAACTTAATACAAGAATTAACAAGGAGTTGAAAAGAAATGTTGTTCTGAATTTTAATGGCTTTGAAAAAGAAGAAATAGCTAAAGTTGAGCAAAGTTTATTACTCACAATTACTCTTGCTGAAGAAAGTCTCAATCTAACATCTTGTAGAGAATCATCGGTCTTTAGTAGTAGTGGTAATAAATTAATAAACTCTGTAAACTTTTCAGAAATAAGTTGCATAATAAATAATAAACGAACATCAGATAAAGTTAAGCCCACTGTAAACAAAGGATTTTTTAGAAAGAGTTGTGAATCTTTTTTTTCTTGTTGCAACAAAAGCATAGATGATGGTTTTCATCCACAAAGTGGCAATGATACACAAAATAATTCTATGAATGTGCAAAGCTCTTCTGTGAATATGCAAGAAAGACCTCTTACAATAATAAACTCTTTTTTTCCTATTCAGGCAGAATCTAGTAACTGTGTTATTGGAAAAAAATAAATGATGAGCAATAGTTTTTGTGCAAAAATCTGTTATTTTATTGTTGCAAATCTTGCACAGAGTAATATCTAACAATGTCATCAAACAAATTAGTCCATCCAGATCCTAGTTTTTGATTTTTTAAATCTGTGTAGAAAAAATTTTTTGCTTTTTTAATAAATTTTTTATCATTCTTTTTCCAATATTTAGTTAAATTTTCTTTCTCTAGTGAGTTATTAGTAGATTGTTTTGGATTTATTTGTATCCCAGCAGAATTAAAAGCACCATAGCCATTCTTTCCGTGACTAATAATTACAATTGCAGGATCTCTTATAATAGATTTTGTAGATTTAGTGCTGGCAATTTTAATTTCTAAACTATTATCTACAATATTAAAATGATCTCTTCGCCATTTATGGTTGAGATATTTTCTTATGATAGCTTCTTCTTTTTTGCTTAGAATTTTATTAAAAATCATTATCTCATAAATATATCCCCTAAATGAACCTGATGATAGTAATATGTTGGTTATTTTGTCATCTGAAGAAAAGCTAGATGTATTATAATCTGATTCTGCATTATTTGTAGAAATTACCTTAGCAGAACCATCACTCTCTCTTAAAATTGATAATATTTCTAAACCATTAATCAAAGAATTATGGTTATTTATATTTTTTTTATCAATTAAAAAATTCTTGTTATTATTTTGAATAGAATATCCCTTATTATCATCATTAGAATCATAATTAAATAAGAAAAAATTGTTATTGTTATAAAAAGGATGAAAAACAAAAAATAGAGAGTGAGGATTTTGTAAAGTGTTTTTTAAATTATTGTTTAAATCATTAAATAACATTTGCTCATCTTTTTTGTCAAAAAATATTTTTCCTTGTCCTTCTGCTAAAATATATTTAGACCTTGCTCCTAAAGCTGAGCTAAGATTGCAATTATTACCAGATTTATCTAAAATTCCTGTGATTAAATTACTGTTATTTTCCAAAAAAATAGCATCTGTTTCTCTGCTATCTATCCAGCATTTTAATGAATTATTGAATATTTCTTTAGTAATGCTGTTAATTACTGATTTATTTACAATATAAGATAATTTTCTGCCCCAGCCATCAAACAAATATTTTTTTGATAATCCCAATGTTTTTGCAGGTACCCCTCCATAATAATTATCATAAGGAACTATACTAATTCCATCAGAATCTTCATCGCTAATTCCATAATTTGTTATGCAAGAACCATCTTTAATATTGCTTTCACGAGCAACATTAACATCATAAATATCTAAGGTTAAATCAGCAGGGCAGGGTAATTTTTTATAAAGATAAAAATAATCTTTTAAAGAGTTTCTAATTATTATAATGTTTTTCTCAGTAATCTTTGTTTTTTTTAAATTATCATAATAATTATGCAAAAATAAAGAGCTACTTAAAATAAGTGCTATAATAATTATTATTACTGATGTTTCTATTAAGGTAAAAGCTTTATTTTGCACAATATTTTTTCCCTAAGTTTTTTATTTCTGGCAATAAAAGATTATCATTTAGTAAAGAGCATTCTGCTCCAAAAAATCTAGCATTAATCTTATATTTATGTATAGATTTTTCTTCTTGCCATTTTGTTTTAAGATATAAATTAATATCATTAATATCTTCTATATCTAGGGTTTTTTCAAAAAATAATAATTCATAGAAATTAAAATTAGGATATTCTAAATCTAAGTAATAGCTGGTAATACCAACTAATAAAGAGTCATAACCGCATTCTATAATAGGGCATATTGCTTGCTCTTGCTTAAAACCATTTAAAAATATTTGCACTTCATTATTATTTCTAATTATTGAGATAATATTAATCTCATTATTGAGAATATTTTGTAAATCTATGCAATTTGTAAGACCAACCTGATATGATAATTGATTTTCTGCATTGATATTTAATTGCTCACAAACAAAGCCGTTATTTCCTCTTGCTTTATCATATAAGCCTACTAAAGATGAGTTTCTTTTATCATTTATATGAAATACAAAAAACAAGCTATAATCTGAAGCTGTTTTAAAAATTTTGCTACTACCATTTTTTTTATGAATTAAATGATTATCATTATTAATAGTAATAAATGGATAATCTTTATAATTAAATTGAGGCTTGCCTACTACAATATTATTATATGTATTTGAACTAATTAAATTGTTAATTTCAGTTAAATCGCCACTGTGATTTTGTGGCACAGATTTAGTGTTCTTGCTATCCCACCATATTTTTGCTGATTCATTATATTTTAGAAAGTCTTGAGGTAAAATGTAGCCATTAATATTACTAGCGATTAATAATTGTTCTTTAGTTTTGAAAATAACATAATCATCATAAAAATGAGTGTGTTTTTCATAGCTAGAGATAATATAATGTTCATCATTTATAATATCATCTTCTCCATAAGAGATTAAACTATAAACAGCATTATTGGTAATAATGTTTTTGTTAATATCATAAATTTTAATATTAGCTTGATTGCCATAAATATTATTTGTACAAATAAAATTCTTATCTACCAAATAAGAAAATTTATTATCATAATCATCATAAATATAATTTCCTAATAAATATAACTCTTCTGTTGGAATGGTACCTTGATATATGTTACCAATCAAAGTTACATTAGGGCAGATGCAGTCTTTACTAATTATATTATTAGGACAAGGTAATTTTTTGTTTTTCTGAAAATATTTTGTTATAGATTCTTCTATTTCAGCTAATCTAACAATTGTTTTATAATCTTTTTTATCAATAAAAAATATTTTTGCAATAGAAACAATTATTACTACAATCATAGTAGCAATAATCATAACCATGGTAAGTTCTAAAAATGTATAAGCTCTTATTTTAGACATAGTTTTGAAATTTTGTCGGTTAATAAAGAGTTATAATTATTATTTTTTATTAATTTACATATTGCAGGATGAGGAAAATGATCACCTGCAATCTCTCTTAAAAAAGATATTTTTGTTTTTGAAATTATTAAATCATCTGATTCTGCATCATTGAAATTATTGTAGTTAGTTGATATGTTACTATTATTAAGCTCTATGATATTAGAACTGTCTATTTCTTGAATGCCAAATTTATTATAAGAAAAAAAACCATTTTTTCCATGGCTAATAATATGATAAAGATTTTTTAAATTAATTGCATTTCTATTAATTACATAAGAGAATTTATTGCCCCAACCATCAAATACATAACTATCTATCAATTCCAAATCTCTAGCAGGAACTGATCCATAATAATAATTATTGTTAGTTTTTATTTGTGATCCTGTGGTAAGACAGGAAGTCTCATCTTGATAAGATTTAGAAAAGTCAAAATCTTTTTCTGTTAATTCAGGTTGTGCAGGACAGGGTAGAGAATTTTTTATTTTATCAATATTTTTTAGATGATAAGCAATTATTGCCTCATCTATTATTTTCATCTTTTTCTCTGTTATTTCTAGATAATTTTTATTAGAAAGAAAATTAATGAAAGGAGTGATGGCAACCAAAATTAAAGAAAAAATTAACAAAACAATTGCTTGCTCTAATAAAGTAAAGGCCTTGTTCATTTTTTATATTAGTAAAGTTCATATAATCCTTATACTATCTCCAGTTATTATAGTATTTAGGAATCTGTATAGAAATATTATTTATTTGATTCCTTTTAAATATATTTAAAACAAAAATTGTATTAAAGCTTGCTAGGCATTGGGTTAGTGGTTGCAAAAGTGTCTTTTGAAGAAAGATAACAAGAAAGAGGCTTATCTCTTTCTATATGAGATGGTACAATAAATACAATGGTTTTTCCTTCATTCTCTTTTCTATTAGCAATTATAGTAGTAGCATCATGCAATGCAGCAACTGATGATAATCCTCCAAGGATTTTGTGTATTTCTATAAGTTTCTTAAGAGAATCCATAACTTCTTTGTGGCTGACGCTAATTACCTCATCAATCAATGTCCTATTCAAAAGTTTTGGAACAAAACCAATACCAATCCTTGATATTTGGTGGGGACCTATTGGAAAAGTTTCTTTACTATCTTTATTAGTAGCATTAGTTATTGCTGGAAATTCTTGAGGTTCTACTGCAATAATCTTAATATTTGGTTTTTTTTCTTTAAGATATTCTGCAATTCCTGTTAAAGTTCCACCAGTTCCTACTCCACATACAAGAAAATCAATTTCATTATTTGTGCTGTTCCAAATTTTTTTTCCTGTAGCTTTATGCCCCTCTGCATTACTAAGGCTGTTAAATTGGTCTGTAAGATAATACTTAGAATCAGTTCCTGCCATTTTTTTAGTTGTTCTATTGCTTCCTTCATAGTTCTTTCTTAACATCACTGTTGCCTGAAGAGTTTCTAATATCCTTATTTTTTCGGGAGCGTTAAATCGATTGTGTTTTTAGTTTTCATATTCCTTCCAAACTTTGAAAGATTTTACTTGGTATTTGAGCCAATTATTTCTTTCAAAATCCTTAATGACTACAAAGACATAATCTAACAATCTGTCTTCATTTTCAAAGCTAATTTTGTGCTTAGTAGCTTTTCTAATCTGACAATTAAGATTTTCTATACCATTGGTAGTATAAATATATCTTCGTATACTATAGTCAAACTCAATATAAGTAAAGTAATATTTGATAGTAGCAGGGGAAAAATACTTACTAATGGATGGGTATTTCACTTTCCATTTTTCAACAAACATATCAACCTTATTTATGGCTTTTTCAAGTGTGTCACAGGGCTCAAAGTTATTAAATACTTACTGCTTATATCTTCTAGATCTTTTATACCATCTGCTATAACTAAATCTACTTGATTTACCCCTCTTTTCACAAGAGTTTTAAATACTTCTTCTCAAGATTATTTGCTTTCCGTTGGGTTTAGGCTCAGATGCAATAACTCTCTATAATTATCCTCTCTAATGCCATAAATTAAATGTATAGCTTCCTTGCTATAACTATCTCCCCTCCTAACTGTTTGATACTGACAGTCACAATATATAGCTTTATAATAAGAGTTAAGGTTAGATTGTTCCCAGTCTAATTTTAGTTGATTAAACTCATGTGCCATATTGCTTATGGTAGAGTAGCTTTTGCTCTCTCCGTAATATTCTTTTAATATAAAGCTAATATCCCTGCTACTCATACCTTTTTTATACAAAGATAAAGCTAGTTTATTAATAGATTCCTTATTTTCGTTTAATAGAGTTAGTAATATAGGGCTAAATTCACCACTTCTTGTTCTTGGTATTGAATTAATAAATCCTTATTACTCAAACAGCTAAAATGTCTTGGGTAATTGCCATTTCCTATATCTATTTTACCAATAGATGAAAGCTCTTTTTGATATTCTTTCCTTTCTAAATTCATTAATATTTCTATTATTCGTAAACTAAATTCACTTATATCAAATTCTGCTTGGGCAGAATATAAAGTGCTTATTGAATTTGATAATAAATTTTGACATTTTAAAGCTTTTTGTGTTATATTTTTATTCATAGAGTTACTATTTTTAGTGTTAATAAATTACATTTTTTAGAGTAAGTGATTACTCTAAAAAACACAATATTTAGTAATGCTCCCAAGTATATTTAATAACTTTGAGCCCTGTGAAACACTTGAAAAAGCCATAAATAAGGTTGATATGTTTATTGAAAAATGGAAAGTGAAATACCCATCCATTAGTAAGTATTTTTCCCCTGCTACTATCAAATATTACTTTACTTATATTGAGTTTGACTATAGTATACGAAGATATATTTATACTACCAATGGTATAGAAAATCTTAATTGTCAGATTAGAAAAGCTACTAAGCACAAAATTAGCTTTGAAAATGAAGACAGATTGTTAGATTATGTCTTTGTAGTTATTAAGGATTTTGAAAGAAATAATTGGCTCAAATACCAAGTAATATCTTTCAAAGTTTGGAAGGAATATGAAAACTAAAAACACAATCGATTTAATGCTCCCGAAATATCAAAAACGAAGAAATGCGATAGAGCCAGTGATAGGTCATATTAAAAATGATGGCTCAAGGGGGGCAAGATGTTATCTTAAAGGGAAAGTGGGCGATAATATGAATGCAATAGCAACTGCTATGGGATTTACTTAAGAAAGCTGTTAAACTGCATAGATAGTTATCTTTTTGCCAAAATCCAAATGGTAATTTTTGTAATAAAAAGTATTTTTTTAAGAAAAAACACACTTTTTATTATTTAATAATTGTTAATTTAACTAAAAATGTAATTATTAGGTGCGACTAATTAATTAGAATTGCATCACTATGGCTTATCAATATTTAAAAACAAATTAACTAAGCTCTCTTAAGCTGTTTTCTATGATTAAAAGAGCAAGAGCAATTTCTTTTTTGCTGATAATAAGTGGGGGTAATAGTCTAATAATGTTGTTTCTTGAGGCTATGGTAAGCAATTTATTTTCTTTGAGAATTTCTGCTAGTTTATAATGATCTCCATTAATTTTTAATCCTAGCATTAGGCCTTTTCCTCTTATCTCGCTGATAATGTTGTTATATCTTTTTTGTAAATCTTTTAAGGAACTTATTAAAAACTCACTATTTTCGCTAATATTAGCCAAAAACTTTTGATCATTAATTATATCCACAACATCATTTCCTATTGCCATAGCCAGAGGATTTCCTCCATAAGTTCCTCCGTGAGAACCTTTACTCATTACTTTTGCTATTTGTTCTTTTATCAAACAAGCTCCAAGAGGAAACCCAGCACCTATTCCTTTTGCTACAGTAACTATATCAGGGGTTATGCCATAATGTTGATAAGCAAAAAATTTACCTGTTCTTCCTGCCCCTGATTGTATTTCATCAAGAATAAGCAAGATGTTTTTTTTCTTGCATAGCTTTGCTAATGTTACAAAGAATTTTTTGTCAAATGTAAAAATTCCTCCTTCGCCTTGAATAGGTTCTAATATTATGGCTGCGGTTTTGTCGTTTAAATGCTTTTCAATGCTTTTTTCATTAGCATCTGATATTTTTATGTTTCTAAAACCTTTTAATAAGGGCTGATAGCCTTCTTGGATGCTTTTGGAACCTCCAGCGGACATTGCCCCCATAGTTCTGCCGTGAAAAGCATTTTCGAAAGATAATATTTCTGTTTTTTTATTGTTTTTTTGTGAATTGAAGTATTTTCTAACAATTTTGATGCTTGTCTCCACTGCCTCTGCTCCTGAACTACAAAAAAATACTTTTGCTAATCCAGAAATTTTTGCTAGTTTTGTTGCTAGTTTTTCTTGGGAAGGAATTTGGTATAAATTAGAAATATGCCATGGCTTTTTAGCAACATCGATTAAAGTTTTAACCAGTTTGGGATGGCTGTAGCCTAAAGAATTTACAGCGATACCTGAAGAAAAATCTAAATATTTTTGTTTTTTAGAATCTATTAAAAAACAGCCCTTACCAGAAATAAAATCTAAATCATTTCTGTTATATACTTGAAGCAATGAGCTATTATTAGACATAAGCTTGTGGTTAAAATATTAAAAAGGAATCTCGTCGTCTAAATCTTCTTGATTATTGTTGTGTAAGCTTTGTTTGCTAGATGAATTATTGTTAAAGCTATTGCCAGACGATTGACCAGATTGGTAGCTATTATTATAGTTTCCTCCTGAATTGTTGTTTCTGCTATCTAACATTGTTAATACTCCACTAAATGCTTGAAGAACTACTTCAGTAGAATATTTATCTACTCCGTTGCTATCAGTCCATTTTCTAGTTTGTAAAGATCCTTCTATATATAGTTTAGAACCTTTTTTAACATATTTTTTTACTATACCAATCAGACCTTGTTGAAAAATGGCTATTCTATGCCATTCTGTTCGGTCTCTTCTTTCTCCAGTTGCTTTATCTATCCAATTTTCATTGGTGGCTAAAGAAAAATTTGCTATTTCTTTTCCATCTTGAGTTGTTCTGATTTCTGGGTCTTGGCCTAAGTTGCCGATTAAAATCACTTTGTTTATTGATCCTGACATAATGTTATAATATTTATTAAAATTGTTTACTAATATATAAATATGTATTATATATTCCTTTAAGAATTAAATATCAAGTAACTTTATCAATGGACAGCAAATTTATTACTATCACTGGAGCTAGGGAGCATAATTTAAAGAGTGTTAATATAAAAATACCAAAAAATCAATTTGTGGTAATTACGGGACCATCTGGTTCAGGAAAATCCTCATTAGCATTTGACACTATTTATGCAGAAGGGCAAAGAAGATATGTAGAAAGTCTTTCTACCTATGCTAGGCAATTTTTGAATTTACAAAATAAACCAGAAGTAGAATCAATAGAAGGATTATCTCCTGCTATTGCAATAGATCAAAAAGTTACTTCAAAAAATCCTAGATCAACAGTTAGCACCATAACTGAAATTTACGATTATATGAGATTGTTATATGCTAGAGTTGGTGTGCCTTATTCTCCAGAAACTGGTAGGCCAATAGAAAGCCAATCATCTTCTGAGATGGTAGAAAAAATTATGCAAATTCCTGCTAATACCAAAATATATATATTAGCTCCAATTGTCAGAGGAAGAAAAGGAGAACATAAAAAAGAATTGCAGAGTCTAAAAAAGCAAGGTTTTCAAAGATTAAAAATAGATAATGAATTTTTTGAAATGGATAATCTGCCTGAAATTGATAAAAACAGAATTCATAACATAGAAGTTGTAGTAGATAGATTGGTTATTAATGATGATCTAGGCAATCGTTTGGCAAGCTCAGTTGAAACAGCTTTGAGCTTATCTAGCGGACTACTTCATATAGAAATAGTTGGATTGGATGATGATTATAAAGGAAAAGATTTTGAAAAAGGAAAAATAATAACTTTTTCTGAAAAATTTAGTTGTCCCTTATCTGGTTTTACTCTTGATGAAATAGAACCAAGATTATTTTCTTTTAACAGCCCTTTTGGAGCTTGCCCTGCTTGTAATGGTTTGGGGACAGAATTTTATTTTGATAAATATTTAGTGATTCCAGATGAAGAAATGAGTTTGAATGAAGGAGCTATTGCTCCTTGGAGAGCAGTATATAATAAATATTACAGCCAATTATTAATATCTTTAGGAAAAACTTATAATTTTAGCTTAGACACTCCTTTTAGAAAATTAAGCACCAAAATGCAAAAAATTATCTTATATGGAACTGGTAATGATGATATAAATTTTGAATTTCACGATGGTTATAAAATAAAAACTATCAAAAAACCTTTTGAGGGAGTAATTCCTTATTTAGAACAACAAGTCTCTGATATGAGCAATGAAAGTATTATAGAAGAAAGCGACAAATACCAAAATTTAACTGATTGTAGAATTTGTAGCGGTCATAGATTAAAATTAGAGCCATTATGCATTAGAATTGATGGTAAACATATTGGTGAAGCATCAGCATTGACGATCGAAGAGGGAGTAGAGTGGTTTTCCAGCTTACCTAATAAATTAAATAAAACTCATCAAGCAATTGCTGAAAGAGTGTTGAAAGAAATAACTAAAAGATTGGGGTTTTTAAAAAATGTTGGCTTAGAATATCTTGCTTTGAGCAGAAGATCAGGAACATTGTCAGGAGGAGAGAGTCAAAGAATAAGATTAGCTTCGCAAATAGGATCAGGCTTGTCTGGGGTTATGTATATTTTGGATGAACCTTCTATTGGCTTGCATCAATCTGACAATATTAGATTAATCAATACTTTAAAAGATTTAAGAGATTTAGGAAATACGGTGATTGTGGTAGAGCATGATGAGGAAACTATGGAGGCAGCGGATTATTTAATAGATATAGGTCCCGGTGCTGGTATTTATGGAGGAGAGGTGGTTGCAAAAGGACTTACTGAGGAAGTGAAAAAGAATGAAAATTCTATCACAGGTAAGTTTTTAACTGGAATAGAATTTATTCCATTGCCTCAAAAAAGAAGGGATGCCAAAGGGGCAAGAAGAATCACCATTACTAATGCTAGGAGTAATAATTTGCAAAATGTTAATTGTTCCATACCAATCGGTGTTTTTACTTGTGTGACTGGAGTATCAGGGGGAGGAAAATCAACTTTAATCATTGACACATTATATAAAATTTTGGCCAAGCAAATAAATGGTTCTAAAATAAAACCGGGTTTGTATGACAGCATCAAAGGAACTCAATATATTGATAAAATAATAGAAATAGATCAGTCTCCAATTGGTAGAACTCCAAGATCAAATCCTGCAACTTACACAGGAGCTTTTACTATCATTAGAGATTGGTATGTTAATTTGCCAAAATCAAAGGCTAGAGGATATAGATCTGGAAGATTTTCTTTTAATGTAAAAGGTGGTAGATGTGAAAATTGTCAGGGGGATGGATTGCTGAAAATAGAGATGAATTTCTTGCCAGATGTTTATGTAAAATGTGAGGTTTGTAGAGGAAAAAGATATAATAATGAAACTTTAGAAATCACTTATAGAGGAAAATCTATTTCTGATGTTTTGGAAATGAATGTTGAGGAAGCATTAGAGTTTTTCAAAAAAATGCCTTTAATTAGAGACAAGTTTGAGGCTTTATATGAAGTAGGTTTAGGATATATGAAAATAGGACAACCTGCCACTACTTTATCAGGAGGAGAGGCCCAAAGAATTAAGCTTGCAAAAGAATTATGCAAAAGAGCAACTGGTAGAACATTATATATATTAGATGAACCTACTACTGGATTACATTCAAATGACATTAGAAAACTATTAAAAGTTTTGAATGCATTGGTAGAAAGTGGTAATACTATTTTGGTGATTGAGCATAATATGGATGTAATAAAAATAGCAGATCATATCATAGATATAGGGCCTAAAGGTGGTAATAAAGGAGGAAAAATTGTAGCAACAGGAACTCCAGAGGAAATTATAGAATCTAAAGAAAGTGTAACGGGAAAATATTTAAAGAAATATTTAACTCTTACTAAAAAACATCAAGAAGAACATAAAAAATCGGCATAAATATCGCAAGTGGGGTAATAATTTTATTTTGGTATAGAAAGAGGATCGAAGAAATTGTTTTTAACTTTTTGTCTTTCGTATAAATGTTCCACAGATTACAAAATTGCAACCAATAACCTTAATTTTAAAAACAAAAAAATGAAAAAAAAATCTGAGAGACAATTAAAGGTAGAGCAAACTTTAAAAAAAGTGGTTTATGATGCTTTGAATGTGCATAGAGTATTAGATCATATTATAGGAAATATTAATGTTACAATTTCTCAAATTGACATTAGCCCTGATTTAAAAAATGCCAAGATTTATGTGATTATTTTGGCTAATAACCAAGATAGCATAGATAAAATGAATCAAAATGCTTATGAGATACAGAAAATTATAGCAAAGAAATTAAAATTAAAATTCACTCC
Source organism: Rickettsiales bacterium (assembly GCA_965222515.1). Classification (GTDB taxonomy): domain Bacteria; phylum Pseudomonadota; class Alphaproteobacteria; order Rickettsiales; family JABIRX01; genus CBDCUE01. The sequence goes on along the minus strand of CBDCUE010000019.1, from coordinate 26,907 downwards.
TAAATTACATTTTTTAAATGATGATTTATTTTATCAATCTCAAAATATTGAAAATATTATTAAGAATATAGATAAATAAAAATGACCAAAAGATGTGAATGGGCAGAAAAAGAAGTATTTCATAAGTATCATGATAATCTTTGGGGGATTCCTGTTTATAATGATAAAATACATTTTGAGTTTTTGATTTTAGAAGGAGCTCAAGCGGGTTTGTCTTGGGAGACAATTTTAAAAAAAATGCTAGGCTATAAAAAAGCTTTTTTTGATTTTGAGATAAAAAAATGTGCAGAACTAAGAGATGATTATCTTGAGTTGCAAATGGAAAATAAAGAGATAGTGAGAAACAGATTAAAAATATTTTCGGTTAGAAGAAATGCTCAAATTTTTTTGGAGATACAAAAAGAATTTTCTAGTTTTAATAAATATATTTGGCAATGGGTAGATAATAAGCAGATTGTTAATAATTTTAGGAGTGTGCAAGAATTGCCTAGTAAAACAGAAATTAGCAATAAAATTGCCAAAGATTTAAAAAAAAGAGGGATGAATTTTGTTGGTTCTACCATCATATATGCTTATATGCAGGCAATTGGTATGGTAAATGATCATATTATTGATTGTGATTTTAGAAAAGGATCTTTGTAAAGTTTTAAATTCATAATAAAGCTAAAAAGAGAAGTGTTTATTAAACATAGACAGAGTAAGAAATATCTTTTAAGAGTCTGTAAATTTAAGTGTGTAAAAGGAGATAATATCTTGAAAATTTTCAAATTTTACTAACTTAAATTATATAAATAAAATGATTAAAACACCAATAAAAAAAGGAAGACCTGTAATATGATGAGCCCAAAAAGTTGGACAGGATTTGAGAAAAAATAAGGTAGAATATTTTTTGATTTATTGGTTAAAAAAAGATTAAAATAATTTTTAAAAACAAAATTAATAATCACAAAAATGTTAAGTAAAAAAATTAGTATGGATGGCAAAGGTAGATGGGCAGATAATATTTATATTGAAAGATTTTGGAGGGCTATAAAATATGAAGAAATTTATATTAACCCTCCTGAAACATTGTCAATATTAAGAAGTAATATAGCAAAATATATGTTGTTTTATAATAATATAAGACCTCATCAATCTTTAAATTATCAAACTCCGTCAGCTATTTATTACAGTTAATAATGGAGCTTCGCTCCATAGGTATTTATAAAATAAAGATAAGAAGTTGATATTATTGTAAGGAGGTTTTATAATAAGTTTATGGAACAGGCAGAGGTGCCGATGACCATAAATGAAGATAAAAACTAGATGATTTATTTTTATTTTATCTAGTTTTTTAAATGATAAAATTAGCAATAATTTTATCATTATTTATGTAATTTTATCTCATTATTTGATTTAAAATTACAAAGGTTTTAATGGTTTTTTTTAGGAATAAATTAAAGGCAAATTCTATCTTAAATTTTTCTAAAACCTGTCCAGTCAAAAGGGCTCACCATAAATATTACTTTACTTATATTGAGTTTGACTATAGTATACGAAGATATATTTATACTACCAATGGTATAGAAAATCTTAATTGTCAGATTAGAAAAGCTACTAAGCACAAAATTAGCTTTGAAAATGAAGACAGATTGTTAGATTATGTCTTTGTAGTCATTAAGGATTTTGAAAGAAATAATTGGCTCAAATACCAAGTAAAATCTTTCAAAGTTTGGAAGGAATATGAAAACTAAAAACACAATCGATTTAACGCTCCCGGGATTTAACTTAAGAAAGCTGTTAAACTGCATAGATAGTTATCTTTTTGCCAAAATCCAAATGGTAATTTTTGTAATAAAAAGTATTTTTTTAAGAAAAAACACACTTTTTATTATTTAATAATTGTTAATTTAACTAAAAATGTAATTATTTAGGTGCGACTACATATCATAAAAATTGTGTTATTTGTGTTATCTTCTAATAATAATATTATTATTAGCTTTGTTAGTTATTATTAAAATAACACTTATAACACAAATAACACCTTAGTTTTAGATGTTTATAAAATTTATATTTATACTAAAATGTAATTAATTTATATTTTGATGTAGACTAGATTCACTACTTTAATGTTTATTAACAAGTATGTCTAATTAATTGGAATGCAAAAATAAAATTTAAATACATAAATAATGAGTAATTCATTAAATAAAAACCAAGCAATTATAAGTAATAATAATTTTCCAATACAACAAAGAAGTATTAAAAATATACTGGAGATTAGTGATAAAGAAAAAGTAAAGAATTTTTTTTTAGAAGAGAATCAATATTTTGATAATATATTGCCTCCTTATTTTACATTTCAAGAAATATTAAATGAAATAGACAGTAATATTCTTAAAACAAAAAAAAAAGATAATCAAACGATAGAGAATATTATAAAAATTATACAAGATAATAAAAACAAAAAAAAAGATAATATTAAAACAGAAAATGGAGATAATCAAAAGATAGAGAATATTATAAAAATTATACAAGATAATAAAAACAAAAAAAAAGATAATCAAAAGATAGAGAATATTATAAAAATTATACAAGATAATAAAAACAAAAAAAAAGATAAAATCTCTAATCATGAAGATGTTAATTATAAATTATTTCATAATAAAGATGGACATTACAGCTGGAGAAAATTACAGTTAATTAATCCTGTAGTATATGTGTCATTAGTAAATGAAATTACCAACAATTGGGATAAGATAATTCAAAGATTTAAAACATTTAAGAGTGAACATATACAATGCTTAAGTATACCTATTTTTAATGAAGTGGTAGACTGCTCTTATAATAATAAGGCAAAGCAAATCTCACATTGGTGGCAAGAGATAGAGCAAAAATCATTAGAACTTTCTTTAGACTACAAATATATTGCACATACTGATATTTCAGATTGCTATGGCTCAATATATACTCATTCTATAGAGTGGGCTATGAATGGGAAAAAAAAAACAAAAGAAATACTAAACCAAACACAACAAAATAATATAGGACAAATTATTGATAAGCATTTGCGGTATATGTCTCATGGAGAAACAAATGGTATACCTCAAGGAAGTATATTGATGGATTTTGTTGCAGAAATAGTATTGGGTTATTCTGATTGTTTACTTTCTAAAAAAATAAACAACTTAATAACAGACAAGAGTAAAAAAATAAGTGAAAAAATAAGTAAAAAAATAAGTGATGAAATAAGTGATGAAATAAGTGAAAAAATAAGTAAAAAAATAAGTAAAAAAATAAGTGATGAAATAAGTGATGAAATAAGTGATAAAATAAATTATAAAATATTAAGATATAGAGATGATTACAGAATTTTTACAAATAATCCAGAAGATGCAAAAAAAATACTAAAAATATTGAGTGAGGTTTTGTCTGGCCTAAAAATGAGACTTAATCACTCTAAAACCAAAGAAGATAATGATATTATAGAAAGCTCTATTAAAAAAGATAAATTATTTTATATTACAAATTATAAGCATGAACATGTTCTACATAAAGAAATTTTAAATATATATTTTTTTTCAAAAAAGTTTACTAATTGTGGAACATTGCATAAATTATTACAGAATTTTAAAAAAAAAATACCTAGAAAATATTATGATTCACAATGCTTACCTCAAGTAAAATCTATATTTGCAGTTGTAGTTAATATACTTTGCTTAAATCCTAGAATATATCCAGAAGCAATGGATATTTTATCTAGATTGCTTCCATATTTTAATAATGATGAAAAGAGCAATATATTAAAAAAAACTATTAAAAAATTAGAGTCATTACCTAATACAGAAATAATTTTGTTGTGGCTTCAAAGGGTAATATTACCATATCACAAACAAAAAGATTTATCTTTTTTATATAATAACTATGAATATAATAACTATAAGCTAATGAAATGTATAAGACGAGATAAGTTTGGTAAATTAGTTTTAAATGCTGACAGTGTTAAAATATGGGATTTTTCTTGGATGAAAGATGAATTTAGAAAAAAGATAGAAAACATTTCAATAGTCAGTAAAGAGAAGCTAGAAGATTTAGATATTGAGGTTCAATATGGGGAATATAACACTTTTGATATTCATTCTCAGTAAAAGTATTTTTTTTTAAATACTAGTTTACTTTTAATGCAACAAGATTTATTATTACTTGCAAAGGTTAAAGGTGCTTAGTAACACCATACATTTAATTTTGTCCAATTATTAACTTATTTCTGGACTCCCTTAACTAGAGTCTGCTGAATTAGATAATATTTTCCAATAAAAAATTAATTCTTTCCAAAAGACATTTTTTTAAATTTTAAAAATATATTTTCAAATTATTTTTTAATCCATTTTTAGTTTTTTATTTAATTTTTAATGTAATATTTGTATTAAACCTCTCTTAATGCTTTAAATAAGTTAAAACTAACCATAGCTATACTAGTTTGAATGGCAGCTCCATTCATAGTTTTCAACACTATTTTATTTAATGTGTAATCTTTTTTTAAATTTCCTATTACCCCCTCAACTCTAGACCTTGATTTCCTCAATTTCCTTTTTTCTAATTTTTGCTTAGCTGTAGATTTTCCTTGATTCTTAAGACTATGTTTTATATCAAAACTCTTTAATAAAGCTTTATTATCAAACGAAGAATAACCATCATCTATCAGAACCTTCTTCGGCAATCTCTCAAATCTATCTTGATGATTTGCTAAACTATTCTTTAATTCTAACTTCTCATTAAATGCTCTATGCTCTACTTTATCACTAAACACATAACCATCTGTTAAAGCTATTTTTAATATATCTATTTGCTTAATTGCATAACTTCTTACAGTATTAAGCAATTTTACATCATTTGGATATTCTATTTTACTCTCAAACATGTACCATCAAGCAACAATTCTTTTCCTTTGACAAACCTTTTATCCTTTAGCACCTCTAATATTTCTGATTCAAATTTTAAAAAATACTCTGCTCCTAATTTATTTCTTCTTTTTGTTAATAAGCTAGGATCCATCACTTTTGTTATCTTGCTTACAAAAGTAAGCATAACCACAAAAATATTGAAAATATGGATTTTCATAAAAATATTCTAATATCTCAACATCACTCAAACCTAATCTTACTTTACCTATAAGCAAACCTAGCACTAATTTAGCTGATTTTACCACTCACAATCTTTTAGGATCAAAATATTTATCATGAAGTGCAATCAAATTATCCCAAGGAACTAGCTCTGATAATTTTATCCATCTGTTGTTTTCGTCTAACTTACCTCCAAAAGGCATCATATCTACAAATAATGGTAATGTTCTCATAGCAATGTCTAAAAAAAATTATATTTTTTTCTAAAAAAGTGCAAAGGTTTTCTCGTTATTATCTTCAAACCCTTATAATACAACCCTTTTCCTTGCTTTTTTTACCTAATTCAGCAGACTCTAATTATTGAAATTTTAATTTGCTCCAAGCAAACAAGATAAATAATATTTCTATTGCAATAAATATTGCAATATTTGTTGCGATATTCTGTGTGAAACCATAGGAATGTAGACCTACATTTAATAAATTTACTCCATACCACGATAAAATCACGATAATATTTAAACCTACCATTAACATTGTAAAGGTTTTGTCTGAGCAAAAATTAGTTATTTTGCTGTGAATTAGTAGAATTAACCATAAAATAATTAACATAGCTCCGTTTTCTTTAGGATCCCAGCCCCAAAATCTGCCCCATGATTGATCTGCCCAAATTCCTCCTAAAATTGTGCCTGTCATAGTCCAAAATAAAGCAATTATACTGATAATAAAAATATGATTAATTAAATCTTTTTGTGGCTTATTTAATATCTCTTTAATTAAATAAATATGAGCTAAACTTCCTGCAATTAATGATAGAGCATAACCTATGGTTACAGACAAAATATGGGCAGAAAGCCAAAAATTATTATTTAAAACAGCCACTACTACATTAATATCTCCGCTAATTAATTGATATTTTTGAGCAATAAATTGTAGAATAAAACCAAGCATTGAACCTACAATTAAGCCATTTTTATTTTTATATTCTAAAAAAAAAGATAGCAAAACTATAATGAAAGAGACAAAAATAATAGATTCGTAAAGAGAAGTAATGGGAGGTCTTGCTGTGATTATCATTCTCATAATTAATAATGAAATATGACAAAATAATCCTGCAAAAATGGTTAAAAATGAGATTTTTTTCAAAAAAATTCGTTTTTTTGAGAAAAAAAGAGCTAAAATAGCAAAAAATAAGGAAATAAAGTAAAAAATTATCGTTTTTTGTAGAAAATCTAATTTATTATATAAAAATTCTGTGATAATTATGGCTTTCTTATGATTAAAATTGGTTTTTTTGATGATTTCTCTGCTATAAAAGTTCCATTTTTTATTATTATGATAATTTTTTGCTAAATTTCTCCATAAATAAAAGAAATTTTGGTCAAAAACATCTTTTTTGCTCCATATTTCATTAGGAGTAAAGAAATTACCATTTTTGGCAATAATTTTAAAGATTTTAGATTTTTCTTTGCTTATTTCTTCTATTTTTTGAACTAAAAGGATAATTTCTTGCTTGTTTTGGGTCTTTTTTAGCTTTTTTATCAAAAAATCTTTTTTCTTTATTATTTCTAAATAAGAAAAGATTTTGTTTTCTAAAATAAAATCACTAGAAAATATTTTGGCTGATTTGCTAAGATTATAATATAGTAAAAAAGCTTGATAGATTTCTAATAATTCTGTTTGCAGAATATCTCTGTCTTGCAAAATTTCAATTTTTTGCATCATCTCATTATTTTTGCAAAAAATTGAAAAACTTCTAAAAAACTATATTTTTTTTGTGAGTTTTTTGGCAATTTCATAAGATGCAGAATATCAGGATTGCTTATTTTAAAAATTTTTCTAAAAAATGCTTTTTTTTCATCAAAAAGCAATTCTGCCAAGAAAAATATGGCCTCTTTTTCCTCTAATGTTTTTTGCTTAGCAACAGAAAGCAAAAATTTTTGTGCAAAACTATCTAATGGCTGAATTCTTCCTTGATATGAAATAGGAATAGTGGCAAAATAATTAAGATTTTTTTCAGTAATGTTAATTTCTGCTTTTGCTATATTAGCAAGAAATGTTAGCAAAAATAAAGTTGTTATAATAAAAAAAAAGCTCAAAGCAACTGCTCCCCCTAAAGGGGGGAGCCAAAACCACGAAGTGGTTTTGGTGGAGGGTCCTTGGCGAAGCCAAGAAAAAACAAACATTTGCATTCTTTGTATAAGACCTCTCACCAAAACTATTACATAACTTTGCTTCCCTCTTTCAGGCTGTCTTGCAATTAATAAATTTGTACATTTGGGTAAGAAAAATCCCCAGCAACGAAGCAAAAATGATGCTTTCTGGAATAATTTTTGAGATTTCTGTCTAAATAACATTTTTATCATTTGCATAAACTTATTTTATCCTTTGAATTAAAGCAATAAAAACTCCTAAACACATAATGATGCTTGCAATATAAGGAAATAATCTTGCAATATTTTGGACTACTGCAAATATACTAACTTCCCCCTGCTCATCTTTAATAAAAGAAGATTGATAAATGCTATATCCTTTATATCTAAAAGGTTTATTCATTTCTATTAGAGCATTCCAATTAGTGTTCTTGTAAGAAACTATTATTTCTGAACTATATGATTTAGCAATATTTGAATTGTTGTAATTTTTTTTGCTAAATTCAATTAATTTAACCTTAAAAGGTAAATATTGTCTTTTATTTCTAATTTCTAAAAAATATTTTTGCTGATTTATAGTAATAGATTGTTTAATTGGCATATATTGAAAAATGCCATAAAAACCATTTATTTCTTTGTTTTTTTTGGATTCTATTCTAAAAGATAGGCAAGCGATATTTTTTTCTGATTGTTTTGCAAAAACTGCTTTTTTGAATTTAAAAATTTTAGCCATTCCCAAGAAATTTTTTTCTTGATCAGAATTTCTTTTTTCCAAAAAACAATTTTTATAAAATTTTGTTTTAAATATTTTAAAAGGTAAATTTTTTTGAACAAAAGTATCTTTTTTGTTAAGCAAAGAAAAAACTGCAATATCTTGAGCATCTTTAATAATTGCTAATTCGGTTTTATAATAATCTGAAATGTAATTTACAGTCTGCCCTTCTCTTATTACCATATTTCCTTCTTGTTTTAAATTAGCAAATAAAAATCCACCAAAAAGAAGTAATAAAGCACCAAGATGAGTTATTATTATACCTAAATTTGCTAATTTCCAATCATCTAAAATCACTCTAGCTAGTAAACCAAAAAAAATTATAATCATAATGCTCCAGCCAGCAGGGAGATATAAAAAATAAAATTTAAAGAAATAACTAGAAAAATATTTTTGAGTAGCTTGATAAAGTCCTAAATATTTTTGTGCGATCGTGCCAAATACCAGCAAAATCATTAACCAGACTAAAGCACAAAAAAAAATCTCTTTTTTGGCAAAAAATAATAATGTTTTTTCAAAAATTTTTATTTTAGCCATTTATAGCAATTTTTATTTTTTTGATAACTTCTTGTAAACCATCAAAAATTGCCTCACCTATTAAAAAATGCCCGATATTAAATTCTTTTACTTTTGCTATTTTACTAAGTTCTGTTGCAGTTTTATAATCCATTCCGTGACCTAAATGAGCTTCTATGCCCAAAGAATTGGCAAATTTGACTGCTTGCTCTATTTTTAAAAATTCTTCTTTTTTTTCTTTTTTATCCGTTAAATTACAATATTTTCCCGTGTGAAATTCAATAATATCTACTCCTATTTTTTTTGCTATTTCAATTGTCTCCTTATTAGCCTCCAAAAACAACGAAATTTTAATGTTTTTAGCTTTTAATTTTTGACAATATTGCAAAAGTTCTTTTTGATATTTTTTAATGTTTAAGCCTCCTTCAGTAGTTAGCTCTTCTCTTTTTTCTGGCACAATGCACACTGCATTTGGCACAGTTTTTAAGGCAATGTTTAGCATTTCTTCTGTAAGGGCCATTTCTAAGTTAAGGGGAAGATTTATCTCTTTTTTCAAAGAAAATATGTCTTGCTCAGAAATATGTCTACGATCTTCTCTTAAATGAGCGGTGATTCCGTCCGCCCCTGATTTTTCTGCCAAAACAGCAATTTTACAAGGGGAGGGATGCTCTCCCCCCCTTGCATTTCGTATGGTTGCTACATGGTCTATATTTACTCCTAATCTTATTTTTCCTGACATTTTTATGTTTTTTAAAGTTTATGAACATTTTCAATAAGACACCAATATACACACAATCTAAAAAACATCCACATTTTTTTATGGTTTTGCCAGAAAATTTATTAACCACTATAAGAAAACCTTGCAAATATAAAAAAAATCATTAATATAGCAATTTTGAATAATTGTTTAGTCAAAGACGAGTTTTCTCGTCTTTTTTTATTTGTAAACAATTCTCGCAAATCATTAACTTAATAAAATATAAAAAAGTGTTAAAGAATCACATTTCAGGGAATACAGAACTTTTAAGAGTAGCAGAAGCTGTAGCTAACGAAAAAGGAGTTTCGTTTGAATCAATCATTATTGCCATAGAAGAGGGGCTAAAAATGGCAGCAAAAAAAAAATATGGTAATGAATACGATATTAATGCTCAAATTGATAGAAAAACAGGTGAGTTTAGAATATATAAAAGATTGGAAATAGTCGCAGATATTGAAGAGCCACAAACTCAAATTTTATTAGAAGATGTTGATAAAACAGCTCTTGGTGAACAAGAAGCTCAAATTGGAGATTTTATCACTCAAAAATTGCCTCCCTTGGATCTAAAAAGATTATTGGCAATTGTAGTAAAAAATATTATCAATCAAAAAGTAAAAGTTGCAGAAAAAGAAAAAGAATATGAAAAATTTAAAGATAAAGCGGGAACTATAATTAATGGTGTGGTTAAAAAAATCTCTAATAGAGGGGTGTTGTTAGACATTTCTGGTTATGAGGCTTTCTTGCATAAAAATGATTCCATCCCAAGTGAAGCATTGAGGCAAAATGAAAGAGTAAGAGCAGTTATCAAAGATGTTGTAAGAGAAGATAGTGGGGTGCAGATATTTCTATCAAGATCTTCTAATGATTTTATGAAACAATTATTTACCCAAGAAGTTCCTGAAATTTATGATGGAGTAATCAAAATTCAATCTGTTGCAAGAGAAGCAGGAATGAGAGCCAAAATTGCTGTTAAATCAACCGAGTCTAATTTAGATCCAGTTGGTGCTTGTGTTGGTGTTAGAGGTTCTAGAGTTCAGGTTATTATCAATGAATTAAAAGGAGAGAAAATAGATATCATAGAATGGTCTTCTGATGTTGCTACTTTTGTAGTAAATTCTTTAAGACCTGCTCAAATATTAAAAGTAATTATTGATGAAGAAGCTAAAAGAATCGAGGCAGTAGTTCCGCAAAAAGATTTGAGCATTGCTATTGGTAGAAAAGGACAAAATGCTAGATTAGTTTCTAGATTAACTGGCTGGAGAATAAATATTTTAACAGAAGATAAAGAATCTGAAAATAGAAAAGAAGAAGAAACAAGAATCTTTTCTTTATTTGTTGATGATTTAAAATTAGATGAAATTTCAACAAGAGTATTATTTTCAGAAGGTGTATCTGAAGCTGAAGATTTAGCGGAAATAGATCCTGAAGATTTAGCAGGTGTAGAGTCTTTTACTCTTGAAAAAGCAACTAACTTAATTAAAAATGCCAAAAAATTTATCAAATCTAAGAAATATCAAGAATTGAAATGGGATAAATATAGTTTGAACAAAGACCTATTGCAATTAAAGAACATAGATCTTACTATTGCCATTAAATTAAATGACAAAAAAATAGATTCTTTAGAAAAAATAGCAGATTTATCAAGAGATGATTTCAAAGACATTATATCTGATGATAATATAATTGCTGATGATGAAATTAACCAATTAATTATGAGTGCTAGAGATATAGTTTTTAAATAAATTTTTAGCATTCTTTAAATAAATATATTTATGAGCAATAATAATAGAAGAGGACACACTCCTGCTAATGTGGTAGTTGTAAAGAAGAAAAAATTTTCATTTTCTAAAAAAGTAGAAGAAAAAAATATTGTTGATACTGAAGAAGTAATAGAAAAAAAGGAAATAAAGCAAGAGAGAAAACCAATCATACAAGATTTATCTTATGATTTGGTAACTAGAGAAGTTAGCTCTGGTAGTAATGATTTTAAAAACCTTGACGATGATTACAAGAAAAAAGAAGCAGAAGTTGAAGAAAAAGTAGGCGATGAAGAAAAATCTAAAAAGAAAAGTTTTAAAAAAGTTAAGCCTGTAATTAAAAAAGAAGATAAAAATAATGGTATATCTGAGGCAGAAAAAGCAGAGATGATTTTTGCCAAAAAACTTGGTTCTTACACTAGTAGAGTGAAAGAAAAAAAGAATATATTAAGTGACTTAACTATTATCTCACATTCTAAAGACAAAGAATATAACAATAATAGTGATTCTAGTTTGTTTTTATCAGGCAAAGAAAGGCATCAAGATAGAAAAAGAGGTCATATTTATGATGATTCTGAGGAAGAAAGAATTAGATCAATCGCATCTATTAAAAGAGCTAGAGAAAAATCAAGAGGAACAATAATTAGTAATAAAGATAAAACAGAAAAATCAATTACTATACCAGAAATAATAACTGTGCAAGAATTAGCTAATCGTATGGCGATGAGAAGTGCTGATATTGTAAAAGAATTAATGAAAATGGGGATGATGATTACTGCAACCAAGCCTATAGATGCAGATACAGCAGAAATTATTGCCACAGAATTAGGTTATGTTGTTTCTAGGGTTTCTGAATCAGATGTTGAAAAAGTTTTAGAAAATTCTGAAAAAAACAATGCAGAAAAATTAATTGCAAGATCTCCTGTTGTGGCTGTTATGGGACATGTCGATCACGGAAAAACATCATTATTAGATGCTTTAAGGGAAACAGATATTGTTTCAAAAGAATCAGGTGGTATTACTCAGTATATTGGAGCATCAAAAATAAAAATTGACAAAAATCATAGTATAACATTTTTGGATACTCCAGGGCATGAGGCATTTACTGAAATGAGATTAAGAGGTGCTAATGTTACTGATTTGGTGATTTTGGTAGTGGCAGCAGATGATGGTATAAAAGAGCAAACAATAGAGGCAATAAACCATGCTAGAATTGCAGAGGTGCCAATAATCGTTGCTATCAATAAAATTGATAAGGAGGGAGCAAATAGCAAAAAAATTCTAGGTGCATTGTTAGAGCATAATGTTGTAACAGAAGAAATGGGGGGGGATGTTCTTGCTATAGAAGTGTCTGCATTAAAAAAAACTAATTTAAAAAAATTAGAAGAGGCAATATTATTGCAAGCTGAACTATTAGATTTAAAAGCAAATCCAGAATGTAAGGCAGAAGGAATTGTGATTGAAAGTAGAGTAGATAAGTCAAAAGGAGTTTTGGCAAGTGTTATTGTAAGGCACGGAACTTTAAAAGTGAGTGATATAATTGCCTCTGGGACTGCTTATGGAAAAGTTAGAAAATTAACAAATGATAAAGGGCATATAGTGCATAATGCCAAACCTTCGGATGTTGCAGAAATTTTAGGATTAGATATTGCACCAGAAGCGGGAGATAAGTTTTATGTGGTAGAAAGTGAAAAAATTGCAAGAGATTTGATTGAATATCGTATTAACAAGAAAAGAGACAAAAAAGTTGCAGAAAGTAGCAAAAAAACTTTAGAAGATATTTTTGCTGATATGACGGGAAGAAAAACTAAGGAAGTTTCTTTGATTATTAAAGGTGATGTAAAAGGTTCTTGTGAGGCAATAAGCTCTTCACTGCAAAAATTATCAGGCGATGAAGTTAAAGTAAAAATCATTCATAGTGCGGTGGGAGGAATAACAGATTCTGATTTATCACTAGCAAGAGCATCAGATGCTGTGATTATTGCTTTTAATGTTAGATTGTCTAATTATTCAAAAGACAAAGGAGAAATCAAAGATGTTGATATTAGATATTACTCGATAATATATAATGTTATTGATGATATTAAAGCCATAGTTACAGGAATGTTATCACCTATTTATAAAAATATAGAATTAGGGAAGGGGGTTATTAGAGATGTAATTACATTAAGTAAATATGGTAATATTGCAGGTTCTTACATAAATTCTGGCTTGGTAAGAAAATCTGGAAAATGTAGAATAATTAGAGATGCAATTGTAATTGTTGAAACAGATATAAAAGCTCTAAAACATTATAAAGAAGACAAGCAAGAAGTAAAATCAGGGTTGGAATGTGGAATTAGTTTTGAAAATTTTACAGATTTCAAGGTAGCTGATCAATTAGAGTTTTTTGAAGTGGTAGAAGAGAAAAGAAAACCTGTTTAATGTTAATGCTTTTTTTTAATCAATTTACTATATTGCTTCGTAGCTTATAGAGTTTCATAATTAATTTAACAACCAATTTTATTCATATTAAAAATGAAATATAGTTTCGATTAGAAGTTCATACTATTATACTATTTCATCACAGCCTACAAACTGTGCGAAATAAAAAAACACTAACATGTATAAATGTTAAACAGATTGCAAAACTGCGAATACCAAGCTTAACTGTTAAACAGATTGCAAAACTGCGAATACCAAGCTTAACTTTAAAAAAAACTTTAAAAAATAAAAAAGAATATTATGTTAGTATTGGGAATAGAATCAAGTTGTGATGATACTGCTATTGCGATTATTGATGCAGATAATAGAGAGATTTTGGCTCATATTATTTCGTCGCAGATAGAAATACATAAAAAATATGGCGGAGTTATTCCAGAGCTTGCTTCAAGAAATCATATAGAGGTAATTGATAAATTAATTTTGGAATGTTTAAAGCAAGCTAAATTAGAAATTACAGATATAAATTTAATTGCAGCAACGGGAGGGCCAGGGTTGATCGGGGGAGTTATTACTTCAGTAATGATTGCCAAAGCAATATCTCTTGCTAGTAATATTCCAGTTATTTTTGTTAATCATTTGGAGGGTCATTCTTTGGTGGCAAGATTTACTAATCCAGAAATAGCAGATGATTTTTTATTGTTTTTAGCTTCAGGTGGTCATTGTCAAATTTTATCTTGTCAAGGAGCAGGGAAATATCAGAAATTAGGGGCAACTATTGATGATGCTATAGGAGAGAGTTTTGATAAGGTAGCAAAATTATTAAATTTGCCTTATCCAGGAGGACCAGAAATAGAAAATTTAGCAAAAAAGGGTAATGAGGATAAATATAAATTTCCTATTGCTTTGCAAAAAGAAAAAAATTGTAATTTTTCTTTATCAGGATTAAAAACAGCAGTTAGAACAGTTGTTTTTAAGCAAAAAGAATTAAGCAAAGAAATAGTAGTAGATATTGCAGCTTCTTTTCAAAAAGCGGTAACAAAACAAATTTTATTAAAATTGGAAAATGCAATGGCAATATATCAAAAAGGTATTTGCTTGTCATCTACAAAAAAACAGCTAGTTTTTACTGGAGGAGTGGCTGCTAATAATTACATTAGAAATAACATTAATTTTTTGGCTAAAAAGAATGATTTTGAGGTTTTTTATCCTAAAAAAGAACTTTGCACCGATAATGGAGTAATGATTGCTTGGGCAGGTTATGAATTATTTAAAAAAGGCAATGTTTCTGATTTAAAATTTGTTCCTAAAGCTAGATGGAATTTGTTTTAGATTATAAAGCTAAAATAGTATTAGTATAATCAATAATAAAATTATGTATATTCACGATTTATCACCGATTGCCTTAAATTTAGGTTTTATCTCTATAAAATGGTATTCTTTAGCTTATATTTTGGGCTTGGTTTTTGTAGGAATTTATATTTTTATGCTTAACAAAAGAATGCAATTAGTAAAAGATTTGGACAAAAAAAGCATAGAAGATTTGATGTTTAGGGGAATGATAGGAATGTTAATTGGAGGAAGATTAGCTTATGTTGTTTTTTATAATCCTGCATATTATGTAGATAATTTTCACAAAATATTTTTTCTATGGGAGGGCGGTATGTCTTTTCACGGTGGTATTACAGGATCAGTTTTAGCTGTTTTATATCATTCTAAAAAAACTAAAACAGCTTTTTTATCTTATATGGATTTGGTTGCTTGTGCTAGTCCGATTGGCTTATTATTTGGCAGAATTGCAAATTTTATCAATGGAGAATTATATGGAAAAGCAACTAATGTAGCTTGGGGAGTGGTTTTTCCAAATGCAGGAGATTTTGCTAGACATCCATCTCAATTATATGAGGCTTTTGGTGAGGGGTTGCTAGCTTTATTATTATTATATATTGCAAGCTATAGTAAATTTTTTCAAAATAAAAGAGGATCTTTATCAGGATTATTCTTAGTTATTTATGCAATAGTTAGAATTTTAGTTGAATTTGTTCGAATTCCAGATGCTCAATTAGGTTATTTTTTAGATTTTATCACAATGGGACAAATTTTAACCCTGCCGATGTTATTATTGGGGTTATATTTGATTTTTATCAGGAAAAATGCAGAAAAACTTTGATGATTGGAGTGATTTATTAGGTTTTCTAAAAAAAAGAGAGCCTGCCTATTGTCAATGAACTTTAAATAAAAAATGCTAAAAAATCAGTTAGAACATAACATAAAACAGTTAATTAAACAAAAAGGAGGTGGAATTTCTGTTGCAGAATTTATGCATAATGTTTTGTGTGATGAGGATTATGGTTATTATCAAAAAAAAAATCCTTTTGGGGAGGAGGGAGATTTTATTACTGCTCCAGAGGCTAGTCAGATTTTTGGTGAAATTATTGGTTGTTATGCAGTTTTTAAGTGGCAACAACTCAAAAAACCTAAGAATTTTGCTATAATTGAGCTTGGAGCAGGAAATGGCACACTTTTAGATGATTTTTTAAGAGCAACTAAGTATATTCCTGATTTTCATCAAGCAATAAATATCAAAATAGTAGAAATTAGCTTAAGATTACAAAAAATTCAGTTAGAAAAATTGCAAAAATATCAAATAAAAATTGAACATTATAAAGAATTTAAGCAAATAAAAGAGCAACAATCTTTTATTTATGCTAATGAGTTTTTTGATGCTCTGCCAATAGAGCAATATTATTATGATGGAGAAAAAAAATGGTTTTTGCGAGAAATTGGGTTAGATGAACAAGAAAAATTTATTTTTATTGCTAAAAAAGAGATAAAAAAGCTAAAAATAACAGAAAAAAAGCTAAAAAAAGGAGATATTTTAGAAAAATCACCGATTTCTAGTCAAATAATGAAAGAAATTGTTGAATTTTGTCAAAAAACAGAATCAAGCGGTGTTTTTATTGATTATGGTTATATAAAGCAAGATTATCAAGATAGTTTGCAAGCATTAAAAAAACATCAATATCATAATGTTTTAAAAAATCTAGGAGAAGCAGACATTACTGCTCATATAGATTTTGAAAATTTAGTCCATATTATCCAAGATAACAGCTCTTTAGCATATAATATATCAACCCAAAAAGATTTTTTGATTAATATGGGTTTTTTGGAGAGAGAAAAAATATTATTAGCAACAGCTGATAAAAAACAAACTAGAAAAATAAATAATGCTCACAAAAAATTGCTTGGTAAAGCAGAAATGGGAGAGTTATTTAAAGTTTTGATGGTGGGTTAGTAGAGTGTTTTGTAGAAAACTATTGATTTGTGATTAGCTGAGGGATGGAAAAGAAAGTTTTTTTCTCAAATGAAAAACTCTAAAAAAAATTAAAACTTGAAAAACTGATAAAACTTTATATCGTGTTTATTAACTAATAATTAATATTGTAAATATAAGATGTCAGATAATAAAATAAAAGAGCATATTTCAAAACTTAGTGATCAAGATGCACTAGATTTTCACTCGCAAGGAAAAGCTGGAAAAATTGCGGTTATTCCTACTAAACCATTAACAACTCAAAGAGATTTATCTCTTGCTTATTCTCCAGGTGTAGCTGTACCTTGTTTGGAAATTGAAAAAAACCCAGATGCTGCTTATGATTATACAGCTAAGGGAAATTTTGTGGCAGTGATTACTAATGGAACTGCAGTTTTAGGATTAGGTAATTTGGGAGCTTTGGCTGCAAAACCTGTGATGGAAGGAAAATCTGTGTTGTTCAAAAGATTTGCTGATATTGACTCAATAGATGTAGAAATAGATTCAACAGATACAAAAGAAATAATCAATACAGTAAAAAATATTGCAGCTAGTTGGGGAGGAATAAATTTAGAAGATATCAAATCTCCAGAATGTTTTATCATTGAAAAAGAACTAAAAAAAATTTGTGATGTGCCTGTTTTTCACGATGATCAGCACGGAACAGCAATTATTGCTGCAGCAGGATTGATAAATGCCGTTCGTATTGGTAAGAAGAAATTTGAAGATTTAATAGTTGTAGTAAATGGTAGTGGTTCGGCAGGTATTGCTTGTTTAGAATTAATCCAAGAATTGGGAGTAAAAAAAGAAAATAGTTATTTATGTGATAGAAAAGGGATTATTCACACAGAAAGAAATGATTCATCTATGAATGAATGGAAAAGAAAACATTCCATTAAAACTAAAAAAAGAACTTTGACAGAAGCGATGGATGGAGCAGATGTTTTTTTAGGATTATCTGTTGCTGGAGCTTTAAAAAAGGAAATGGTAAAAAATATGGCAAAAGACCCTATTATTTTTGCTATGGCAAATCCCACTCCTGAAATTATGCCAGAAGAAGCAAGGCAGGTGAGACCTGATGCAATTATTGCAACTGGAAGATCTGATTATCAAAATCAAGTAAATAATGTTTTAGGGTTCCCTTATATTTTTAGAGGAGCTTTAGATGTTAGAGCAACAGCTATTAATGAAGAAATGAAATTAGCAGCAGCTTATGCTTTGGCAGAACTGGCAAGAAAACCAGTACCAGCTGAAGTATCTTCTGCATATTCTGGACAAAAAATGTCATTTGGTCCAAATTATATAATTCCTGTGCCATTTGATCCAAGATTAATTCACACTATTCCTATTGCAGTAGCAAAAGCTGCAATAAAAAGTGGGGTGGCTAGAAAAGAAATTACAGATTGGACAAAATATGAAAGAGAATTGGCAGGAAGATTAAATCCTGTTGCTAATAGTTTAAATTTAATTTTTGGTAAATTAAGAAATAATCCAACAAATGTTTTATTTGCAGAAGGAGAGCATAGTAATGTTTTAAATGCTGCTAAATTATGGCAAGGATCTTCTTATGGAAAAGCTGTTATTTTAACTAAAACAAATAGATTAAAAGAATTAGAAGAGCAAATGACCAAATTATCTATAACAAAAGATGATATAACAATTATAGATATTAGTAATGATGCTAAAACTGATTTATATGCTAAAAAACTTTATAAAAAACTGCAAAGACAAGGATATTCAGAAAGAGAATGTTATAAAATGGTAACTCACGACAGAAATATCTATGCGGCTTGTGCGGTTGATATAGGCGATACGGAATTAGTTGTAACAGGTGTGACAAAAAATTATATAGAAGTTATTCAAGATATAGAAAAAGTAATTTCTGAAAAAAATGATGAAAAATTATTTGGTTATTCTGTGATAGCTACCAAAGATAGAACAATTTTTGTGGCAGATACATTAGTTAATGAATTTCCTACTGCTCAAGAAATTGCTGATACGGCAGTTGCTATGGCAAAAGAGGTGAAAAAGTTCAATCAAACTCCAAGAGTTGCTTTAGTATCTTTTTCTAATTTTGGTAGTAGATTAAATGAACATTCTAGTAGAATGAAAGAGGCTAAAGAAATTTTGGATGGGATGAATGTAGATTTTGAGTATGATGGTGATATGTTCCCTGACATTGCTTTAAATGAAGATTTATTAAAACTATACCCTTTTGCTAATTTAACTAAAGCAGCTAATATTTTAATTATGCCTGGTTTGCATTCTTCTGTTATTTCTACAAAAATAATTAAAGAAATAGGAGGAGCAAGTGTGGTAGGTCCAATATTAGCAGGATTAGAAAAACCAGTGCAAATTTGCTCTATTGGCTCAAGCACCGAGAACATTATTAATCTGGCAGCAATATCTTCTTTAAAAATCAAAGAAGATGTCTAAGCAAAACAAAATTCTTATTTGTGTTGGAGGAGGTGGGGACAGTTCTTCTGCATTGAAATTTGTAGCATATAAAGCTAAAAAAAACAATGATATTATAGAGCTTTTTTCTGTAATAGATTATAGTGATAAAAATTTTAGTTTGTTTTCTATAGATAAAGTAATGAAGGCAGAAGAGAGAGAACAAGCAGAAAAAAATATGCTAGAAATGGCCAAGACTGTGCATAAAATAACAGGGCAAATGCCTGTGACTAATATTAAAGAAGGATTTATTAGTGATGAAATAGAAAATCTGCTAGAAGAAGACAAATCTATCAATTTATTAGTTATCAGTTCTTCATCTTCATCTTCAAATAAGGGAAAGTTAATTTCCAGTATAACCGAACAAATTTCTTATAAAATTTTAATTCCCACCATAATAATCCCAGATAATTTAAAAGATTCAGAGATAAAGAGGTTGGTGTAGATTATATACTAAAACAAAATTGATTTGCAGGATTTCTTCTTTCTATTTTCTGCTTTGTTGACAATTAAAGGCTAAATGTTTATTATTGGAATATGATGAGCCCAAAAAGTTGGACAGGATTTGAGAAAAAATAAGGTAGAATATTTTTTGATTTATTGGTTAAAAAAAGATTAAAATAATTTTTAAAAACAAAATTAATAATCACAAAAATGTTAAGTAAAAAAATAAGAAAAACCCATAGTAATAGTTTTAAATTTCAAGTGGTATTGAAATATTTAAAAGGTCAAGTTACGGTATCTGAATTAAGTCAAGAATTTAAGATTAGTAGCTCTTGTATTAATAAATGGGTGAAGCAATTTAAAGAAGGAGGTAAGGAGATATTTAGTTCAAATAATAACATTGAATTGTCAAATAAAAGCTTAGAAATTTCAAAACTTCATGAGAAAATAGTAGAGGTAATAATGGAGAGGGATTTTTTAAAAAAAGTCTTGGGGGAGTAGCTATGGAAACAAGAAAAAATTTTATAAATATAGCACACCCCCATTTTTCTATTAACAAACAATGTCAGATATTAGAGGTTGGAAAATCTAGCTATTACTATCAACAAAAGCCCCGAATAATTTCATCAGATTTACTTAATGATATAAGAGAAATATGGAGTAAGCATCCATATAAAATAAAAATAAGAAGTTGATATTATTGTAAGGAGGTTTTATAATAAGTTTATGGAACAGGCAGAGGTGCCGATGACCATATTTTATCTAGTTTTTTAAATGATAAAATTAGCAATAATTTTATCATTATTTATGTAATTTTATCTCATTATTTGATTTAAAATTACAAAGGTTTTAATGGTTTTTTTTAGGAATAAATTAAAGGCAAATTCTATCTTAAATTTTTCTAAAACCTGTCCAGTCAAAAGGGCTCATCATATGTTTCTTAAAAAAAGATATTTTTTTGCAAAAATTACTCTTGAGATTATGATAAAAAGATAACTATCTATACAATTTAACAGCTTTCTTAGATTAAATCCCAGCAGTAGCTATTGCATTCATATTATTCCTATTTTTCCTTTGAGATAGCTCTCATCCTCTTGAGCCATTTCTTAATACGACCTATCACTGGCTCTATTGCATTTCCTCTTTTCTGATATTTCTTTTGTAAAATAGACAGCATTTTTCTTCTTGTTCTAGCCACAATAACATCTTTATCCTTTATTTTATGTCCTCTATAACCTTGATACACATAAATCTCCTTAAAACTTCTACCACTTAATCTTTCCGCTTGATCCAAATTAGATTTTAAGGTATGACCATCAAAAGGGTTAATTGTAAAGATAAAAAAAAACTTGTAAAGAAAAAAAGATAAGTTTAGTTTGAAAGATTAATTTTTTTATAAACTAAAGATTATGAGTATGGTTAGGGGTTTGCCTGCGATATATGAAGGCAAGAAGAAGAAAAAGATTTTTGTTAGAGTTTTGAGTTATGTTTTGAGTTTCAGTTTGGTATTTGGAGATGTGTCATTTGCATTTTCTAATAATTTAGAGGCTAGTCAAAGCTTGACAACTGATAATGCTGGCGCTTTAAAAGTGGATAGTGGTAATAGCGGTAATACAGAGTTAGATAGGGCACAGAATGGTGTACCTATAGTGCAGATTGCGACACCTAATGCTCAAGGAATGTCTCATAATAGGTTTTTGGATTATAATGTAGGTAGTAGAGGTCAAATATTAAATAATTCTCAGAATAACGGTAATAGTGTTTTGGGAGGTATGATTAATGGAAACAACAATTTACAAAATAGTGGAAGTGCCAGAACTATTTTGAATGAGGTTACTAGTAATAGTAATAGTGTATTAAATGGATATATAGAGCAGTTTGGAGGGAATGCGGCATTATTTATAGCGAATCCAAATGGAATATCTTGTAATGGGTGTGGATTTATTAAAACTCCGAGAGTGAATTTAATTACAGGAAATAGTAATATAGAAGAAGGCAGAATAAAAGAGTTTTCATTGTCAGGAAGAGGAGAGATTTTTATAGGAGGAAAGGGGGTAGATTTGGGTGAGGAGACTGATTATTTTAATATAGTAACAAGGGTAGCAAAAATTACTGGTGATATATATGGAGTAAAAGGAGATAAGAGCAAAAAAGATGTGGATATAAAGATTTTAACAGGTAATGATAAATATGATGTTGTACAAGAAGAGGTTAGTTCAAAGGAGAAAGATAGAGACGAAAAAAGAGTTGCAGTAGATTCTTATGCATTGGGTGGAATGTATGCAGGAAGAATAAAAATAATAGCAACAGAAGATGGTATGGGTGTGAATAATGAAGGGGTAATGTATGCAACGGCAGGAGATATAGAGATATTGTCAGATGGTAGAATAGTTAATAAGGGAGATATAGGAAGTAAAGGAGATATTAGAATAGAGTCTAAGAATGAAGATATAGATATAGCAGGAGGACATATAGTTAGTAAAGAAGGGAAGATAGAGATTATAGCAAAGCGAAAGATTAAAATTGGAGATGAAAAGCAAGAAACTGAAATAGAAGTAGTTAATTTAGAGATATTGGCTAAAAAAGATGTAAAATTAGTGTCAACGGGTTATGAAGCAGAAGGTTTGGAAGAGGAAGAGGTAAGTAAAGAAGAGGAAGGGGTAAGTAAAGAAGAGGAAGAGGTAAGTAAAGAAGAGGAAGAGGTAAGTAAAGAAGAGAAAGGAGTAAGTAAAGAAGAAGAGGGAGTAAGCAAGAGAATGGAGGAGATAAATCAATTATATTCATATGCAAAAAAAGGAGCATATGTTTTGGCGAAGGAGGTAAAAATAGAATCAAAAGCAGATGAAGTTAAGATTATAGGAAGTAGTACAACATTAAATGTGCAAGATGAGGTTATTATAGAGGGTGATAATGTGATTAATAGTGCGGTGGTTAAAAATCAAGAGGTAGAAAAAACATTAAAGAAAATTGAGATATTGGCGGCAGGAAATATTTTAAATGAGGGCAGGTTGGAAAGTGAGGAGTTGTTGCTTGAGGGTGAGGGGTTAGAAAATGAAGGTTTGCTATATGTTAGGGGGGAAAACTTATTGTTAGATAAAATAAGAAGCATAGACAATACAGGAAGTATTATTGCAGAAGAAAGAATAATAGGAGATGTAGAATATGTTAGTAATGATGGATATATTTATAGTAAAAAGGGTATAAATTTGAATGTAGAAAACGAAATAGAAAATGAAGGAGCGATAAGGTCAAAAAGAGATTTGTTATTGGAGGCTCGGAGTTTTGTAAATATGGGAAGAGTGTTTGCGGAGCAGAATTTAAAAATGTCAGTGATAGAAGGTATTAGTAATGAAGGAAGTATTTTGGCACTAAATAATATAGATTTAGCATCAAATAATTTAGATAATAAAGGAGATATAATATCTAATAATCAAACAATAATATCAGTTGTTGCAGAGATAGAAAATGAAGGAGCGATAAGGTCAAAAAGAGATTTGTTATTGGATGCTCGGAGTTTTGTAAATATGGGAAGAGTGTTTGCGGAGCAGAATTTAAAAATGTCAGTGATAAATAAGGTGACTAATCAAGGAGTTATTTCGGTTAGTAATAATATAAAGTTAGATGTTCAGGAGTTGAGTAATGAGGGTGGAGAGATTTTAAGTGAAGGCAATATAAGTGTGAGTGATAAGATTAGCAAAGTGATTAATAAGAGATTAGGAGATAAAAAAGGAGTTATTTATGCTAAAGGGTTTATAGATTTGGTGAATGATAATATAGTGATGGAGAATCAAGGAGGAGAGGTGATGTCGGGTAGTGAGATAAGGTTACAGAGTGTAGAAAACAAAGCAGGAGGAGAGATAATAGCAGGAGGAAATATAGTTATAGATGGTTTGAATAATGAAGAAGGAAAAATAAAAGGATGGGGAGGTGTAGTGATAAATCAAGTAGGGATTTTTAATAATAGAGAGGGGTTGATAAAAGGTTATGGAGATTATTCAGTGGTTAGAGTGGCAGGAATGTCATCAATAAATAATGAGAATGGTAGAATAGAGAGTAATAATGAGGTGGAATTGGATTATGAAGGAGATTTGTATTTGGGTGATGAGAGTTTTGTGGGAGTGGAGGCTTTAAAATTATTAGATCTGTCGGCGAATAATATATATAATAGAGGAGAGTTTGATCAGGGTAGTGATATAGAGTTGAGGGCGAAGTTAGGTAATGTGGTAAATAGTGGTAAGATAAGATCGCATAGGGGTGAAGAAGTATTTGGATGAGAATGGAGAGGAGTATGAAAAACAGGAAGGAAATATTAGTTTGACGGCAAAACATACAGTTTCGAATGAGTTTGGAGGGAATATAGTGGCTACGGGATTTCTTGATATAGAGTCTGAGGTAAATGTGATAAACCAAGGATTGATTCAAGTAGGTGGGGATGTTAGTATAGAGGCGGGTAATGATGTTGATAATAGGGAGAGGGGAGTGATATATTCTGATGGTAGAATATGAGTATAGTAAGTGGAGTTGGTAATGGTATATATAATAAGGAGGATAGTTTGATAGAGTCTGTGAGGAGATATGTATTTGGGAGGTGTGTATGATGATGAGAGTGGAGAGTATAAGCAAAATGGGTTGGTGAAATAATTATGTGGGAGATATAAGGTCAGGGGGAAGTTTGTATGTTAGGAGTAAGGTTTTGAATAATTTGGGTAGGGATTATGATCCAGATGGAGGGGGGTATTATGGTTATAATACTTATTGGAATTTAAGAAGTTATGGAAATATTCTGTGGAGAGTTGAGAAAGAGGAAAGGTTAAGTAAAGTCACTTTGAGAACTAAACAGGGGGTAATTACAGCAAAAAATAATATAGATATAAAGACAGATGATTTTTATAATAGAGGGTCAGTTTTACAAGCAAATAATAGTATAAATATAGAAGGAAATGTTAGTAATAATACTTCATCAATTTTTGTAACAGGGTTGCAAATAGTTAAGTGTTCTTGGAAATATATGCGTAGCAGATGTAAGTTAAGAATGAGTATGGTAAGAGGTATGGTTTATACAATACAATAATATATTCAGCAGAGACAGCACAAATCAAAGCAGTGAATGGAAACTTAGCAATAACAGGTAATGTTAGTAACAATGCGAATAGTAGTATAAGTGAGGTAGTAAAGACAGTAACATTGAATAGGAGCAGAAGGAGTTTTTTTGGATATAAGGTAAAGAAAACAACGACAATAACGGATCAGGAGACAGCTGTAAATGGTGTGTTTAATGATGTAGTTAAAGAAAATAGGTTGAATGAGTTATTGCAAGATGGAGGAATAGGGTTAGGTGATGATGATATAGTTGGATTAAATAATAATTTATATAGAATAAATAATGAGAATAGTAAGAATAGTAAGAATAGTAAGAAAGAAGGTAGATCAGGTGGTAAGAAGATAAATTATTTAATAGAGAGTAGGTTGGAGTTTACTGATAGTAAGAAATATCATGGAAGTATGTATTTTTTGAGGAGGGCAGGAATAGATGTGGAAGATGAGCGTGTGATGATGGGAGATAGTTATTATGAGAAAGAAGAGGTTTGATAGGGAGATAAGGAGGTTGGGAATGGAGAGGAGTTTGATGGCGAGTAATAAGACGAGGAGTAACATGGAGCTTATGAAGAAGTTGTATGATAATGCGGCTGAGTTGCTTGAGAACATGGGTATGAGTGATAGGGTGGGAGAGGAGTTGAGTAAGGAGGAGAGGGATGGATTGGAGAAGGATGTGATGTGGTTGGTTGAGAGTGATGTGTTAGTGAATGGTAGAAAATATAGAGTATTGGCACCTAAATTATATTTATCGAAGCAGAGCAAGGCGAGAATCAAGGATGAGGAGAAGGTAGGAAATATGCAGGAAATAATATATTTTTGAGTGGAGAGGAGGTAGCAAGTAGGGATAGTAATATAGTTGCGGGTAATAATTTGATGATAAGGGGAAAAAGGGTTGATTTGGTAAATACGGATATTAGAGCAGGTATAAAAGATAAAAAAGCAAGATACCAGGGAAGGTCTATTTTAGAAGAAACTACAGCACAGAAGAAGAGAAAAGCGAACCAAGAAGGTACTGAAAAAAGAGGAGATGTGGATATATATGGAAGTGAGTTTGTGAATATAAGTAATTTGTCAAGATTGGAATAAGGAGGTGGAGGATGCATTATTTAGTATGATTGATGGTAATGGAGATGAGGTGATAAATGTTGTTAAGAAAGGTAGGTGGTAGGAATGTTAGTGAAGCTAGAATAAGTGCAGGAAATAATATAAATGTGAGTAGTGTAGGAGATATAGATTTGAATGTGAGTGATATAAGAAGTGGAGGAGGAATGTCATTTATATCTAAAAAAGGAGATTATAGAGAATGATAGTTTTTTTATATCATCAAATGGATATTTAGGGTTTGAAGCAAAGGAAGGAAGTATAAAAAACACAGGTAGCTTAGAATCTAAAGCATCGACGGTTTCATTGATAGCAGGAGGAGATATAGTGAGTGAGAGTTTGGTGAGAAGAGAAGGACAAGGAGAGAATTATAGAGATGTGATAGATAATAGAGCATCTATAACAGGGGATAATGTGGTGATAAAGGCAGGAGGAGATTTTAGGAATATGAGTGCTGATATAGAGGCTAGGGAATCGTCTTATATAAAGGCTGAGGGAGATGTAGAGATAAGTAGTATTGTACTGGAGAGTGCTAGTAGAAGTGGAGATAGTAAGAATTATACAGAAACATATAATTTGAGAAATATAGGTAGTAAGATAAATATAGGAACAGGAGATAAAAAAGGACATTTGGTGATAGAGAGTGGAGGTGATGTAACGGTGAGGGGTAGTGATATAGAAGTATCTGGAAGTATGGATGTTGAGACTGTAGGAAGTTTTAATGTGTTGTCAGTGAAGGATATATCAAAGAGGTAAGACAGTGAGTACGCAGAAGAGGAGTAGAGGAAGAAGGGATATAACGTGGACGAGTGAGAGTGAGAGTGGTATTAATCAAAGTAGCAATATAAAGGTAGGAGGAGATGGAAAGATAAGGAGTAAGAATAATATAACAATATATGGTAGTAATGTAGAGATAGCAGGAGAGGGAAAGGTATTGGCTAAGAATAAGATAAATGTGTTGAGTAGTGTGGATTATGATAGGAGTTATACGAGTAAGGAGAAGGAGGGTTTTTTTGGTAGTGA